>JBDRDM010000028.1:0-5945 GCA_043820675.1 Microcaldota archaeon
GGCGATTTGACGATACTCAAGGAATGGGAGAGCTCCGAGGAAGAAATCATCAAAAAATTCCTCCCCATGGTAAGGAAATGGGATTTCATAATGGTAGGGAATAATTTGGGGTATGAGCGCAGATTCCTTATAGAGAAGTCACGGCAGTACGGCTGGTTCAACCTGAATGAGTACCAGCTAAATTACGAATTCCCGGCCATAGATTTGCAGAGCATTTTCGTAATCCTGAACAAGGGCCAGTTCAGGGGTTGCGGCATGCACAATTTCACCGATAAAAAAATCGACGGCTCGATGATCAAGGGCTGGTATGAGAACCGGGAATACGGGAAAATAGAAAATTACGTGCGCGAAGAGGCTGCGGGTTTCATCAAGTTCTATTCTGATCTGTGCAGGAGGATGCCGGAATTATGGCCGCGCAAGGTGCACGAAAAGGATCGGTTGGGGCCGGATTAGGGAGCATAGGAAAATCTTCCGGAATTGACTGCACGGAACGAAAATATCAGAATGCTGCGGCGGCCGGACGCCCATGTTTATATATGGCTAAAACCTATCCATCCCATGCCGGAAATGCAAAGGCGGGCGATGGCCCAAGCGCCGCAGCTTTCTTCCAAAATGCAGCTAAAGCAAAGGATCGAAACAAACATAGACCTCGTGCGGATCGCCTCGGGCGCAAATTCCATCCAGGGGTTTGGGAGAATGGCAACGGGCGCGATCGTGCTTTCCATGATCTTCTCGCTGGCAACGCTCCTGGCGGTGCTTTACGGCTATTTCTATGAAAGGATACCCGACCTTGCAAGGATCGCCTATCCGCTTATCGGGGCGGTTATCCTATATTTGTTCTATTTCTCCTTCAGGCAAATCAAGGAGGGGTTCATGATGTTCGAGGAGAGCAGGGGCCAGGAGGATGCGGCCCTGGAAAAGTTCGCACTGCTAATTCTTGAGGACATCTAAGAGGATTTGCCCCTATGCAAATGGAGTGAAAATACGGGCGCAACCATGAATCCATATGGAAGAGTTTGAACGTAAGCAAGTATTCCCGCTAAAAACCGAATTGCAGATTAGATCCGTTATTATTTCGCGCCGGCACCTGCCAATTTTGCGATGACCTCCGGTTCAGTTAGGGTTCTTGAATCCCTGTACTTTTCAGCGCCGCCCTCTCCCAGGATCAGTATGGTCCCCGACGAGGCAATGCCATAGACCAGTGCGATCGCCTCCTCATCGGGATTTGGCTGCGGGGATATGAATTTGACGGCAAAAGCGGCCACATTCCTAAATGCCGCTTCCTTAAGGGCATTTTCAATAACCGTTTTTTGCTTAATGCAATCGGAACATGCATCCGAATGGAAATAGAGCATTATTACGTACCCGGAAAGCAGCGCCCCCTCATGCTTATCCTTATCATACGCCTCAAGGGAAGGCGCCGGTATGGATGGGGAGGATGAACTGCTCGGGGTAGGGGCCAAGGAAGGCCCCACCGAATCCACGATTGAAGGGATTGTCGACATCGCCGTTGAGGGGGACGGAGCAGAAGGGGTGTTGGAAGTGCACCCATATAAGAACAACAATGCAACAAGGAGTATTCCGGCAAATTTCATATTCATCACTCACTTATTCTTGGGAAAATGGCTAATAATACTTTTGGTGAAGGGCATGATGAGCAAATACCATCCCCTGCCTAATCCTTGTTCCTCCACATAAAGTACGAAAGGGATAGGAAAAGGAAAACGTAGCCGATTGATGCAATCAGGTTGGGAACAGCATAACCCGGTGCATTCCGTATTGTGACTTTTGCAAGCATTTCGACGATGTTGTAAAGGGGCATTGCCATGGCAAGCGAACGGAAGGTGCCGTGAATGAGCTCAATTGGGAGAATTATCCCGCTAAGGAAGAGCATGGGCATGCTCAGGAGGAGTGAGGATAGAACGGCCGAGCCCTCGTTGGAAACAAACGAGGCCAGGAGCATCCCAAGGGCGGTGAATACCGCCGGCGCGAGTATCAGGGCCGCAAGAAGGTCCGAATAATGGCTGCCTAGGTCGATGCCAAAAAGAATGCTCCCTGCAAATGTGATAACCAAAACCTGTATGAGCCCGACAATGAAATCGCCAAGGAACCTTCCAAAAAGGATGGATAGGGGGCTGGCATAGGAAAGACGCATCCGCGTCCGGAGCCCCTGCGATTTTTGCTTCACGGACATGATCGGGGGAAGGAGGAGGCAGGAGAGCATCGAAACAAGGCCGATAATCATAGGGAAAAGTGAATCAAGGTAGCGCAGGGGCCTGCCCTGCTGGAGCTTTTCAAATTTCGAGGGCGCGTAGTCCTGGGGATTGTTAGCAAGGAACTGCGCAACATTGCTCTTAGCGGAAAGCAGGAGCGATTCGGTGCTGTCAAGCTCGCTTGATAGGGATTGCAGCTCGGATGCGGACTGTGAGAGATATGATTGCATGGAGCTTGCAAAATTGCTAAATGAGGAGAGGCTGGATTGGGCATTTTGGATGCTGGATGTTGCACTGTTTAGCTTGCTTGATGCATCATTGAGTTGCGAGCGCATGTAATTGAGGTCATTGCGTGCATTCGATGTACTCGAGGAGAGCTGGGCACGGGTGGTTTGAATATCGGAGCGTGCAGAGGAAATCTCGCTGCGCGCAGAATTGACCTGCTGGAGCATGCCCGAAAGCTCGCTTCGCATCGAGACAAGGTCCGCCCTTGCGGAATTTACCTGATTGAGCGAATCCACCAGGCCGTTTTCCACCTGCTGCAGGGAATCGTACGTGCTCCCCGAGGAGGATTCCTTCAAATTCCTAACGACCTGCAGGTAAGTTGAAATGGTATTTGCAGCCGCATCCAGCTGGCTTATCCTGGCGGCAAGCTTGGCGTCCCAGGAATAAAGGCTGGATTGGAGGGAGGCGAGCTGAGAATCCGAGGATGCAAGGCGGGCATCATAGTATGCGAGCTTGGAATCGTAATTGGATGCATCGTTTATGGAATTTTCCCACGAATAGAGCTTTCCGGCCATCTGGTCTATTGATTGCTGCATCGAATAGATGTCGTTTTGCATTTGGGATAGCGAATTGGAGGTGGAAACCGCCTCGTTTTCCTGGACGTTGCGCTGAAGGTCGCTTATCCTATCCTGGCTTTGCTTAAAGGAGCTTCGAAGCATCGGGATCCTCTCGAGCTTGATGTCGATGTCGCTCGAGAGTGCCTGCATGTTATTCCAAACCGCAACCAGGTTTGTTTCAACGAGTTCTGCTGAGGAATCCGCAATGGCCCCTTGCAGCTGGAGTGCAAGCGCATTTGCAACTATCTGCTTTGAGGGATCGTAAAATACCAGCGCCTTTTTCCTGCCGGTAGAATCACGCTCTATGCTGATCCCTAATACCGCGCCTCCGGACAACACCTCCCCCATCATCTGCTGGCGGCTTTGGACGTAATATATTTGCTGGGAATCCATGCCGGGCCCGCTGCCATCAAGCCCAGGAAGGCCGCCCTCGATTTCCGAATAGATCGCAATGCGGACTCCTTCAGCATGAGGAGAGGAAAACAATGGCCCGACAACGAGCATCAAAAGGAATGGGTAGAGCAATATCAGGATCGATGTAAAGCCCTGCGACATGATGAACTTCAGTTCGATTTTCATTACGGTTATGATGTCCATTTCACTTCACGCCAAGTTCCGCTCCAACTATATTCTTGAATACATCATCAAGCGTGGGCTCCTTCACAAGGGTGTCTTTGATGCGCACTTTTGCCCCCTCAAGGACGCCACCAATAGCCGAAATTACGCCCACCACATCAAGATTGTTGCAGGTGATCGTGAGAAGGTCGCTTGCCGCATCAACGGCCCGTATGCCCTTTATGCGGCGTGCCTGGGAAAGGAACCACTCGGCCTTCCCATCCAGCACGAGGTAGATCTTGGTTTCGCCACCGTGGCGCCTAATCAGCTCGGCAGGAGTGCCAATGACGAGGATGCGGCCCTTGAAAATTATTGCAAGCCGGTCGCAGAGGAATTGGGCCTCCTCGAGGTAGTGCGTCGTAAGGACTATCGTGTTCCCAAGGGACTTGAGTTCCTTTACGATTGCCCAAACCTGCGAGCGGATGTCCGGATCAAGGCCGACCGTGGGCTCGTCAAGGAGCAGCAGTTTGGGGGAATGCAGCGTCGAAAGCGCAAAATTAAGGAGGCGCTTATAACCGCCGGATAGGTCCCCCGAGCGCTTGGACGCAAAGCCCTTGAGGAGGTAGCGGGTAAGCTGCGAATCGGTTTTGCGGCTTAGATCCTCGCCTCCAAAGCCGTAAAGCATTGCAAGATAGCGAATATTCTGCTCAACAGTAAAATCATGCGCAAAGGAATATTCCTGGGGGACAAGTCCAATTATCCTTTTGAGCTCGGAGCGGTTGGAGGCAAGGTCCGTGCCCCAGATTTTTGCGCTTCCCGAAAACGGCTCCACCTGCCCGGTAATCACCTTCATTAGCGAGCTCTTGCCCGCGCCATTGGGCCCAAGGATGCCAAAGATTTCGTTCTCGTAAATATCAATTGCGCAATTCTCGAGGGCCGCAAATCGACCGTACTTCACGGTCAGGTCCCGGATGGAAATTGCTGGTTTCATAAGGAACAAAATTAACTTTCAAGGTACTAATAAGGTTTGCTATCGCATGGAAAAAGGCGGCCTAATTTGGGCGGTTTGGGAAAGGATGGGCCTTTTCCAGATGGTTAATAAGAGGCAAAAACATATTACGGTGGATTCCTATGGTAAAGAAAATAGGTGGGCGGAAAGCGGAAGGCAAATTGGGCATTGGGAAAAAGGCGGCCACAGGCAGGGTACGGCTCCAACCGTTCAATTACATACTGGTAAGCGCGATACTTTTCACTGCGGTGATGCTGATGCTTATTTCCCAGGAACGAACCGATAGGTATTCGGCAATAATCCTGCTGGACAAGACCATACCCTTGGAAATCCCCATTGGGACGAAATTCACATTCGGCTTTGAGATATTAAATCGGGAAGGCGATTTTGGGCTTTACAGGTATGAGGTTTTTCTTGACGGATCCGGGATGGCGGAAAACCGGCTGGCACTCGAGGATGGCGAAAGGAGGCGGATTTTTGAGGCGCTGCAGACAAATGAGAGGGGACCCCATAAGGTTGTTGTTGCGCTCCAAAAGCCCGATGGCGCAAAATTAGAGGTTTACTTTGGCATCAATGCGCAATAGCTGTGGTCATATGGACGCATATAACGAGATAGCCAGCAGTTGGGAGGAATCCAGGCAGCGGCCCTTTGCCCCGATTGCTTTCTTCCTTGGGGATTTGATGGCTTCCGAGAGAGTATTGGATGCGGGGTGCGGAAATGGGCGCAACCTTGTTGAGATAGCCGCTAGGTGCGGCGAAGCGTATGGCATCGATTCCTCGCATGAAATGCTCAAATTCGCTGAATCAAGATTGATTGCAAAAAAAATGCATAACGCGGCAGTCCTTTGCGGCAACATCATTTCCCTGCCGTTCGGGGATGGGTTTTTCGATCGGGCCTGCTGCACGGCGGTGTTGCACCATTTGCCGGAAGATGGGCATCTTTCCGCCCTAAGGGAGCTTTGGCGGACACTAAAGCCCGGGGCAACCCTTTTCATCACCGTATGGGCGGAAAACAAATCCGGGGAAAGGGAAGGGCATGTGCGCTGGAAGCCAAAAGCCGGAAAAATTGTGCACAGGTACTATTATTTTTTCGGGAAAGATGAGCTGGTTTCAAAACTTCGGGGCGCTGGATTTGCCATACGGGACTTGTTTTACGAGAGGGATGGGCAACGCACGGATGCCAAAAAAGCAAGGAATATTTGCGTTTTCGCGCTCAGGCCCCCTAAATGAAATGAATTTAAAGGCGCTAATTCAGAAGTGTAGGGCCAGCCCCGTAGTGTAGCGGCCAAGCATGGCAGGCTTTGGACCTGTAGACGGCAGTTCGAA
>JBDRDM010000029.1:0-3322 GCA_043820675.1 Microcaldota archaeon
CCCCCACTCCCCCCTGCAACACGTGATGCATTAAGACCCCAATATACTGAATACTACGAGCTAACATAAAGTTTAAATACTTGTAACTACTAAATAGTAGTGTTCTTTAGGGGATGACATAACCATGACCGTAATCCATCACCATCCAGACCCCATACAAATGGTATCGATAATCTTCGCTTTATTGCTCATATTCTCCAGGGGGTATGCAATGGATACTTCACCGGCGGATACGGTGCTTTCTTTCTTCAACCATCCCTGGCCCATATTCGCATTCGCGCTCATTATGGTTGCGCCTGCGGTTTTTTTCAAATTTTTCCCGGGTTCCATTGCATTCTTCATTTCGGGATTGATACTTTACCTCGCACTTAGGGCGGGGCTTCATTAGTTGGAAAACATGGTAACGACCCTTGCAACGCTGGATGACTGGCTAGTAATGCTTTGGATAGCCGTGCCCACCCTGATTATCCTGAACATGCATTTGGGCCTTTCGTACGAGTTCATGCTGCTTCCCTTCAGGGGGTGGATTCCGGGCTTTTTTGGCATTGATGCAATCATTGGCGTTTCCTTGTTCATAATCCTCATGGAAAAGATCTGGCCAAAGGTCGGATGGCTAGTTACATTCACCTTCGTGTTTGCGCTGATTTGGGTATTGGGGTAAATAAGCGAGGGCATTTTTCCGCAGGTTTGCCTAAAAGAAACAAAACCATAGCCTCAGCCAGCCTTCCCCTGCCAAGGGCCCTATTTTGGCCGTGGGAGGAGCCTTTATAAAGCGAAAAAGTTAAATTTTTAAAGCCCGATTGGGAGGAGGCGAGATTATTATGAAAAAGGCTAAGAAAAATCGGAAAATTAACATGAGCTTCAAGGTCGAGAACATCGTAGCTTCGGCGAACCTCGAAGTGGAGCTGGACTTGTTCAATATCGCCATGGAAGTCGACAACGTGGAATACGAGCCTGAGCAGTTCCCGGGCGCGATCATGCGCCTCAAGGAAATCGGCACCACCCTTCTGCTTTTCAAGAATGGGAAGGTCATATGCTCGGGCGCAAAGAGCGAAAAGCAGATCGAGCAGAGCATCAAAAGGGCCGTCGAGCTTTTGGAGGATTTCATAAACTAGTACGTAAAAAAATACGTGCTGGGAAAGAAGGGAAGGGGGGTGTAGTATGGCCATTAGTAAACCCGGGATCGCATCACTGCTGCTAGGCATCCTTTTGCTTCTGGGAAGCTGGTACTTCTGGTTCCAGGGAGCTGGCATTTGGCAACTGCTTGTTGTGATACTGCAAGGCGGCCTTATGCTTTTTGGGCTGTTCATGGTGCTAATCGGCGTGCTGATGCTGATAATCTGATTTTTTCTAAGGAAAGGTCGGGCCTTGGCTATGAGAATATTGCTAGTTGAACTGGAATCACATTTCCCGCTTTCCACATTCCTCAAAGCGCAGCTCCAAAAAAAATTCGGCATGGAAGTGACCTTGAACCACAGGCTGCTCCACGTGCCGCACGATTTTTTCGACATCCACAAGCTGAAATGGGACGCGGAAAAGATCATTTCCTTCCTCCATGGCAATTTTCACGCAAAGCAGGAGGGCAAGTTCATGGTTCTTGCGGTATTCCCCTACGACATGTTTGCGGATTCGCTGAATTTCATATACGGCCTAGGGGAGCGGGGAGGCAATTATGCGGTGATGTCGCATTTCCGGCTGGATGAAAAATATTACGGAAGGGCCCACAGCGACAAACTGTTTAAGGAAAGGGTGCTAAAAGAGGCCATCCACGAAATCGGGCACATCGCAGGGATCGAGCATTGCAGGAGCAAGAAATGCGTGATGACTTTTTCCCCGAACATCATTTTCGTCGATAGGAAGGGATCGGATTTCTGCGAAAGGTGCAGGCTGTTTCTTTAGTTAATTTTAAGGGAATCAACCGGGATAAAAGGAGCGGGATATGCACATGCATCCAAGTATGGCTCTCAAAATAGCAAACCTCAATAATTAGGTCTGATTTAAGGGCCCCCCCTTGCCCCATAGAGCGCAAACTACCCTAAAAACCAAATCAGCAGTCCGTCTTGTAGAGCTCTTCCCTGTAACTGATCGGGAATAGTTCGTAGTAGCGCCGCATTGTTTTGGAGCACTGCTGCGGGGTTCCGGGCGCAGTGTTGTAGGTAAGGGTAATGTCCAATTCAACATTCCATTTGGATTCCAGCTTTTGGTATGAAACGATCCGGTAGCTGCCGTATTCGCCGTATTTGGTCTTGGCATCCTCGATGATGAATTTCTCGACCGTATTGCGGTCCAGCTCCTGCTCTGCTTGCCTTGGCAGTATGGAATTGAAAATAAGCGCTATGAAAAGCACCGCCACAAGCACCGCCACTTGGCGCATAGTTTCCCCCGCAGTAGTTACTGATGCGGTTTATATAAGGGTTTCGAAAAAGAGGCAATGCCAGGATAGGGGATTTTGGGAATGCGCAATTGCCGGAAGCAAAACTAAAAAAAATGTGTTGAAGATGGGCGGAATCAATGCTTCTTGGAGTCCAGCACACTAACAACAAAACCGATCAATTGCACTTTACCGCAATCGTCGCATTCGATTGGGTACCGTTAAGGTAGATGCCCCGGACGCGCACGCCAAAATATGTCGAGGAGCCAAGAGTTGTCCTTGCAAGGTCGACATAGAATTCATATATATCGAAAGAGGAATAGTTAGCGTTTGAGGAAATGATGAATGTATAAAAGAAACCCGTATATTGTTTCGTGACGTTTGCAAGAAGGGGGAAACCGCCCACCATTCCAAGGGGTTGCGTGGATTTGGTAAGGTTGGTGCAGGATCCGGGAAGGTCGTCCGGTTCAAACGGCTCAGTGCAATGAATCAAATTGCCAGCGAAGTTCACAACTATGCCATCTGAAAATGCAACCGATGAGTTCGCCAAATACCAATCAATGTAGTTCGTGAAGTTGCCGGTGAAAAAGGATGCGTTGCTCGAGTTGTTATCCAATGATGCATCGCATCCGTATACCGCATATGCGGAATCGAATGCCGCATCTATGAGGGTGCGGTTGAATGCTGCGCGCGCATCTTCCATCCTCTCGGCAACCTTCCTAACTTCAAGGTCCCTTTCCGAAACCGCATGCAGGTCCCTAAAGGAGAACAGGTAGGCGGAAGCCATGAAGAGCACTAGCGTGACGAGCGTAATTGCAACAAAGGAAAAGAATCCCCTCATGAGACCCACACCTCTTTCATGAACGTGTTGTTGCGCTGGCTTTTGATGCACGTATCGTTTAAATCCTTGATGAGGACGCACATCGCATCCCCAATGCAGTTGCAATCGTT
>JBDRDM010000030.1:0-16864 GCA_043820675.1 Microcaldota archaeon
CCATCTCCTTGCGAATGGAAACCGGTATCGCAACCTGCCCCCGCGCGCTTATTGTCCCAAGCTCCACTATTTCCGCCATGGAAACCACCATATCTTATTTGCAAGATTGGTCTTATTAATCTTACTAAAGCCATTTCCGCCACGCATTGGAAGGAAAATGCGCGCTTTTATTCGAATCTGGGGGTGGTTTCGGGTGATTGATTCGCAAAAGTAAATAGGGGGGAGGCGGTGTTGCAAAATATTTACACGAGGCGGGCGCAAAGGTTGTTGGGGTATCCGATGAGGTTTGCGGGCTTGCCGATCCGGAGGGGCTGGATGTACCGGCATTGCTTAGAAGCAGGGTTGGGGGAAGGCGGTTGAATTTGGAGGAGGCGCCAAAAAGGGCAATAAGCATGCAACGTGAAGGAATACTTTCATTGGATGCAGATATTCTCGTGCCTGCAGCGGGCTCGAGGCTAATCAATGACAAGACCGCGGAAAAAATCGGTGCAACAATAATAATTGAAGGAGCAAACAATCCTTTAACGGATGGGGTCGATCTCATTTTCCATGAAGGGGGAAAAATCATAATACCTGATTTTGTTGCGAACGTGGGAGCTGCTTGCCTTTTCCATCAGCTCATGGCCTCGGATACGCCCCTTGAGGCCGGGACGCTGCTTGGAAACATTGGAGATCTGGTTTATTCGAATGCCTCCAAACTGATGGAGCTAAGGAAGCAAAGCCCCGGAACAGAAATGAGGGAGCTTGCGGCGCAGGAGGCTCTGAAAAAAATCGGGGAAACCAGATAAGCGCCCAATACGCAAATAATTTCGCCCGGCCAAGGCGCTTATTCTAAATAAAACCAGCGTTAGCTTCAAAAGCATTGTTCTAAACCTAATAGATGAAATATGAAAAAACACGGATTTTAATAATAAGTTCTGCATTATTTTCACTGTTCGAAAATTCAACAGTTTTCTAAAAGGACTAACTATGCTTTTATCAGAAGCAGCATTCCCGCTCTTTCTTGCACTTATTGCGGGCTTGTGCACCGCACTTGGCGCAGCACTCGTCTTGCTCTTTGGCCGCTTCACGCATCGCGGCCTTGCGTTCGCACTCGGCTTGAGCGCCGGCGTAATGATTTACGTTTCATTCGTTGAGTTGCTGGGCTCCGCAATAGCGTCAGCGGGTTTCATCGCAGCAAATGCGGCGTTCTTCGGGGGAATGCTCGTGATCGCTTTAATCGATTTTGCTGTTCCGCACGCCTACATTTGCGAGCGGGTAGGCATGAATGCAAGCCCTTGCGAATCGCACGCAAACCTTGGTTGGATGGGAGGAACATCGAATAGTCGGGGCGAAAGGCAGGGACGCGGCGGCGGCCAGGGTTTCGGTCGAGGGTTGAGGCAGCAAAAACTCATGCTTGCAGGCGTTTTCACGGCAATCGGGATAGCAATCCACAATTTTCCGGAAGGATTGACGGTTTTTCTCGGCGCGACGAGCAGTGCCGGACTTGGCTTGGCATTGGCATTTGCGATTGCGATCCATAACATTCCTGAAGGAATCGCGATAGCCATGCCTGTTTACTGCGCTTCGAAAAGCAAACGCAAAGCTTTCCTATATTCCTTGGCAGCCGGTTTGGCGGAGCCTTTCGGCGCGTTCCTCGGCGTCCTGTTCCTAATGCCTTTCCTGACTCCCTCATTACTTGCACTGGCACTTGCATTCGTTGCGGGGATAATGGTTTTCATCAGTTTCGACGAGCTTCTCCCATTGTGCTTCGAAAACTGCGAGGGCGGGCATGCATCGATTCTGGGCATAATAATGGGCATGCTCGTAATGGCGCTAAGCCTGCACCTGCTTTGAAAAAAACGCATCCAAAAGCTAGTTTTCATTTTAAATTTTTATGCGAATGGCAATCGATAAACGCCCACTAAGGATTTGAAAAATGGAACGATAGCTTTAAATAGCATTATGAATATATATTCATAATAAAAGTATACGGGTGGATTGAAATGCCAGGAATGGATGGAACGGGGCCATTTGGAGAATCTAATTGGCCTTGCGGGAGAATGCGGAGATATGGGGCGGCCATGGGAAGGGGATTTGGCGGTCGCTTTGGAAGAGGGTTTGGCTTTGGGCGCAACAGGGGGACGGGATTTATAGAAGCACAGGCTCCGACAGCTGAGGAAAGGAAGAGGATCCTGGTAGAGGAATTGAAAGAAATCGAAGCGGAAAAACAGGAGATAGAAAATAAGCTCAAGGAACTTAAGTAATCCGCGTCCGGGGAAAATTGTGTGAAGGGCGATATATATGAAAATAGCGGTCAGTTCGGACGGGAAGGATCTGGAAAGCAAAGTTAGCGAGATATTCGGAAGATGCAATTATTTTGTATTGGCTAATGTAGAAGGAAAAAAAATCGTCAAAACAGAAGCTTTAGAAAATATAAGCGCAAAGCAGCCCGGCGGAGCCGGAATGGCCGCCGCACAGGCAGTTGTGGAAGAAGGGGCGAATGCAGTTATAACAGGCAATATCGGCCCCAGGGCATTGGATGTTTTCAGGCAATTTGGGGTCGAAGTCTTCAAAGGGAGCGGGCCGGTCAAGAAAGCATTGAAAAAATTTTTGGATAACAAACTTGATAAAATCAAATAAGGAACCGAAAATAATGATGGTCATCCCAACAAATGGAAAAAAAGGACTTAATGATGCTGTCGCCAAGCATTTTGGGACTTGCCAAACATACACTTTTCTTGATAAAAAGGGGAACGTGAAAAAAATAATCGACAATACAAGCGAGCACATGGGCGGGGCAGACCTCCCGCCGGACCTCTTGAAAAAGCAAGGTGCAAGCATTTTGCTATGCGAAGGTATTGGGCCAAGGGCACTTGATTTATGCAAGAAGCTAGGGATTCGCGTTTATGTGCATCGGACAGGCACAGTAAGGGAAATGTTTGGCTCATGGAAGGCCAAAAAGGCAAGGAAAGCGGGGACCGATGACGTTTGCAAGGAGCATCAAATATAAAGGCAGTTTATGGCCCGGTTGCTTCATGGAGGCTTCGCAGGTCACTTGGGATAGATCCGATTTGCAGTAAAAAAAAGGCATGTTCATTCAATTGTGCATACTGCCAGCTGGGCGGCGGCGAACTGCTTTGCACAAGAAAGGAATTCATAACCTTAAAAAAACTGGAAACAGACTTGAAAGCTATTGAAGGTGTAAAAGCGGACGTCGTAACATTTTCGGGGACGGGGGAGCCTACATTGGCAAGCAACCTTGGAAAAATGATAGATTTCACAAGGACGATCACCAATCTTCCGATAGCAGTCATAACAAATTCCTCCTTTTTACCTTTCAAGGAGGTGAGGCAGATCCTTTGCAAGGCAGATATCGTCGTGGTAAAATTGGACGCACCCGATGAAGCCATTTTCCAAAAAATCAACAGGCCTTGCAAAGGCATGCATTTTAATGAATATTTGAAAGCCATCAAAACTTTCAGGGAAGAGTTTCACGGCAAATTCGCATTGCAGATAATGTTCATCGAAGCAAACAAGACATCGGCGGATCAATTGGCTTCGATTGCAAAGTGGATCGATCCGGACGAGATACAGATAAACACACCTTTAAGGCCGTGCATGGAAAAAGCCTTATGCAGGACAGAAATGGAAGAGATCAAGAATGCCTTCAGGGGTTTGCGGAACGTAAAATGCGTCTATGATGCCAAATTGCCGGACGTGGAACCAATCAATTTGGAGGAAATTTACAAGCGAAAGAGGCCAAAACCATGAAAATAGCAGTAACCGGGGGAAAAGGCGGGACAGGCAAGTCAATGGTTGCCACATCCTTGGCAGTGGAATTTGCAAAAACGGAAAAAACAATGCTTGTCGATGCAGACGCCGAATGCCCAAACGATCACCTGTTGCTTTCAGTTAAATTGAGGGTTAGCTGCATAGTTCACCAGCCAATCCCAAAATGGGATTTTAATAAATGCATCAAATGCGGCAAGTGCGCTTCGGTATGCAAGCAAAACGCGATAGTTTTTGTTAAAGGAAGACGCCCCGCCTTTGTAAAGGAGCTATGCATCGGGTGCAAAGCCTGTATTGTTTCTTGCCCAGTAAACGCCATAGGCGAAACAAGGAAGGAAATAGGGAAAATATACGCTGGAAAAAATTATAATGTCAACTTGCTTTCATCGGAATTGAAACTTGGGGAATTGGCATCGGGGGAAGTCGTTGCAGAGGTCAGGAAGCAGTCTGAAAAATTCAATAAAAAAATAAAAGCAAAAATCATCCTCATCGACTCTGCTGCAGGTGTCGGATGCCCGGTGATTGCCTCATTGATGGGAACCGATTACATAGTCGCAGTTACGGAACCCACGCCATCGGCCCTCCATGATTTGAAAAGGGTCTTGTATCTGGCGGGGCACTTCAGGATAAAGCACGGGATCGTAATCAACAAATATGACTTGGAAAAAGGTTACTGCTCGAAAATAGAAAAATTCGCCAAACAAAAGGAAATACCGGTTATCGGCAAAATCCCCTATAGCAGGGATTTTGTGGATTCGACGATAAGAATGATTCCAGTAGTGGAGATAAACCCGGGGTACTCCAAAATATTCCGGGAAATTATCGGAAAAATACAGCGCGAACTCAGAATGGACCCGAAACTTACAGAATAGGCAAAAATATTGGAAAAAAGCAATCTGTTTAAGATAAATTTATAAAATAGTAATGAATATACATTCTTTATAGGCGAGAATATGGCGAGGCCGAAAAAATGCAGGCAGGTGGGGATAAAGCCCAGAAGCGCGTATTTTAAGCCTGCAGGAATACCGCTATCGAAACTTGAACAAATAGAATTGACCTTCGAGGAAATGGAGGCAATACGTCTTGCGGACTTTGAGGGAGCGGAACAAAGCAAGACTGCGGGGAAGATGAGAATATCCCAGCCGACATTTTCAAGAATTCTCAAGGAAGGGAGAAGGAAGGTTGCTGAAGCACTTTTTAGGGGTAAAGCAATATGCATAATTGGCGGGAATTACCACATCGGCAAGCATGAAAAACATTGCAGGTGCATAGAGGGAGGAAAAAAATGAAAATTTGCATTCCATCAGAGGATGAGAAGACCGTTAGCGGCGAACTTTTTGAAAAGGCGAAATATTTCGTATTTTTCACACTTAGGGGAAACACTATTATCGCAAGGAAAAGCATAAGGAACAAGCCATCGAACACGCCATATGGCCTGAGAATGCAGGTTATGAAGAAAATAACCGGATGCAGTGCTATTATTTGCAAAAACATGTGCATAAGGATGTATATGCAGCTCCAAAAGAAAGGAATAAAGTTGATCTTAACCGACGAAAAAAGCGCACTTGATGCTGCTGAAAAGTTCATTAAGACAAAATTTATTGAGGGAAACGGAATTTCGATACTGAAATAAGCGTGATATGATGCCGGAAGGGACGCCAAGAACCGGTGATGAAAGAGCAGAGCGCCATAAGGAGATTTATGGCATCGACAGCCAACCGCCTGCCCAACGCCAGGGATTGGGGGCGTACAGATATAGTTACATCGGTTTGATTGAAGCGTTTATAATCGGCGTTATTGTCGGGTTCCTGCTAAGCCGTTATTGAGGTATAAGTATGAGTAAAATAATTCAGCTAGCTATTTTTTCAATGATTATAGGAATGCTAATGCCGATTACATCGGCGGTGGAATTTAAGGGCGAAGGTGTTTCAATTGATTTTTTTTACGGGATCGGATGCCCCCATTGCGGAAGGGCAGAACCGGTGATTGATGAACTTGAATCCAAATACCCAGAACTTACTGTTAGGAAACACGAGATTTACCAGAATCGCACAAATTTGCTTTTAATGAACGAGTATTTCGATGCCCACAATGTTCCGGAAGGCGGAAGAGGGGTACCAGCCGTTTTCATAGGGGGCAAATCCATCGTAGGCGACACGCCAATCATCGAAAATTTGGAGACGGAAATTTTAGCGACGCCGAGTAGTCTGCCAACTGCCACCATTAAAGCAAATGAAACGTATGCTAGCCCTACTCCGACAATCGGGCCTACAGCAACAATTAAGGCAAATGCAACGACATCGGAGGACAAACTCAAATCCCTGTCTATTGTAACTGTCATAGGCGCAGCTCTAGTTGATTCAATCAACCCCTGCGCAATAGCCGTCCTTCTGATATTAATGGGAGCGCTGCTGGCAACGGGAGATAAGAAGAAAGCGCTTGTTTCGGGATTTGCATTCACAACCTCAATTTACATAAGCTATTTCCTATTTGGTTTGGGGCTGTTTTCCGCATTGCAGATATCCGGCCTTTCGTATTTGTTCTATAAAATAGTCGGCATTCTGGCCATAATAATCGGGTTGGCAAACCTCAAGGATTACTTCTGGTATGGCGGCGGCGGGTTTGTGATGGAAATTCCCAGAAGCTGGCGCCCTGCCCTTAAGGGAATGCTCGGTTCGGTCACTTCTCCCTTTGGTGCATTCCTGATGGGGTTCGTTGTTTGCCTTTTTGAGCTTCCGTGCACTGGCGGGCCATATATTTTCATATTGGGGCTATTGGCAGAAAAATCGACGATGATGGGGGCAATACCGATTCTGCTGCTATACAACCTATTCTTTGTACTGCCGCTTATCATCATAACCTTGTTGCTTCATTTCGGCTTTGCAAGCGTGGAGAAGGCAACCCAGTGGAAAGATAGCAACCTGAGGGTTCTGCATCTGATCGCAGGCATAATCATGCTCTTGCTTGGCTTGGTTGTGGTGTTAGGGTTGGTTTGATTGAAATATTTTTCAATCGGTAAAGCAGGTTAATATAAATGCCAATGGATTAACGGCATTATCGGATTATTTTGGGGTGTTTTTCATGGGAACAACGGGAAAGGCAATTGTCGGAGAGGGAGCTTTGGAAATAGTGGATTTGCTAAATAAGGCGCTTGCGGATGAATGGCTTGCCCATTACCAATATTGGGTGGGTGCACTTGTCGCAAAAGGGCCGATGAGGCCGGATGTGCAAAAGGAGCTAAACGAGCATGCGGAGGATGAAAAAAGGCATGCAGGAATGCTGGCTGAAAGGATAATCCAATTGGGAGGAACACCAATCACCAATCCTGCGGAATGGATGAAAAAGACCAATTGCGGTTATGATGAACCGGCGGATCCGCATGTGTTGAAACTATTGGCCCAAAATATCAAGGGAGAGCAGTGTGCAATTGGAGTCTATAACAAGATTTTGAAGAAAATAATGTTGGAGAAAGATCCGATTACCTATCACATCATCAGGAAGATAATGGCGGATGAAGTGGAGCATGAGCAGGATCTGCAGGATCTGGAAGAGGATATCAAGGCTCATTGATTGAATCACATTCCAGTTGTAGTGTATAACCCGATTGGTGAATGAATTCGTGCCTAACACTTGTTACCAATCAGCTACCAATTTGTAGCAATCTGGTAACACTTTAGAGTGGATTATTCCAGGGCGCTGTGCTTGAGGCCCCCCTGCTCGGCCAAGGATCCGCTTACGCCTAAAAAGGTGCACTCAAGGCAGCTTGGCACCTTCGTGCAGATTCCGGAAATATTTCCCGACAAATGAGATGAAGCAGAAAATATTTTGCTTTTTGGCAAGGGCATCGAGCGATTCCATCGTCTGCAGGAAAACCTCCCTTGCCTCCCAAACCTTAAGGCCGTCCTCGTAGAACAAATCGTCGATGCAGGGAATGATGAGAACACGGAAATCTGAATTAAGCTGTTTTTCCGCCTCGAATTCAATTACTTGCCTTAATTGGCAAATGGTAAATGGCCTTGAAACACTTATGTTTTCCAGCGCTGTTTTCACATCCGTAATTTCCCTAAAATTGCGGTGGATGTAATATGGGTTGAAGACGTTGCCTGCATCGACCAGGAGCACCCTGGAAACCATCTGCATCTGAACGGATAGGTCAAGGCAGAAAGTGGCGCCCTGCACCACGGTGATTTTGCCGGATTCAAATAATTGGCCCTCGAGAGTAAAAGTTTGGGTGGAGCTGGAGGAGGAATTATTTTCCGGCATGGATGCGGCAATTGGCGTGGGTGAATGCTCTACGACCTTTTGCGCTTCGCCTTCATGGATTCCAATAACGATTGGGGTTTGTTCCATGGGAATGCGGAAGGGATTTTGGTTTAAAAGGAACGCGAAGGGTCGTTTCGGGTGAAAACAGTTTCCATAATGGCGCGTATTGAGGGGCTTTGTGAAACTAAGGAAGAATGAATTTCAGTGCTGAATTCACCAGTGCTAATAGGGAGGCGAATACTGCTGGTAGCCCCAGCCCCTCTGCGCGCGCTCCTGGTTGCGGATGTTCTCCTTGATCTTCTTGTCGTAGATCCTAAGGTGCTTGCCACACGAGGCGCAGTAGCACATTTTCTTGGTGAGCTTGAAGAAATACTGGTCGTCATGGACGTCCTTGCGTTCAACTGGGTTTTGCAGGATGGACTTATCTATGCAAACCGCCTTGTCGGTTCGCGTCCTGCGGCCGCATTTTGCGCAAATTACAGTCCGTTCCTTTCCCCTTGCCATGAGAATCACTTTTTACATTGTTTAAATGCTTTTTTCCATAAGATTGAAAACCACGAGCCGATAATTAAAATCCGGCACCTTCCCAAAACGCCCCTTGGAAAATAATGTTTCATTGAAAATGCGGATTGCAAATTCCATAGTGCGCATCCAATATGCGCAATTTCCCATCTAAAAAATCACTCCCCCCTCCACGGCCAATATTTCCAGACGAATGTTATCACGACGCCGAAAACGATCGCATGGTAAAGCGCGATGTTCGAATTCGGCACGATCCCTTCCACATAAGTATCGTAGAATATCCGGAAAACAAACGCCGCAACAAGCCCCACGACCCCAAGCTTCATGGCCTCGTCCCATTCGATAAAGCGCTTCTCGCGCATCTCGATTGCCCTCTTGGCACGCAATCCTGGCCTCCTGACTTGCGACCTTGCCGCCGGCTTCTTTTTTGCCATGCTATCCGATTCTTTAGCAGCTTCAGGTTTATAAAGATAATCCGGAACTGCGGGGAAAGGAAATAATTAAGACATGGAGGGGGGATATCGGCCGGAGGAAAATGGATAAAATATCCGGCATTGTCGGAGGATCCAATCCAGGCTAAAACATCACCAAAACAATTCCCGCAAATCTAAACCATCATCAGGATTATGCCCGCGGAAATGACAAGGGACGCAAGCCCCATATCGAAGAGGCGCTGGCGCGCGTGAAGCATCGAATTTTCCGCAACCACCTCATCGATTATCAGCTTGGGGTACCTGCCGCGCATGTACCAGCCTTTCACGCGAACTCGCTTATCCTTTAGCTTCATGAGCGAGCTTGCGGAAATATAGGGCGAGATCACAAGGGGCATAAGGGAGCGCGGGCCGATGAAGATTTCGCCGGAGTGGTCGGCAAAGATAAGATCCTCCGGGAGATCGAGCCCAAGAGAGCTTTTCTCGCGTATGACGCCCTCGAGTATGAGTGGCCTGCCGCGGATAGGCGAAACATAGATGTCTTCCATCTGCTCACGGATCGTCTGGTTGCGGAATTTTACGTAGGAAAACGAATAGAGCGAAAGGAGCGCCACCCCAAGCCCGTAGAGGAGCGCGATCACCCCCAGGGCGTAGCTCTTGTCATAGAACCGCCCAAGGATTAAAAGCAAAAGGATAAGGAACGGCGAGAAGCGAGCGATCATATAAACAATGAAATCCTCGATGAAATTCAGCTTGAAGAGCGTTCCTGTTATTTTCGAAGCATACATGCGCTGCAAATCAAGGATTGGCGTGCCGCCCAAGGACTCGGATTTGAGGCAAAGGAAAACGAGGCGCTTTCCCTGCAGGGGATGGCTAGAATTGATTTCGAATAGCGCCGGCCAGGGATTGTACAGATCCTGGATGACGAGGTTTTCCATGAGCGCCCAGCTTCCGGTTCCCTTCCGGCTAAGGTACGCAAGCGCAAGATTGCGCGCATTCTTGTAATCGATGATCGAAAAAGGCCTTGCGGCCTCCATGAAATTCACCGATTTCCTCCTTCCGCTCTGGGAGATGAATGCCAGTGAAATCTTGCTTATTGCAACCGCGAGGTTGTTGGGATTTGAGGCAGCGGATGCGAACTCGTCCGCGTAATATTCGCGCAGCCGGCTTTGGGGCAAAACCGGAAGGGAAAGAAGCAGGTGGAGGAAATAAAAGGCCATCCCAACGGGCATGAGCGGTCTGAAAGAACGGTTGTTTCTCCAGTAGGCCTTTGCAGGAAGGTAAAGCAGGAACGCGGGCAGATATGCAGCGGTAAGCACCGGAAAATCGCCAACCACCATGTGCCCTACCTCATGCGCAATGACGGCTTGCATTTCATGCTCGTCAAGGTGGTGCAAAACGCCCGAGCTAATGATCAGCCGGATGCCGTTGCTTCCTTCGCCGTAGGTTATGCAAATGGGCCTATCGTCATCCACGAATCCGAGCTTTTTGATATGTAGGTCGTGCTTGCGCAGCAATTCCTGCAGGTACGCGGATAGCGGATAGCTGTAATCCTCAAGGGCCTTGAATGGGATCCATTTCACGCCGTAGACCTTCCGGAAAACCCGGTCATATATGTCAGCCGACGTCCACCAGAGCAATAGTAGGAGGAAAAGCGCAAACATCACGGAAACGATCCCGGGAATTGAAAGATAAGAAAAAAGAAGGTGGACCGTAACCAGAAGGATCGCAAACAGCAGGCCTACGGAAACGAATTTGGATAGGAAGAAGCGCATACCCAGATTATAAAATTTCCATTAAAAAACGTTATTATTCGGGGAAATAGGCTGTGGGGAAAGTGCGTTAAGCGGATTGCGGATTTTGGTCGTTCAATTGCCGTTGTTGCCCGCAAGGATTTCGCGCTTGATCTTGGAGATGAGCTGCTTTTTCCTGGGACCATCCATCAGCGCCGCCTCGAGGACATCCGACCAGCTTTCAGCGGGGGTGATCTTTACCTTTGCCTTTTGCTCCTTTTCCAAAACAAGGTCCCCGATATTGGTTGCGGGAACGATGACCTCCTGGATGCCGCCTTCGATTGCGGCTTCGACCTTCTGGGTCACGCCCCCTATAGGGAGCACCTCTCCCCGAACGGAAAGGGAGCCGGTCATTGCAACGCCTTGCCTTATGGGAATTCCCTCCAGGGCTGAAAGAACAGCGGTTGCAACGGAAACGGAAGCGGAATCCCCCTCGACGCCCTCATAGGTCTGAAGGAATTGCACGTGGATGTCGAAATTTGAAGTGTCCTTGCCGATGTGCTTTTTGATGAGTGCGGAAATGTTCTCAACGGCCTCCTTTGCGATGTCACCAAGCTTGCCGGTTGCAATTATCTTGCCCTCGAGCTTGCTTGCAGCGGGAGCAACTTCGGCAACGATCGGGAGCATGATGCCCGAATCTCCCATGACCGCAAGGCCATTCACGCGCCCCACCTTAAAACCCTCGGAAACGAAAACGCGGTAATCCTTCTTTACATCGATGAACTGCTGGCTCATTTGCTGCTCCAAAGTGCGTGCAAGGCGCTTTGCGCCCTTGACATGGATAGAAGTTGTTATCGGCGATTTCTTCTCCCGGGCAAGATCTCCAGCTGCGCGCACAAGGCCCCCAAGCTCCCGAAGCCTTAGGGTCAGCCGGTTTTTCCTTCCCGCGCGCTTCTTTGCCTCATAAATCACATCCCGTATCCCGGACTGGTCGAAATGCGGGATCTTGCCATCCTTCTTGACTTCCTGCGCGATGAACTGCACGAGCCGGAGTTGGTTTTCCAGCGTATCGGGCATGGTCTCTTCCATGTAGACCTCGTAGCCATAGCCCCTAATCCTTGAGCGGAGCGCGGGGTGCATGTTCCGGACGTCCTGGTAATTGCCGGCTGCAATGAGAACGAAATCGCAGGGCACGGGCTCGCTTTTCACCTGCGCACCTGAGGAAAGTTCGCTCTGGCCGGTAATGGGGAATTTTTTCTCCTGGATTGCGGTCAAAAGCTCCTGCTGCGCTTTTGGCCTAAGGGTAGAAACCTCGTCGATGTAAAGGACGCCCTGGTTGGCTTTGTGGATGGCGCCAGCTTCAATGCGAAGGTGCGGCGGGGTGCCAAGGCCCCCGGAATTGGAAACGAGAATGCCGTTTGCCAAAAGATTGCCGGTCTGCGTCGTAACATTGTAGACCCAGCCCTCATGGCTTATGATTTTCTTGGAGCTAACCTTAGCTAGCTTTAGCTCCCCAGAATCAGGCTTCATAACTATCGGATTGATAACTGCTGGAAAGTATAAAAGTGTTGGGTTTTACTTCCCAAATCAATACCTGGAGAAATGCCCTGCTCCTGGCGCCAAGCGAATCTTGCGAATTTATTCCCCATCATTCATTTGCGCCGGGTTGCTTTGAGAGATCGGGTTTGCCGAATAGGTTTGAAACGAATCTGACAATCTGGGAAATGATGTCCTGTGGCTCTTCTTTGCACGCGCCAAAGAAGCAGCCTTCGTTGCAGCTATAGGAAGCCTTTTCCATCCCGTTTGCGGTGCAGTAAAATTCTGTCAGCGTGCGGCCCATTTTGCAGCTGTCGGAATAGACGTTGTTCCGGTAATTGGCATTGCCCTTAACGAAATAATTCGCGCCACCATCCGACTCATAACAAGGTTCGGGCTTCCCGGAATCCGCAGCGTGATTTGGAGGAATTACGACGACGCGAAGCGTCGGAAGTATCGTGGCAGGATTGAAGCGATGTTCGGCGGCTTTGCAAACCGCTATGGTTCAAGGATTTCAGAGCAAAGGATCGGCACGCGGCGCCGCGCGTGCCTATTGTGGGCGTTTGCCCACAATGTCAGGGTGCTTGCAAAAAGCATTTTGAATCAGTTATGGGACGCTCTCTTATTATGGTTAAACGGCAAATTCATCCCCGAACTCCGGAAACAGAGGCGATCCATGCAAGCAAATGCATCAAGAAATAGGGGTACTCCCCAAGCCGTCACCTTGGTTCCTTTATTGACGATCATCCAACCAAAACCTCAAGTCCCGGCTTTGAAAGCTCCGTTGCCGGGAATATGGCCCTTGCCTCGGTTAGAAGCACTTCCAGGTTTTCGTACCGGTTGCTGAAATGCGTAAGGACGAGCTTCTTGACGTTTGCCTTCTTTGCAATTTCCGCGCATTCCTTTGCGGTCGTGTGGAATTTCTCCTTCGCGGTTTCCTTCTGTGCATCTAAAAAGGTGGAATCGTGTATCAGGAGGTCTGCATCCTTTGAATATTTCACGACCGCAGGCGTTGGAAGAGTATCCCCGGAATAGATTATCTTTTTGCCGTATTTCAGGAACGTCACATCCCCCAATTTGATTTTCTTGCCGTGGACCGTGATTTCCCCCTTCTCCTGAATTTCCGAAAACAGCCTGCCCTTGATCCCCATCCCGCGCGCCTTATCCTCGTAGAATTTGTTGATTGGCTGCTCCTCTATAGCAAACCCAAGTGCCGGAGCATTATGCTTGACTAAAAATGCGTCCACGCGTATCAGCTTGTCGCGGTAAACCTTTTTCTTTGCCTTTGGGATGTCGGTTATTTTGACCGGAAAATTCAAGCGGAGCTGCTTTAGATGGAATAGGTCCCCGAAGAACTGCTTCGTGCCAACAGGGCCGAAAATCAGCAATTCCTCCTGCCTGCCTATCATGTTGAGCGTCTGTGTGAGCCCTAAAATTCCAAGGAAGTGGTCGGCATGAAGATGCGTTACGAATATGCACTTCACCTTCGCATAGCTGATCCCGTATTTCATCATCTGGCGCTGGGCACCCTCGCAGCAATCGAAAAGGAATGTGCTGCCGGCCTTCAATGCAAAGCATGAAGTGTTCGATGCCGGCGTTGGCATGGCTGCGGAATTCCCAAGGAACACTAATCTGAGCATATGATTTTCGCCTGCAGGCAAGAAGATAATATTTGGCGGGGGGTATTATTAATCAGGGGGGGCATCGGACGAATACAGTGCTTAAGCAAGTCCAATAATGAGGTCGCAAACATTCGTTCCGGTGGGGCCCGTAATTATGGATCCGTCCTTTAGGTTCTTGAAGAAAGTGTAGGAATCGTTCAAATTGAGGTATTCGGCCATGCTAAGGCCCGCGATTTTCGCCTTCTCCTTCGTGCCATGATCGACAATTGCCCCGGCGGCATCCGAAACCCCATCAATTCCGTCCGTGCCCATCGAGGCGAGTGCGCCCTTGTTCATGTGCATGGCTGCGGAAAGGGCCAGCTCCTGGTTCCTGCCGCCGATGCCATCGCCATCCACCGAAACGGTGGTTTCACCGCCGGCAACAAAGCTCTCCCCCTTATTGAGCAGGCTTGCAAATTTCTTCCCCACATCCCTGGCATCTCCCCTGATCTCAAAATGGTTGCGGATCTCAAAGCCCCGGCTCTTGATCAGGTTCCCGGCAATCTGAACGCCAAGATTGGTATCGCCAATTACGAAATTGCTGATTCTCGGCTTGATTTTTTCCTTGTTGAGGGGCAATTTAGCCACCATGATGCCCTTTTCGATGATGCGGCAATAGTCCTCATCGGGCTCCCACATTTGATATTTTTTCAGGACATCCTTGGCCTCGGAGTATGTGTAGCGGTCAAGCACTGTTGGGCCGGATGCGATTACCGGCAGCGGATTGCCAACCACATCCGATATGAAGATGTTGATTAGAGAAGAATGCTTGAAATGCATCGCAAGCTTGCCGCCCTTGATTGCGGAAAGGCACTTCCGAACGGAATTCAGCTCGATTATGTCGGCGCCGCCAGCCATCAGCCGCTTGGTGACATCGATCTTGTCATCAAGGCTTATGCCCTCCTCGGGAAGGGCGAGAAGCGATGAGCCGCCGCCCGAAATCAGGCACACCACGAGGTCCTTTTCACCAACCTGCGCGGAAAGCTCGATTATTTTTTTCGCGGCAAGCACACTTCCCTCATCCGGGAAGGGGTGGGAAGCTTCAACCAGCTCGATTTTTTCGCACTTGCAATTCCTGGCAGTGCCCCGGGGGATGCTGACAACGCCGCGCTCGACTGGAAGGATTTGCTCGACAGTTTGCGCCATCTTCCCGGCGGCCTTGCCTGTGCCGATCACGAAAAGCTTGCCCTCGAGATGGAATGGTTTGCCCTCTATCGAAATATTTTTGCCGTCGAAGGATATTTTTCCCCTGAGAAGTCGCTCGGGTAAAAGCGAATTCAATGTCTCCTCGAGCACTTCCAGAATTGCTTTGCGCTTATGGGGTTCGGAACCGTATTTCACGAGCATTTCCATGTTCTTTATCCGCAGCATGAGAGCAAAGAAGCAAAGCGAATATAAAATGGTTCGCATAAAATGAACCAAAGCATGGGAAAAGGCAGGGGAGGAAGGGCAATGCATTTTGAAAAAACCGCGGAACGGTCTTTAGGGGAAGCCTCAGCTGCGGCGGATAAGGTGGCGGGGATACTTTCATTATTCCGGTATGCGGATGCCGTCATCGGGACGAGCAAATTCACTTCCATTACGCTAAAGGATGGAAAAATCGAATCCGCAAGGGTTGGGACGACCGAAAGCATCAGCTGCCGGATGCTCAGCAGGGGATCGCTTGGGTTTTCAAGCAGCAATTCCATCGCCGATTATCCCAAGGTTATCGAGGAAGCAAAAAAGCTCGCCGGAAAGGGGAAAGGAAAAGCGAGGATTGCAAGCCCCCAGGCAAACAGGGCAAAAATTCCAGCCAGGGTTAAAAGGAATCCCGCGGACTACGAATTCGGGGAAAAGATTTCCATGCTGCGGGAAGCGGAAAAAGCAGCGCGATTTGGCAAAGTCCGCAACACCAGCCTCACCTACTACGATACCGATTCGCTGATTTTCACGATAAATTCTCATGGGGCGTTCATCGAGGAAAACGACATTCGAACCGGCGCGGCAGCGCAGGTTTTTGCAAAGGATGCTAGCCGCATCGAAAGCTCTTTTGAGCAGGTCAAGGAAAGGGGCGGATACGAGATTGTTTCGAATTTCCAGGAAAGGGCAAGGAAGGCGGCAAGGGAAGCGAACAAGCTGTTGAAGGCTAGGCACGGTCCGCGGGGAAAAATGACGGCCATCCTGGATCCGGAGCTCGCGGGCGTTTTTTCACACGAGGCAGTTGGGCATGCATGCGAAGCCGACGGAATAAAGAACGGAAGTTCGTGCCTTAGGGGAATGCTCGGAAAAAAAATCGGCTCAAAGCATGTGACCATAAAGGATTCGCCAATCATTAAAAAAAGCCTTTGGGGATCCTATGCATACGATGACGAGGCAACAAGGGCAAAGGGAACAATTCTTGTGGAAAGGGGAAAACTGAAAGGATACCTCACCTCCCTTGAAAGCGCCAGCCAGCTTGGAGGAATATTAACGGGGAATGGCAGGGGGGATGTGCACAGCCGGCAAATCGTGAGGATGAGCAACACTTATTTTGAGAAGGGGGATGCGCAAAAGGATGAGTTATTCGATGGGATAAAGGAGGGCATTTACCTTGTTGGCTGCAAGGAAGGGCAGGTTTCCCCAAAGGTTGGGAATTTCACTTTTGCGGCAAAATTCGGCTACATCATAAGAAACGGGGAGGAAAAGGGGATGGTAAGGGACTGCTCGATCAATGGCAACATCCTCCAATCGCTCCACAACATAGATATGGTAGCGGATGATTTGGAATTCCTTCCCGGAACCTGTGGAAAGGACGGCCAGAGCGCGCCGGTTACGACGGGAAGCCCTCACCTTAGGATAAGGGATATACTGGTGGGATGAATTGGCTGAAAAACTTTTAGAGATGCTCAAAAAGGAAGGATTCGTAGTGCACGAAGCAGTAAAATGCGACCACCCGGCCGAGTTCAGGGGGCTCGCACACCAGATAAGC
>JBDRDM010000031.1:0-2298 GCA_043820675.1 Microcaldota archaeon
GGCAATTGCTGCTGAGCTAGGAATGTTCAAGGAGGGGGTGAATCGCTTCCTTACCGGCAGGCAGCTTGAGGAGATGCCAGATTCCGAATTTGACGGGATCGTCGAATCCGTGACCGTTTATGCCCGGGTGTCCCCCGAACATAAGCTTCGGATAGTTGCCGCCCTGCAAAAGAAGGGCGAGATCGTTGCCATGACTGGCGATGGCGTAAACGATGCTCCCGCAATAAAGAAATCCGACATCGGGGTTGCGATGGGCATAACCGGAACGGATGTTGCAAAGGAGAGTGCTGATATGGTCATTACGGATGATAACTTTGCGTCAATTGTTGCGGCAGTTGAGGAAGGCCGGATCGTATTCGACAACATCTTGAAGTCGGTCAAATACCTGCTTTCCTGCAATATAGGGGAAGTGCTCGTAATATTTTTGGCAATACTTGTGGGCTGGGATTCTCCCCTACTGCCAATTCAAATATTATGGATGAACCTGGCAACGGATGCGCTGCCGGCACTCGCACTTGCAATGGATACCAAGGCAAAAGGCATAATGGCAAGGAAGCCCCGTAGCCCATCGATGCCCGTTCTTACCCGGAATGCGCTTGAAAAACTCGCGTTTATTGGCCTTGTCATCACCATTGGGACGCTTGCACTTTTCTGGCTCTACTCGGATATAGGTGGCCTTCCAAAGGCGCGAACAGTTGCCTTTAGCACGATAATATTTTTCCAGCTGTTTGCCGCACTTAGCTGGCATGCTGATCACGAATCCTTACTGAAAGTTGGGATTTTTTCCAACCGCTACCTTATCGGCGCAATTCTGCTAAGCCTTTTTGGCCAAATATTGATCGTCCAAACGGGTGTGCTTGAGGCGATATTCAAGACGGTTCCGCTCTCAGGTTTGGATTGGGCCATCATCACCGCAATGAGTTCTTCGGTCCTATTTTTTGAAGAGATCCTCAAATACATTGCGAAACTTCGGGGGACTTCCGATGCCAGCGGATCGTGATCTTGGAGTAGGATTGCTATGGTAGTTGATATGCTTCCCTTGAAAAAAATCATCCGATTTGCATCATCGAATCCCGAAAAGATAATCGAAGTATCAAAAATTTTGGGGAAAAAGGGGATTCGGGTAATACCAATTTCTGCTGAACTTAACGAAATACGCTCCGAAGACCAAGAGGAGGTCGCAAAGGCAAAGGCAAGGACTGCATACGGCATGGCAAGGCGCCCCGTAATTGCTGAGGATACGGGCGTTTATTTTGAGGCCTATGCAAACTTTCCCGGCGCATTCCCATCATTCGTATACCGTTCCATTGGTTATGCGGGAATATTGAATCTTCTTGCCGGAAGGAGGCGGGGAGCTTTCTTTAAGACGATAGTTGCCTACTATGATGGCAAGATCACAAAAACCTTTATTGGGAGGCTTAAGGGCGTGATTACTCCAAGGCCAGATCTTCCCAAATACCAAAACCCCAAATTGCCATACGAGGCAATTTTTAGGCCCCAAGGCTCCGGCTTGCGCCTTTGCAGGCTGACAAAAGAGGAGAAAAATTCAATATCCCATAGGGGCAAGGCAACCCGGGCATTTGCCAAATGGTATTTGGAAAAATAACCTATTTGGCGGGGCGGATGGGCTAGTCTACCGCTTATTACTAAGGCTCAAATCAATTAGGTGCTTTTCCACTAAATATTTGCGGATCTCCCTTGGCACGTACTCCTTCCACCTATTGTCGTGCCGGGCCATCATCCTCCTTATTGCCGTTCCGGATATCTTTACATCCGATGACATGCGCCGGAGCATTATACGGTCCTTAAGGAGCCTGCGCACAAGCAGGTTGCCAGAATAGAGCGTTGTTGCATCCCCGGCTATGGACCCCACCTTTTCTACCCATTTTGCGTGGTCGTGCTCATCTTCAAGGGGGACGATCTGCGTGCGCTTCAAAAGTCCCGCATTCATGAGGCATCTGCGGATCATTTCGCGCCTTTCCGCATAGGTGTATGGGTTTGATATTTCGCGGCTCTTTTGGGCGCTGCCAATCGCAATGATCAATCGCCCGTTCTCCTTAAAGATCGCCTTTATCGCCTTGAAATGGCCATCATGGAATGGCTGGAACCTGCCGATAACGAGCGCTTTGCCCTTCCTTGCATGATCTTTTTTTCCCGCCATGATGATCTAAAGGTGCAAATGAATAAAAACCGGCTCGAACATTACAATGCTAGCCCCTCTTCCCTTTCAAGTGAGCATTTTTATGGATTCCCTTTTCCATTTCGTATTTTCCGTTATTGGAGCGATGGCCCTTGACT
>JBDRDM010000032.1:0-2027 GCA_043820675.1 Microcaldota archaeon
AACTTTAACGAAATACCCTTCGCCGGGAGTGAGCAAATTCACCTTTTCATACTTCCTTGAAGGAGCATTGTATTTCCATGGCCCCGAGGTCGCATCGCAATTTCCCTTCACCCTTTCGAAGGACGTACTTTGCGTTGGCGCTCCGATCTGGTTCCAGCCCTGCTGCAGCTGCATGCCGTTCCATTCAATGTCATTGTTACCTGAAATGACAATCCTGCATGCATTGCTTGATTTTAGCCAGTAGCCGAACATTGACGGATTGAAGAAGCTCCCTATCTCATATTTCCTGTAGGAAGAGCCCTCGTAATGCCAAAGCGTATTGGTGTTGCAGGTATTTTCTATAACCTTAAGGGTCGGTGCCATTACCATCGCAGGGCATATTTCGCCCCTGCATACGGAAGTCGTAAGCCAGTATTTTGGGAATGACACCAGATTCCATCCCGGATAAATTTTGATTACGATTGCGTTTTCCCCGCCTGGCAAATCATCCCCTGGTGGCTGCGGGGGCATCTCGTCTGATGGACCGACGCTGACCCTAATTGGCCTGCCAGCGGGCACGATACCAACATCAATTGGCCTTATCACCGTCGGCTTGATTGCAATGGGCATGCTAACTGTATAACCCTCCCCTGTAGCGCCTCCTGCAGTTACAACTGCGCTGGATGCTTCCTCAAGATTCACGGTGACATATGATTTGAGCGCGCTCGCCTCGGAAATAATTTTTTCTATCCCAAGCCGGATATCGCCGCCTTTAATGATGATGCTATCCCCTCTGGTTACCTGCGTTTTCTCCTCTAGATTTCCGAACTCGTCGTAAATTGCAACCTGCGCGTACCCAACTGATTCGGAGGCTGAACTCATCCCAGTGATTTTTATCTGGTGGCCATCTGATGTTTTGATCGATTCCCCAATTCCAAGGGCGTAGCTGCCAATTCCGGAATATGCTTTGTAGGTGGGGGTAGATTCCAAAACGCCTTGGCCTCCTCCGCCCGATGCGCTTCCATCTGCTAGTGCCATTGCCGCAAGCAAGAGCAGCATTCCGAACATTATTTTTACCTGGTTCATGCGATTTCACCCATTATTTTTGTTTGTATTCATGTCCCGCCTATGCT
Organism: Microcaldota archaeon; assembly: GCA_043820675.1. GTDB lineage: Archaea > Micrarchaeota > Micrarchaeia > Norongarragalinales > SBBD01 > JACRGC01. The sequence goes on from JBDRDM010000032.1 coordinate 1,113, forward strand.
GAGTCTGATATTTTCACAGTCCGGAACTGGTTTACGTTGCCTTGGCACTGGGGGAATAGCTCGATTTCGGGCTGCTCTCCTTGAATTGTTTGGCCCGTTTCCTCCACAGTTAGTTTTTTGAATGTGCCTCCCCAAAGGGCGCCTGTCCATTTGAATACTACTGCATCTTTGGCAGCTGTGTTGCAGCCTGTGATCGCAACAACTATCCTGTCCGTATCCAGGTAAACGACGCTGAACGCAAGATCGTTGAAATCCGAATCATAATTTATCGAATCCTCCAAGCCCGTTATTGTTGTTTGCGTGCCGCTTTGCACACCTACAAACCTCCACCTATCTGCCTGGTCGAATAGCCTTATCGTTTCCGGCGAGGCTGCGTATTTGGGTTTGATGATTATATCGTAGTTCATAGGGCTGAATGGTGCAGGTGTCGGGGAAGGGCTTGGGGATGGTATGATTTTAGGGTATATGGAATATGTCAATTCGTTGTTCGTCTCCACGCTTTCCGTAATTGCATTCTCGGCATCGACCGTCATCTTAATCTTGATTTCGGGCTGGTTCACAACTACCACTGAAACGGTCATATAGTAGATTTCACCTGGTGCGAGAGCCGGAACGTTCCTATATCCGCTCATGTACTCGCCAAATTTTACTGTAGTTGCAGGTGATTTTGCCTTCCCGTGGTTTTCGACAGTAACTGGAATATCCGCGACCTTGCCAACGGTTATTTCCCATGTCCCCACGGTTGCAACCATGAGATCCGGGAGGTCGGGGGATACTGTGGGTGTTGGGGTTGCACCCGATTTAACCGTCAAATCCAGGGCGGTTTTCGGGTTTGCGGTAACCGGGAATATATTCCCAACGTATAGGTAAAGGTTATTGGCTTCCGTGATTGTTGCGCTCTCGTAATATCCAAGA
>JBDRDM010000033.1:0-27417 GCA_043820675.1 Microcaldota archaeon
GTTGCGCACATATGGCATAAGGTATGCGAATACATTAGCCGGCAAGAGCGCTTTTGAGGCAAGGTAGCAAACAAGCGAAGAATCCACGCCTCCGGAAAGGCCAACTACCGCGAAGGATTTTTTACAGCCCTTGAAGTAAGAGCGAAGGGAAGAGACCATCTTCGCTTCGTGGGTTTTTTTGACATTTAAAACTTCAGAGATCTTTTTTTCCAGCTCGATTTGGTCCATGCTGGGAATAAGGGGAACTTATTATTAAAGCGTGAGCATAAATTAATCATATCATGGGAATAATGCAGCAACGCCTTTCAGCAAGGTATGCATTGGGTGCCCGGGAAAGGGCGCAACGAAGGCCCGAAGGCGCACTAGCAAGAATTCGGGAAAACTTGGCTGCAGGGAGAATACCAACGGCATTGGAGCAAAGAACATTTGGCCAACTTGGGGAAAGAAGGAAATTGCTAACGCTCGTAAGGGAAGGTTTGGGACGGCCTTATTCCCAGCGCGGAGAACTTCTGGGAAGGGTCGCATCCTTAAGGGCGCGGGGGCCCTTGACTCGCGATGAAATGGTGAGAGCCGCAGCGGGATTTCGTCAAAGGCCCCAATTAGCCGGTCAATTCCAGCAGGCTATCAGGCCCGGGATTTCCGCAACTATGCTCCGTTTCATGCAGTTTCGGAATAGGCAAATGAGGTCAGGACGAACTTGATTCGGAACTTACTTATTTTCCTTATGCGAGCTCGTTCCTGTTCGCAAAGAGGAACTCATGCACAATTGCCGCATCCTTGCCGAATTTTTTGCGTGCAAAAATGCCCGTCATATCTTAGATTTGGGTTTAGCTAGATAAGAGGTTTTTCGAACAATTATTTGCCTGCCCTTGACCTTCAATAATGAATAGGGCGAAAAATACCTCCGGGCGAACACATTTGCAGGATGCTTGAATACATCGAGAGGTTTTCCTTGCTGGACGATTTTTCCCGCATGTAAAAGGTATAGACGGTCCGATAGGTAGAAGGCTTCCTCCACGTCGTGCGTAACATATATTGTCGTGATGCGAAGCTTGGATTGCAATTCCTTCAATTGCAATTTGATTCTTTCTTTCGCAAAGCCGTCAAGCTCCTTTAATGGCTCATCCAAAAGCAGCAATTGGGGCGAATAAGCAATGGCCCTTGCAAGTGCCACGCGCTGCTTTTCGCCTCCAGAAAGCGAATCCACGTTCCTTCGTGCAAATTCCTCAAGGCCAAGAATACGAAGCGCATCCCTTGCCTTATCCATGCCAAGACCGTGCATACGAACACCGAATGCGACATTCCCCTCCACGTCCAGGTGCGGGAAGAGTATTTTTTCCTGGAATACCACCCCGAAATTGCGTTTTTCCGGCGGAGTTTTGGATACGTCCCTGCCCGAAACGACCACCGTTCCTTCATCGGCGGGAATGAGCCCAGCAAGAAGCATCAGCAATGTCGTTTTTCCGCTGCCCGAAGGCCCAAGGAGGGTCACGAATTCCCCCTTGCCCGCTTCAATGCGGGCATCCAGCATGAATTCATCGAACTTTTTGCGGAAACCCGCTTCCAAGAACATGCAATCCCTCGGCCAGTAAGGCCACAATGAATGAGATACCAATTAGAAGCAACGCGTAAAAATAGCCCTCGCTGAACCTGTAGGATGCAAACGCCTGCAAAATCACGGTGGATAACGTGCTAAATCCCTGCGAGTATGAAAGCAGGAACGCCGTTTCGCCCAACGAAAATGAAAACGAGACCAGGAAGGCAAGGAGCAGCGGCTTTAATGAAAGCGGCAAAATAACATCAGTAAATCTCCTAAATGGCCCCGCGCCCAGAGAGGATGCGGCACTTTCAAACCGCTGCAGCATGCCCGATTGCGGGAGAAGGAGGGCGCACACCAGCCCGAAGGATAGGAGGGCATGGCCAATAAGCAATAGAAACGGGGAATACGGATATTGCTGGAATGCGACCGCCAGGACAACGGGAGAAATCGCAAGAAGGAAAAATGCCCATTTCCCAATTAGCCTACCAAATAGGAGCCATAAGGCAACGGCAAGCAAGGCAGATGCCAAGCCCAGTGCAAAGGAATTGACAACAGGGCCCGTACTCACAGCCCCCATCGTTGCCCTAAGGTAGGGCGATCCAAAAATGAGAAGGATTGCGGCCAAATAAATGACGGAGAGGTATTTCGAAAGGCCGCCGCCCCTGCGTTCGGATGTGCCTAAAGACCAGGGCACGGATTTCCAGGCAAATGCAAAGGGTATGAATATAAGGAGCTGCAATACTGCCAGGAACGCGCCCTTCTGGAAATTAAATTCCCTGAAAAAAGTGCGGTATATCTCGACTTCGAGGGTGGAATTTGCAATGCCCCCGAAAACTATGGGTATCGCAAAGCTTGTGAAAGAAAATGCGAAAACGACCATGAAGGCCGAATAAACGGCGGGCAAAAGCGAGGGCAGCCCCACATGGAGGAACGACTTAAATTTTCCTGCCCCAAGCGACCTTGCGGCGTCCCCGTAGGAATCAGCGCTATTCCAGCGGCTCGCAATGATCCTGGCCGCAAGAGGAAAATTGTATAATGAATGCGCCAGAATGATGCCTTCAATCCCGTAGAGCGAAAAGGGCAGCTTGAAAAGGCCGTTCGCACCGAATAGCACGACCATGGAAAGAATCATGGCAGGCTGGGGGAGGACAAGGGGGATCATGGAAAGGGCGCTAAGGATCCTTGAGAACGCCGTTTTCTTCGTGAGGGCGTACGATAAGGGGAATGCCAAAATGATCGAAAAGAGGGCGCTTAGCGATGCCTGCAAAATGTTCCTCGAAAGGAGATTGAACGGGACGGGAAATGCAGCTGCCCTGGTTATTATCGATGCCAGCGGGATTAGCAGGAATGCGGCAATGAAAGCATAACCGGCTAATTCGAATATGCGCCCTCCCAAACTTCCAGCCATTTGTCTCCCTCACCAATCTCCTGCCAGGACTCTCCTGGTTCAACAACTAATTGGAATGCCTCTGGGAGAGGCACACCCAAACGGGATGGGTACATAAAATTCCCAAGAGGTATTTGGGCTTGCGCCCTTTCCGAGAGCATGAACTCCACAAACCTTTCCGCAAGTTCCCTGTGGCGGGCTCCCTTTACTATTCCGACATATTCCACCTGCCGGTACATTTTCGGGAAAATCGCAGCTTTGTACCTCGAAGTATTCTCGTTTAAGAAATGGTATGCGGGGGAGGTCGAATAGCTAAGGACGATTGGCGCCTCCCCCTGCAGGAAGAGATTGTAGGCTTCGGACCAGCCAGGTGTGATTGTTAGGATATTTGGCTCAAGCCGCTCCAGGTAATCAGCCGTGTTATTCCCATATTCGCTTGCGACCCAATAAAGGAACACCCTCCCAGGAGAGGAAGTGCGCGCATCCTCGAGGATGATTTTTTTCCTGAATCTGCCGGAGGCAAGGTCCTCAAGGCTTGTTGGAGGCGCCTGCAGGCTCTTTGAATCGTACACGAATGCCAAATACCCCCAATCGAACGGAATGAAACGGTAATCGCCATCAAGAAGGCGGGAATCAATGCTCTCAAGTGCCGATGGGCGATAGGGATCAAGTAATTCCTCCCGTTCAACCCTTTCCCGGAACGTATTATCTATTCCAAGCGCGATGTCCGCTTCGGGGGAACCTTTTTCATAGATGAGCCTGGCAACGAATTCGCCCACATCTCCCTTGGCGACGACTTTCAAATGGCAGTTGCACTCCTCCTCGAAGATGGGGAATATTTTCGGCCCTAGGCCCCAATCCGAGGTTATGCCATCGTACGTGTAAATCACCAGTTCTTCATTTGCGGGCAAAGGCGTGCTTTTTGAAGCCTGCGATATTGGCATGCGGTCGCCAGGAGAAATGGTCGCAACCGAAAACCCGCCCTTGCCGGAGTGGGACTGGATGGAGGTAATCAAAATCGCGCCAGAGGCGATGATCAGCATCACCGCGCCAATTTTCAGAAGTTCCCGCATTAGTGCCTCACGAACGGGATTTGGGAAACCCGGCCGTTAAAAGCCGTTCGGGGGTATATAAAGGCTATTTATACGAATCCATCATTTTCTGACTCAACCTGGAGGGCCGCGATGCAATCAAGCGCACTATCCAAAAACCCCTCATCCTTGAAATGCAGCCTTTCCCTTAGGGGATGCTCGGGAAGGAACTCGGAATATATCCAGTTCGCAAGCAGCGAATTGTATGCAGGCCAAAACGACCAGAAGTCCTCAAGGATGGCCCCCCCATCCGCTTCACGGTGCCTCGATAAGTATTCCCGGAGGAACTTGCGCATTTCCCGGATTTTAAGGAAGCAAGGAGAGCCCCAGGACGTGGTGAAGGGCGAGAGTATGTTGCACAGATCGAAAGCGGCGCCCGAATACATTGCCCAGCCCCAATCGATCAGGTGGGCCTTTTTTGCGACGAGAACGTTTTCGGAGGTAAGGTCGTTGTGGATGAGGCACAAAAAACTTTTTGCAGGCGGCCTTCCTGCAAGCCACTTTCCGGCATCGGAGGCAAGCCCCCTCAATACCGGATTTTCCGCAAAGTGCTGGTCAGCACGCGCCCGTTTTACCAGATAGGAACGGCAGTTCTCGACACGGTAATCGCAAATGCGCCTCTTTCCGGCCGTAGCTATGTGCAATTTCGATAGAAGCCTAGCAACAGCTGGCAAGTCCCTGGAATAGTCCAGTTCCCGGCCGCCAATGAATTCCTGGATGTTATAGGGAATTTTCCTGCCTCCGATTGCAACAGAGCCAAAGGAATAAATGGCCGGCGATATGCCAAGCCGGCTTATCTTCCGGGTTATGTTCTTTTCATAATTGGCCTGGATCAAAACCGTGGGCTTGCTGGCGGGTGCTACTGCGAATTTTACAAGAAAGTCCCGGCCTCGCCAGTTTGCCTTGATTGCAAGGTTAGCAAGGCCAGGCCGCAGTATTTCCGCATGCGCGCCTCCCGCAAAGTAAGGCAGGAATTTCGCTTTTTCCAAAAGCAAAAGATGGAATTTAGAATGGTTTTGGGGAGCCATAAAAATACTTTAAGCGAGACAAAATAAATAGGCATGCGGCTCAAGGAAAAACAAATTATCTTTAAAATTAAATTAATTACGCAATTATAAAAAATTAGCAAAGGAGAAAAATAACCCTTGGAAGCATCCCCCCTCTCAAAGCGCTCGCAGCATTTCACTGCGCGCGTTTTCAATCTGGCCACGCATCATATCTTGCTTGTGCTTAAGTCCGCCAATCAGGGAACCGGAATATTTCAATACCATCAGGTTGTCGTAAATCTCGTTCATCTTCCCGAAATAATATTCGGCGTCCTCCTTTTTCGAAGCCCTAAGGGATAGCTGCAGCGCCCTTCTCAATTCCCCTACGACATCCGCAAGCCCGGAAAGCCAGGGCTGGAATTCCACATTCAATTCAACATAGTCGGGAATTTCCTGGCGCTTGAAAATCGCATTCAATGCCTTAATCTCAACGACCTCCTGATAGCATTGCTGGGATATGTGCGGGAAATCGCCATCATGCTTGCGAAGTACCTCCAGCTTGCGGTCGATTTCCGAGATTAGTTTTTCCATTTCCCCCAGCTCCTGCACGTGGAGGCTTTTTATCGCGCGTGCGCAATCGCGTATGATTTCGCGTGATAGCTTAAGGACCGCATCCTGGTTTTTTTCGCGCTCGTCTAGAATGGCAGTTAACTTGATAACCGCCTTATGCAATTTGGTATCCATGGCTAACCCTCTAAAAAAAGCAAAAGTGACAATATTAAAAGGGGGAGATTATTAACCGTTTTGATCGACATGCCAACAATCGTGGTTTCCCTCGGTGGGTCTTTGCTCTTCGATAAGGAAGGAAGGTTCAATTTGAAGGATGCGAAAAAGCTTGCAGGGATGCTAGTTTCCGTTCACTCCCGCGGAATTAGGCTCATCGTAATCACCGGAGGCGGAAGGCGCGCAAGGGAATACGCAAATGCCGCAAGGAGAAAGCACGGAACGGAATTTGACGCTGATCGAGAGGCAATTAGGGCTACACGAGAAAATGCCCGCGCAATCATCGGGCTAATGGGCAGCGCCGCTTACGGCAGGGTCCTTGAAAAATTCGACGATGCGGACAATGCGTTCAAAAGAAACAAGATAGCCGTGGGGGCGGGCCTTCTTGAGGGCCTTACGACTGATGCGGTATCGGTACTCTTTGCCGAAAAGGCAAGGGCCGCTGCGGTGGTCAACCTGGGAGATACCGATGGAATATATTCGTCGGACCCAAAAAAGCACAAGAATGCGAAAAGGTTCACCAAAATGACACACCGGGAGCTAGTCGATTTGGCAATAAAAAGCGATTCAAGGCTCGCCGGCACCCATTTCGTTTTCGATCTTGTTGCTGCTAAGCTCGCTGCAAGGAGCGGCATGGAATTGCGGTTCGTGGATGGGCGGGACTTGGGAGAATCAGAAATGGCTATCCTTGGGAAGAAATTCTCGGGAACCGTGGTAAAGAGCAAATGAGCCCTCAGCCGTAGCAGGCCTTCAGCACCACTACTTCATTTTCAAGTACAGCTGGCCTCCTTATGCACACCATATCCGATTCATCCGCGTAATTCCCAATTGCAAGAATCTGCCTGCCTGAAACCGAATTTAGTTCAAGCATCCAACGCCGGGAGGCGGAGGAAATTCCTCCTGGAAACAAATCGGATTGACCGATGGATAAGGCCCTGATGCCCCTAATTTTGCCAAGATCCAGCACATTTGAATCAATAGCACCATTCAGGCATTTTGCAAGGCCGTATGGGCTTTCGCAGGAGAATAATGCCAAATCCGCCAAATAAAGCGCATGCAACTCCATATCGGAATTTCCAAGCTGGTTAGAAAGTGAACCCATTAGGAGCAGGTATGCACCAAAGAGTAGTGCAAGCATTGTTGCCGATATGAAAGCTGAAACCAGTACATCCAGGGACAGGAAAGCGCGCATCCAAAATTCCTCCCCCCACGGCCGGATGCAATTATGATGCAAAGGTTTTAATAAACGAAAAGGGCGAAAGGAAAAAACGGAAATACGCGCCACATTCCCATCCTGAAAGGATTCTTGCGAATCGCGTATGGTTAGGTTTAAATAGCTAAAACCATATAGTAAAAGCGGTTACTTCACGAAAAAACGGTGATTTGGCATGTACGGTGGCACTCCGGTTGCAGGTAAAAGTTCTCATCTCGAGAGCTCGATTCCGCTGATCCTAATAATCATACTGGCAATATTCGTTGCCGGGAATTTTGGCATAATCAACCTCGGGGACATCCCCGGGATAGGCCCGATTCTTGGGGGCGGCAACCAGGTAAGGGTTGCTGTGATCGGAACTCCCTCCGTTGGGCTCAAGAATTACCTCATCAGCAAGGATGCGCAGCTCGCAAAGATCAAATACGCGGGCAACCTGCGCGCCGAATCCCTTTCCGCAACGGGCTCCCTTAAGCTTTTTGATGTCGTGATCCTGCAAGGACAGCCGGTTTGCGACAGGACCCCAAGAAGGATCATTTCCGAATGGGTGCGCGGCGGCGGCAAGCTGATTGTCGTTGGCGATGCATGCACGCGGGTCAATGATGACAATTCCGTCCTCGGATGGGACATTGGCGTCGGGCTGCTTGGGGATGTCATGCCCGTCAAGGTCGGCGGACTCACATCGCAAGCAGAGCCGATCAAATACGGCTGCTCATCAGGAACATTCACATGGGCGCAATTCGACCATTCGATAAGGAGCGGCGCCAAGGACTACCCGTTCTCAGGCCGCACGATTGAAACCATACCCTACAACGGCAATATCGTCGCATACATCGATTGCGGCTCCTCGGGAAGGGGAAGCACCGCAACAACTCCGGCCATAGTCGAGAGCTCCTCATTGCTAGGAGGAAAGACGGTTTACTTCTCGTATGACCCTGGCATAAACGGCGATGCAGCCGGCAGGACGGTTTTCATAAACACCCTCAAGTACCTCAAGAGCCAGAAGGGTTAGCTTCCGAATTTTCCTTTTTTAATTTATAATAGCGCGAGCAGTATTTCCCCGATGACGCAAACTAATTTATTATGGGGGCCCCTGGCATTTACCAGGGTGAACCTAGCATTATAATCGGCATTGACGCGGGGGCAACTTTTGCCTTTGCGGCTCTCAATTTCAACGGGGAAATTGTTGCAATCAGGAGCAAAAGGAATGCAAAGCGCGGGGATATCCTTCGCCTTCTTGAACCCTTGGGGCCAGTAATAATTGCAAGCGATACGAATCCACCCGCAAAACTCGCCAGATGGCTGTCTGCGGCATTCAAATGCAAGCTTTCATTCCCCCCAAAATCCATGACGCAGATGGATAAGATCAGGATGACGCGCAGCTACAACTTCAAGAACACCCACGAAAGGGACGCCCTGGCCGGAGCACTTAAGGCTTATTTCAAGATCGCAAACAAGATGCGGCAGGTGGAGCGGCATTACCGGGAGGGCAGCATCAGGTCTGTCCCGGAAATATCAAAAAAACTAGTAGCTACCGGAAATAGGATGAGCGAAATCTGAAGATGATTTTTAGGTAAACGCCCCCTCCCAAGCAATGCGCGGATCGTCAGCCCCGTATCTCCTTCATCCGCCTCTCGAGATCCGCCTTGAGCTTGTCCGCGATGAAATTATGCGAATAGAAATCCGCCTTTGCGGCAATCGTGAGCTTTGTTGAAAGGGCTCTTGCCATCTTCCCCCGCTGCTTCAAGGGAGCAGTGCCAACCATCGGTGCCTGGAATATCACGCCATGCTTGGGCGGCCGCGTGCCGGACCTTAAATGCTTGAATAGCGCTTTTTCCGCGCCGATGACCTGAATTGTGCTTGCGGGCATTTTCGCGAGATTTTCGAGCGAACCCGCAGTTGAAATCAGCCTTGCCGCCAGGACCGGCTCCACAAGGAAGGAGAGGTTTTTCAAGGTGACCTTGGCTTCGACCCCAATGTATTCCTCAATATCTTTCCTTAGCAAGAACAGCTCGTGCAGCCTCTTGGCAAATTGCATAATTATTTTTGAATCGCTTGCATCGAACGGGGCGCCCATGCTGCCACCGATGAGGGAATGCATCTTTTGCGCCCTATCAGCTCCAAGTGCTTCTTCCATGTGGGCTTTTTCCAGCGTTTCCTTGGACCCGGCAAGGGAAAGAAGCTTCAAGAACTGCTCTTCGCTTTGGATCTCAAGTTCCGGAAAATTAACCTTGAACCATTCTGTCAGGCGCTCAAGGAGGAGGGACTTTGCCTTGTCGATGTCATCGAGTGTCCGAACGGCTTGGATGAGCAAAATGTCCTTCCGGGTGAGCTGCTCCCTGACCTTGGATTTTGCCTTTGAGATCAATTCTTCACGCTTACTGCCAGAAACCATTCATGAACACCTGCAGGATGTCTTAACGGCCAATTCGCATGCCTTCGCAAATAATTGGGAGGCCGCATTTCAGACAAAACAAAATTTACGGGACGCGCACGGAATTGCATTTCCGCACCAAATTTCATACGAAATGCATCACATGCTCGCAATAATATTTCGCGACCTTCCCCGTCGGGTCCTTTTCCTTCCTCGCAACCAGACTAACGCGTTTTCCTTTTATATACTCTTCCTTCAATTTGAGCACAAGGCCAAGCGGCACCTTGGGTAGGTTCCTAAGCTGAAGAATCTCAAGAGCCCTCCGGCCATGGAAATGCACGGGCACGCCTATCTCATCGCGTATCTGCGCCTGAACGTGCAATATGCCCGATTCCATTTCCACCTTGTCGATTTTGGATAAGTACGCCTTGACGATCCCCCTCTCCCCCGCCTTCAGGTCAAGGATGCGAACCGTCGGAAGAGTATTGGATAAAAGCTCCTCTTCCTTCAAAAGATTGTGCGCCTTGGGCTCTATGATAAGGTTCGATGCCCAATTCAGATGGAGCTCAAGGCCGGATGGGGATTTTTTCACTTGCCCGCCCTCGATTTTCATGGCCATTCCGGGCTTCAATCCATAATTCGCATGTTCGGCATGGTATCCCCAAAGAACAACCGTAATCGGTGTTCCGGACGCATCGGCAATGGCCAAATTAAGCACCCTTCCAATGCGCCCCTCCCGGTTAAATTCCCTGATCTCTGACATCTGCGTCACGCGGCCGAAAAGATCTGCGGCATCCCCCTCCTTGAGGGATTTCACATCGGCCAGCCTTGAAACCTGCAGGGGCAGAGGCCGTGAATACTTCGAGCCGGCAAATTCGGGGGGCTTTAATTGCAATATCTCGGTAAGCAGTGAGGAATGGAGCTCGAGGGGGTTGTAGCTTTTGACCTGCGCTCCCCTAAGCACCAGCACATCGCCCCTCTCAAGGCCGTTTTTTTCCATCCAGCGCACGTCCTCATCCCAAAGTACGAGGGTCGCTTTTGCGGTATTGTCCGCGATTTCGAGGTTGCACACCTTCCCCTTTTTCCTTTCGGTCTCGAAACTCTTAGGCGAATAAATGCCCATGACCCGGACTATTGAATTGGTTTCCGATGGCTTTGCAAGCTGCACATCCGCCAGGTTGAAAAATTCCCCGGATTCCTCCTCCTCAATGAAAATCCCAAGTTCCTTTGCAATAAGCCTTGCAGCAGCCTCATCGTTGATTAGCCCTTGGAATTCGGATTTCTTCACCTGCAGGTTGTGCAGTACTTCCTCCTCGGATAAATCCGCCCTGGCCATTATTTGCTGCAAAAGCTCCATATGATCCATGATTCCCAACCCACATTAATATTAATTCAAAAGGCTTTTTATCTTGCACCGGCCCAATAGGCAGGCCACGGGGATGTGGGCCAACCTGACGGGAAGGATTGTTGGAAAACAAGCTTTTTCGGGTTAAGTATGCTGGCAGCTTCGGGACCGGCCCTTCAATGAAGGGCATGGCAGGAAAAGCTGTTGATCCGAGTTCAAATCTCGGCATCCCCATGGGCGTCTTGGGGGAACCCAGGTTCCCCCGCTACCCCCGGAAGCATCCCCCTCCTTATTGTGTGTCGCCGCCTCCCCCCCTTAGATACTTCTGCGAATCAAGTCATTTTTCTACCTATCCCCAATCAAACTGATCGTCTCCCAAATTAGCACCGCCAATATCCTTTCTATTTTATCCATTGAAATAGCCGCCCCTCAAATGTTACTGCAAGCCGGTACTGATTACGGAAAAAATAATTTTCTTGCATTTACGGCCGAATAATTGGAGAAAAGCTTATATACTAGGTCAGCATTGATAATTGCGTATATTTTTTCCGCGATACATGATTTTTTTTGCGGATTGCGTACCCACCAAAAAAAACAGAGCGTGATGCAGATGAACAGAGGAATAGTGTTATTGATAGGTTTAGCCACAGTCATACTGCTGGCAAATTATGCGAGCTCGGCGATTTTCATCACCGACAACACCGGCGTTAACGTCCCAGCGGATAACGGGACCTCGACAATGCTTAATGTCACGTCTCGCATGCAGCAGTACGTTGGATTCTTCGGGGGCATAAATTCGACAGTCAAAATAAACACTACAATAGGCGCTCCGCAGCTCTATGCGCAGCCAGTTACTTCCGGAAAAATATATTTCGTGAAGAACGGCGCTACCTTGGAAGGTGCAATCGTACCCGCCCTCAACGACACCGACACGGATGCCAACTTCTCACTGAGCGGCTCATATGTGACAGGCAACCACTTCAAGAACAATGGAACTATCTGCGGAGTAGAATTCTCGGACTTCCTATACACCACTGACGAATATGGGGTCGCCATATTGAGGGACAGCGCAGCCGACCCGAATTACTTCATCTGCACTGACATTAGCCCCAAGACCTCCTCCAACGGCATGGGGAATGTGGCCTTCGAAGTGATAGTCCCAAAGACAGACATATATGCCAGCTATGACGTCTACGTCGATTTGGAGTAGGGAAATATTGAGGATCGGGGGAATTATGGCGCATTTGCGCTTTTTTCCCTTATTTCCTTATTTTTAGGCGCTTCATATGGACGAATTAGACGTTAAACTGGTAAAGCTATTGCAGGCCAATGCAAAGCAAAAGCATAATGCGCTCGCAAAAGAGCTAGGGGTAAGCGAGGGCACGGTTCGAAACCGCATTGCAAGGCTCGAAAAGGACAAGATCATCCACCAATACACCGCGCTCGTTGACCCAAAAATGCTCGGGTACAATGCGGTCGCATACATTGGAATAGGCCTTGAGCCGTTGAAATTCCTAAGCGTGCTGGAATCCCTTTTGAAAATAGATGACATACATTCGGTCTCAACCTGCACCGGCGAGCACACCATAATCTTCGAGATATGGAAGCGGGATGCGGAGGAGATGGCAAAATTCATCAACGAGCGGATTTCGACCATACCCGGAATATCCAAAATATCCACCAATATCGTCGTCGAGCAAATGCGCACGGGAAGGAAAGAGGCAATACCTGGAGGAATCCAAACAACCCTGTTACTCACTTAAGGGAGGAGAGCTGAATGCGTTCTTGCGGATAGCGGGCATAAGTGTGCCTTGAACTTTTTGGCGGGAAGGGCTTGCCCTTAGCTCCAGCATCAAGGATCTTTTCCTTGCTGATTTCAACACCCCTCCTTCTTCCGGCAACAGTTATCTCTTTGGAGCCATAGTCCACAAGCATCGCTGGAACGAACTTGCAGCCCAGGGATTTGAGGCATTCAACGCGATGGTGCCCGTCAAGGATTACAAGGGTTTTGCCATCCACGAGAATGGGCATCTTCAAATGGCGGTCATGCAAAATGCGCATTTTGAGCTTTGCCCCCCTTTTTGCATCCGTGCGCTCATGCGGCCTTAGGCTTTTGAGGGGCACCAATTCCATCATAGCCCACCCATCAGGTATTGCTCGTAGCCATTAAGGTCGAGCAGCCCGTGCCCCGAAAGGTTGAAGACGATCACCTTCTGCTCGTTTTTCTTCCTGCATTGGAGTGCAATATCGATTGCGGCCTTTATGGCATGGGCCGATTCCGGGGCAGGCACGATCCCTTCGGTGCGTATGAAAATTGCCGCAGCCTCGAAAACCTCCTTTTGGGAAAGCGCCATAGCCTCGATCAGCCCCTCATCGGCAAGCTTCGAGACAAGAGGGGCCATGCCATGGTACCTAAGGCCTCCCGCATGGATCGGCTCTGGAACGAAGCCATGCCCAAGGGTATGCATCTTGAGCAAAGGCGTCATTCCGGCGCTGTCCCCGAAATCATACTCATATTTCCCTTTCGTAAGGGATGGCGCGGCTAAAGCTTCAACTGCAACGAACCTGGCCTCGGATTTCCCCTTGAGTTTTTGTTCCATCAAAGGGAATGCGAACCCGCCAAAATTGCTGCCACCCCCGGCGCATGCGATCATCACATCCGGGGATTCATCAAGCAACTTTAGTTGCAAGAGCAGCTCTTGCCCGATGACCGTCTGGTGCATGAGGACGTGGTTCAATACGCTTCCAAGGGAATACTTCGTGTTCTTGCCCGAAACGGCAGTTTCCAGCGCCTCCGAAATGGCAATCCCCAGGCTGCCAGGATGGTTCGGATTTTCCTTCAGGATACTCCTCCCAACGGACGTTTTCTGGCTCGGGGAGGGATTCACTTCGGCGCCATATAGGTTCATGAGGGTTTTCCGGTGGGGCTTTTGGTCGAAGCTGATGCGCACCATGAATACCTGGCATTTAAGGCCAAAGAGCATTGTCGAATAGGAAAGGGCAGTTCCCCACTGGCCAGCTCCGGTTTCCGTTGCTAGGGCATCAACCCCTTCCCTCATGGAATAATATGCCTGTGCAACGGCGGTGTTTGGCTTGTGCGATCCGCAGGGATTCACATCCTCCCTCTTGAAATAGATCCGCGCGGGTGTTTTGAGGTATTTTTCCAGCCTGGAAGCCCTGCATAGGGGCGTTGGCCTCCCGAGCCGGATGTAGGCATCGCGCACCTCCTCCGGAATAGCAATATGCTTTTGGGTAGAAACCTCCTGGCGGATAATCTCCTTTGGGAAGATTGCCTCAAGGGCGCTTGGAGAAATGGGCTTTTTGGTCGCCGGATCAAGCGGAGGAGCTAAAGGGGTATGGAGGTCAGATTGCAAATTGTAATAATTGGATGGCAGATCGTCAGCTGTTAGATTTGATCTTTTGCCAAAGAAAACCACTTTTCGACATGATATCACCCTAAATTGTTTGTACTTTTTTGTACATCAATGTACAAAATAATCGAATACCTGATCATATTGGCGGCAACCATTATAATACTTTCCTGGACATAAATGTACATTGGTGAAAGGGCATGTGGAAAAAAATGGAGCAGATGTTCGTAGGATTGCCGGGCAGGAAGGCGGTTGTGCTGGAGATGGTCAGGCTCGGCCTTAGGGTAGATGAAGAGGGAAGGATTTGCTGCGGGAATGTTGAGATAAAAGAAAACAGCCTTGCAAAGGCCGCCTCCGTTGATAGAAGGGTCGTAAGGGCCGCTGCTAAGAGCATTTCGAAGGATCGCTTCCTAAGGGAGGTATTCTTACGGATCCAGCCCGCGGGCACGTTCCTAAAAGACGTCGCACCATTGATGGGTTTTGGGGTTGTTGAAATAGAAGCGCAGGCAAGGGTGCCCGGGATAATTGCAAAGGCGACGGGGTTGCTTGCAGCAAAAAAAATGGTCATTAGGCAAGTATATGCTATGGATCCGGAGCTTTTTGAAAACCCTACGCTTGTCATCATCACCGAAAGGGAAGTGCCGGGAAAATTGCTGAATGAATTCAAGCGCATACGGGGGGTTAGGAAGGTTAGCGTATATTGAATTGAAAAATACCGCACAAATAAGGAAGTATTGACGCACGGGGGGAATGGAAAAATAAGATGAACCGTTAAATGAGGCCCGCACACATTGCTTTCAGGAAAATGCGCATTCAAATCTATTCAATCATTCCAAGGAAAAAACGATGCACGCGGGGATCATCCGTCAGTTCGGGATGGAAGCAACACGCAAGGAAATTGGCCTGCCTTGCAGCGACAATTTTCCGCCCATATTCAGAAATCGCCATGCAATTGCCGTAAACTTCCTCGATCACGGGCGCCCTGATGAATACGCCATTGAACGGCCCCTTCCCCGGAATGCCCCTGATTTTCAGAGGCGTTTCAAAGGAATCGCGCTGCCTTCCAAACGCATTCCTATCCACCTTCATATCCATTAAGCCAAGCAGTTGCTGCCCTGTGCGCCTCACTTGCGCATCACCCTTCTTTGCCAGCAATATGGCCCCTGCACAGGTACCAAAGATCGGAAGGCCGCCCCGCCCCAATTGCACAATTTCCCGGAACATGCCGTTATCGGCCAACAGGCCCCCTATGGTCGTGGATTCGCCCCCGGGAATTATCAGCGCGTCAATATTTCCCAATTGGGAGGCCTTTTTGAGCCATACCGCTTCCCCTCCAAGCTGCCTTACCATGCCAATATGTTCCGCCACATCGCCTTGAAGGCCAAGAACGCCGATCGTTTTCATATGGGAAACGCACCCGTCCAATGAAGGATTGCCATAAAAAAAATCTAGCCGGATATTTGTTATAGTATTTGGGTGTTCGGATCAGGCAAAATAACAACAAGGCCGGATATGCTCTTAATTGCCGCGATCCTGCATCCGGGTGGAAAGTTTTGCGATTTCAGAGCCTTTCATCGGCTCGCCCAGGTTGCGCGATATTTTTGCCAGCAGCGCGGCATCGTCATAATTCCGGGCCGCTTCCACGATCGCTTCCGCGAATTTCCGGGGTTTTGAGGATTTGAAGATTCCCGACCCCACGAAAATCCCATCCATGCCCATTTGCATCATGAGGGCCGCATCAGCTGGCGTGGCAATCCCCCCGGCTGCAAAATTCACAACCGTAAGGCGGCCTTTTTCCATCGTCCTCCAAACAAGATTGCCAGGAACCCTGAACTCCGATGCCTTCCTAAGGACGTATTTATCATTCTTTGAATTTCGCATCAGATCGTCCAATTCGGATTTTACCTTCCGGATATGCCTTACCGCCTCGACGATATTTCCCGTCCCGGGTTCCCCTTTTGTGCGCATCATGGCCGCCCCCTCATTGATCCTGCGCAAGGCCCCCCCAAGATCCCTTGCCCCGCATACGAAAGGTACGGCGAATTTTGATTTGTCGATATGCGCCTCCTCGTCTGCTGGCGTCAATACCTCCGATTCATCGATCATGTCTACGCCCAATTCCTGGAGTACCTGCGCTTCCACAATATGCCCGATCCGGCACTTGGCCATTACGGGGATCGTTACGGAATCGATTATTTTTTCAATCATGGAAGGATCGGCCATCCGGGCAACCCCCCCGGCCGCACGGATATCCGCGGGCACCGCATGGAGGGCCATGACCGCAACCGCGCCAGCAGCTTGCGCTATCCTTGCCTGCTTTGGGTTGATAACGTCCATAATGACGCCCCCTTTTTGCATTTTTGCAAATCCCTCCTTTAGGAGCCTCGTGCCGGTTTTCATCCAATCCCCTCATATTAAAAAAAATTAGGGCATATGCGCCCACGAAAAGAATTGTTCCTCCAGCTTATTATACTTTGCCAGATCAGCAGGAAATGATGGGATCTTGCACACACCAAGGTCAATAAACCAGCTCCGCCACTTTCCCGTGCTTCAAGGCGAGGTTCATTTCCCTTCCGATCCGTCGGCCGGTGCTCATGGGCTCATCGAAGAGGTAGGGGGTTAGGTAGGATCCTTGCGGGTATAGGTTCGTGCCTGCAACGATCCGGGCAGATATCTCGAAGGCATAAAGCTCGAGCTCCGGAGTGCAGACCATTTCCACGCAATACGGCCCCACGATCCCTCCGAAAAGCTGGAGCGATGAGCGGTGCACCCGCTTGCCGATATTGTAAATCTCGGGCAGCAACGATTCCCGTATAGTCAACGGCGCATTCCCGGTTACGACATACGTCGGGTTAATGTTCAATTCCTGCAGAGTGCCGGCTGCGAGGATGCGGTAGATTTCGTCCACATTGCTCTCGAGCCTCTTGTCAATGCTAAGGACCTCGATGCGGCCATCTGCGCCCGTATGGTCCTTCATCATTGGCGAATAGAAATAATGGGGATAATAGCGCACGCCGTTTATGAACTCCTGGATGGTGGCACTTTGGGATTCTGCCTTGGTGATTACCCTCTTGCTTAGCTTTTCTTGCATCTTCTTCTCATAATCCGCTTCAGAGCTAGTAAGGAAAAAGCCGCGGCCGCCCTTGGCGCCAGAGAACTTCACGATGCAAACGGCATCGATATCCGATGGGTCCTTGAATTCGCGGGGCACCTTGCAGCCGGCCTTCTTAAGCCACTCGCGCACCTTCTTGCGTGAGCTTTCCCATTCGAGGCTTTTGCGGTTTCCAAACATCGGGACCGCAAAGCGATCATGGATGTTTTGCGCGCCAACGTACTCTACGAACGACCCGTGCGGAATTACGATCGCGTTGCGCTTTTGCAGGCTTTCCTGGAATTCCACATCAAGGACCTCCGAAAAATCATCCACCATCAGGAATTCATCAGGGGTGGCAAGGGAAAAACTTTCATACAGTTCCCGGCGGTCGGGGGTGCAGATGCCGATCGTACGAAACCCTTCCTGCCTAAGCCCATGGAATAGCTGCAGGGCTGAATGGGAGCAAATGGTTGCAAAGACGGGCTTGCGATTGCCGTATTTGCCAAGGACCTTAAGTATTTCTTCTTTTGAGATCATTTCTGTCACCCAACATTCCAAGTTGGAATTAATGGCCGCATCGGGAGATGCGTCCGTCATCCAATCAATCCATCATTCAGCACCATTTTCCTTCATGTTAGCAATTCCGCAAGCCGCTTGGACTTTGCCGCCTCCTTGATTTCGATAGATATCCTCCTGCCGATGCTCATCTTGCGGCCGTAAAGGTAACTGCCATAAGGAGTCGCGGTTATCCCCGGGGAGCCGGGCATGCGGAAGCTCAAATCGAAAAAAACCATTTCCTCCTTGGAATGCTCCGAAACCACTGCCCCTTGCAATGCAAACGGGCCGATTATCCCCGGAGGATATTCCGCTTTGCAAACCTCGAGGAGCTTTTCGGCAGCGGAAAACGCCTTTTCAAGGAGCGATTCCCTAAGGGTCGAAGCGATATGCCCAACTTCTATGTTATTCACCCTCACATGCTTGAGCACCTCGAGCTGCTCGTTTGCCGGCAGCCTAAGAAGGCCGTCAAGGTTCGTTTGCCTGCGGGTATCGATGCCCATGAGCTCCAGTTCGCCGGTTATTGGCGAATGGAAGAAATTGAAATTGAATTGCGCCCCAACGACGAATTCTTCTATTGTCGCGCGGTCAAGCGCGGATTCCTCAACGATCTTCTTTTCTATCAGCTCATCGGCCTTATGGTCGAAATCTGCAGGGGAGCTTGCAAAGAAGAATGCACGCTCGTATTTCCGGGCGGCCTCGGAGACCTTTACGATCGCAAGGGAATCGATGTCATCGTGCGACTTGAATCTTCGGGGCGTCCTCATGCCCGCAGCAGACATCAGGTCGTACTGGTTTTTTTGCTGGTCGCGCTCCTCAGCCTTTAGGAGGAAACGGTTGCCGAAAATCGGCACCATGAACTTGTTTTCGATGTCCGGATACGGAACGTAGACTGAAAAAGAGCGGTTCGGTACGAAAATGGAATTCTTGATCTTGAGGTGCTTTTGCACATCATCGGAGATCAAATCGGAGAATTTTCCGAGTATTGCAACCTCATCAACGCACCCTAGGTCCATGCCGGTTGCTTTCTGCTTCCTTACGAGGTAGTATTTCGAATAGGTCTTGTCGCGCCCGTTTTGGCAAATGACCATGTTCCTTAGGCCCTCGTCCTTGGCACCCCTGCTTATCTCCAATGCGGAATGGGATCCAAGGGTTGCAACGGTCATGCTGCCAAGGTCGTAATTAGAAATGATGCCGGCAATGTCGTTTTTTGAAACCATATTAGATTAGGGGCTAGAACGTATATAAATATTATGAAACGCGAGATCCTTTGAATGAAGCGGGGTTGAAGATGGCAAAAGACGCTAACCCCAAATGCGTTTTCATTTCAGTGCGATTTCGATCCTCCTCCTTCCGGCTCCCTTGCCTATCGTAAGACCCAAGGGGGCACATGCTCAAGAATCCCTATGATTCTTGGCATGCTAAGAACCTCAGAGGTTCTGACGCATCCCCCTTAGTTCTCACCCGTTGCCCAAACCCCCTGTGAAATGAAAATTCCGGTGCGTTTTCATTCCAGTGCGATTTCGATCCTCCTCCTTCCGGCTCCCTTGCTTTCCGTCTTGGTGATTTTCAGCTTCCCGATTTCCCCGGTATTTTTCACATGGGTGCCCCCACAGGCCTGCTGATCGAACCCCCCGACCGTTACGATGCGGATGATTTCAACGGATTGCGGCACCAAATTCACCTTCGTCCGTATGAGATCCGCTATTTCCATCGCCTCATTCCTGGGAATGAACCAGATAGAAACGGGAAGGTTCTTTGAAATTACGGCGTTCGTCTTTTCCTCAATTTCCTTGATTTTTTCCGGAGGCATGGCATCCGCATCGAAATCTATGCGCGCCCTATCGGAATAAATTTGCGATGAGGTAACGAAATTGCCAAGTTCATCCAGGACGACACGGCTAAGAAGATGCAGCGCCGTATGATGGCGCATGTGCTTGTAGCGCCTTACCCAATCAATCACCCCATGCACCTGAGGCGAATTCCCGGATTTGGAGGGTGCGTAGGGCCGATCGAGCCTGTGAAGAATTTCACCGCTTGTTTTGTCCCTGCATACGTCTATAACGGCATATTCGATTCCATCGGAAAATATCTTTCCAAGGTCATTGGGCTGCCCGCCCGACGTGCAGTAAAAGGCGGTGCGTTCAAGCGTTAAATGCGCGCCTCCAACATGCACGACCGATGAATCGAATTCGCGCAAATAACTGTCCGTTGAAAATAGCAATTCGGCCATTTTTATGCAACTCCAAATTGTCAGCAGCTGTATATGAATACGAGCTTATCTGGCTTTTTCGAATCGAGCCTTGCAAAGCCGTAGCGCTCGAATTGGACGATCCCGCCAACGGGCAGGTCCAGGCAGCCCTTGCTGCAAACCCCCTTCGAAACAAGGGGGCCATTTTCGTTGAAATCGCCCTTCCCATCCAGCAGCGGCGAGGGCTCGATGATTTCGCACTTGGCATGGGAGCCCGTTTCCGCTGGGACCCATTGGATTTTTTTCATCCCCTGGAGAGTTTCCTTGCCGGCGAATTCCGCATCCGCAACCGTCCTGAGCGATTTTATTATCCTGACATTGAAAAGGCCCTTGAGCCTGAAAACCTCGCCCTTAGCCATCCCATGCGCATCCGCTGCGGTTATGAAGCATTCGCCCAAAGGCGCAGTGGCATGCTCGCTTGCATCGGCCCCGTTTGCCTGCAAGGCGGATCCAAATCCATTTTGGGGCGCATTTTTTATCCTGAGCTTGAATGGGTCCTTAACGAAAAAATAATGCGGCGCAACCGGATCCAAAAGCTTGCGGTTTATTGCCAGCAGGGACTCGAATTCCGGCTCACTTTCCACCTTGCTAAGGCCCTGCCTTAACACGAATTCCTTTATTGCATCCGGCAGGATCCCCCGGCGTTTGAGCCCCTGCAATGTCGGCATGCGCGGATCGTCCCAGCCGGAAACCTTCTTCCCATCAATAAGCGGCTTTAGGAAGCGCTTGCTCAGGATCGTGCCTCGCATGTTGAGCCGGGAAAAATCATATACAACGGGCCTGCGCAGATTGGCAGCTGCAAGGATTTCATAATAGAGTTCGTCCCGCAGCTCGTATTCCTTGCTCCTTAGGGCATGCGTCACATCATCAAGTGAATCCGAGATGCTCACCTCGAAATCATACGTTGGCCAAACGCTATATTTGCCGCCCTGGCGGTAATGGGGGGCCTTGATTATCCTGAAAAGGATGGGGTCGCGCATCACGGTATTCTCGGATGCCATATCGCCACGGAAGCGAAGCACTGCCTCACCCTCCCCATAATTGCATTTGAGCATGCCGTCCCACATATGGAAATTCTCGCCGCCCTTGCGTGCACGGCATTCGCAGGGCCTGCAATTGAACCGGTTTTCCTTGATAACTGGCTGTTTGCAGGTGCACACATATGCCCTGCCCAGAATGACCATTTTGCCCCCGAATTTATGGAGGATCCGCATCTTATCCGAAGTGAAGGTTTCTGCATCGAATTTCAGGCCCAGCCAGTCAAGGTCCCGCCTTATTGCATCGACATATTCCTGCGTTTCCTTTTCGGGATTGGTATCATCGAACCGGAGGATGCATTTCCCGCCGTATTGTTTTGCAGATTCATAGGATAGGAAGGCGGCTTTCGCATGGCCGATGTGAAGATGGCCGTTGGGTTCGGGCAAAAACCGGGTTACGACTTTGCCATCTTCCGCCCCCTCCAACCGGAATTTACGCCCGTCATCGCTTTTCTTTTCTGCAAAGGCAAAGCTTTTGAGGGATTCCCCAATTTGCGCCTTGCCCATCAGGTTGACTTTGGCAATATCCTCGCGTATTAGCTTCATCACAAGGGCCATTTCTTGCTTGGCCTTTGGATATTCGGCTATAACCTTGCCAACAACCGCCTTTTCATCGGCCTTTCCGTAATCGGACGCATTCTTCAGGACGTGTTTGCGCACAATTTCCTCAAGCATAATGGCATCGGTACCTGCAACTTAGGAACAAATAGGACGCCAATCCTTATAACCCGTTAAGGGGTGTTGCCCCCATCCCAAGTTTCACCTGACGATGCCCTTGAAGGCCTGCACAAGCACTTCGTGCGCTACAAGGAAGATGCTAACGGCAACGATAACAAAAACGGGCACAAGCTTCACGCCGCGGATGGCTTTGCCATGCTGTATTAGGCCAATGAGCAGGGATGAGAACAGAGCGGTTATGGATATTGCCGATATCGCGAATATTTTAATGTCCTCAGCCGTGATCGAATCCGGAGTCTTGGCACGGACTGCAAATGAGGAAAGGGGGGAGCTTCCGCCAAGGGCTGATGATCCTTTCAATGTCGAGGGATTCACCTTGCTTGATTGCTGCTCTGCGATGCGGTTGCTCGTCTCGGAATAATAAAGCGAGAGCGCAAACAGGAGGGGGGCAACGATTACAGATGAGAAAATGATGAAAATCACATACGTCAGGGTCGCATTGCGGATTTCCTTCTTGAGCGCTTTTGTGCTCTTTACCGTAAGGGCGACCTCATCGAGCAGGTTTGCAACCTCGCCCCCAAGCCGGATGCCGTCCACCAGGAGCTTCACGGCCCTCTCCAAAAGCTTCGAATCCACCCGGCGGGTCATCTCGATCATCGCATCGCCAATGGGCCTTCCCGCATATGTCGAAACGCTCACTTTCTTGATCTCCTCGCCCAGCACACCGTATTCCGGCTTGGAGACAGACCAAATCGCATTTTCTACTGTCAGGCCCGCGCGGATGTTCGCGGCTATGATCTTGAGGACTTCGGGCAAAATCTCCTCGACCTTGCGCGCCCTGGTTTCCGCGGTGAAATAAAGGGCGAAATAGAATATGCCGCCAATGACCGCAAGGAAGCCTACTGCCCCTCCGATTGCAATGATGGGCGAATATGGAAAGAACTGGTTAAGCACGAAGCCTATGATTATGCTTGCAACGAGGGAGAAAAGCAGCATGAACCCGGCATATTTGCGGGGATCAATATTGCCAAATCCCGCCTGAAGCATTAGGTGCTCAATTCTTGAAAGCAGCGCTGCCGGGAGAAGCTGCGAGAGGAAATAAAGGAACTTTGCTTTTTTTGCCATAATATTACCAATTTTTCAGAGGTCCTCGACGGCGGGCCGCCTGCTGCGGACGAAATCCGTGAAGAACAGCTGGAACATGATGATGAAAATGATCACCGCCGCAAAAACTATTTTCGGCACGTCCACGCCAAGGAAGGAGATTATCACAAGCATCATGGTAATGCCAAGTGATGGGGTGACGATCGCAGCCAACATGTAAATCATGGTCCACGGCGAAAGCTCCTGGCCGTACCTGCGGATGTCGTCGATCTTCTCAAGAACGAGATCGCTTATGATCTCCTCAAGCGCCTTGCCAACATCCGTACCCACCTTGAGCGCATTGTTGATTTGCCAAAGGACGCGGCGGAACTGCAGGGATGCGGTAGTTTTGCTTTTGTCCTCAACGACCGTTTCCATGGAGATTCCAGCATTGATCTTGCGGACCATTTTCCGGAATTCAAGCGAAACTTCGCCATAGCCGTCGCACACGCCCGTCATCGCCTCGTAGAGGGGGACGCCCGATTTCACCTGGATGAGGAGCTGCCTCATGGCCGGCACCAGTTCGTTTTCCAGGCGCCTTGCCCTCTTCTTTGCAATTATCCGGGGATACATCATAATCGTGATGAACGAAATGGATCCAATGGCGAGGACGCCAAGGACCACCAGCGGAAGGATGGGGTCCGTCGTGACGCCCATGATTATGAGACCGAGCACGAGGATGAAAAGGGAATTGAAGAGGGAAGCAACGATTGCCATGGAGGAATATTCGCGGTTGTTGACGTTGCTTTCGACTTGGAGCAGTTCCTGGTGCAGGGATGGGAAAAACGTGCTCATGACGTTGCCGATATTCTCGAAAAGCTTCGCTTTGGAAAGCCTCACGACAACAGGGGGCGGCAGCAGGGAAAAGGGAACCTTCATTAGAATCACTTCCTCTTACCAAAGATTGCACGCAGCTTCTTGCGCACGTCCTCCTTTTGGGGTTCGGATCGTTTTTCAGTGGACTTGCGTGCCTCTTGTTTTTCGGATTTCCTCTCCGCCTTTGTCTCGGTCCGCTCCACCACGACTTCCTGATCAGCTTGGGGGTTTAGGAGGTCTTCCAAGGATCCGTTTGAATTCACGGCCTTCATCAATCGTTCCTTATCCCGGTAGTACCATGCGATTATGCGGCCGACATTGTTGACGTTGTTGATGCCTTTTTTTACCATAAAGGTAAGGACCTTTTCCCGCGCGTCCAATTCGGCCGCGATCTCCTTGGGCTTCATGCCCGTGTACAGGCCAAGCGTCGTGTAGAGCCTAATTGATTCCCCGACCTTTTCCACCTGGTCAAGGGTGGGATCCCACCGGTAGATCACGTTGATGTTTATCTTGCTATCCTCCTCGATCAATTCGGCGATCTCGAAGCTGCGCCGAATGCCGCTTCTCCTCTGCCGGTATTGCATGACCACCAAATTCAGGGCAGCAAGCGTCAATTCCGGAATGTTCAGGGGCGGGTTTATAAGACGGCTCTTGAGCTGGAACACATCTTCCGCATGGAAAGTGGAATATACCGCATGGCCGGTGTGCATGGCCTCGAACATGACCTCCGCTTCCTTTTGCCTGCGGACCTCGCCCACGATTATCCGGTCGGGCCGCATACGAAGGGAATTCACCATAAGGTCGAGCATCGTAATCTCGCCCTTGTTTTCAGAATTCGGCTGCCTTGTCACCAAAGGGGTCCAATGCGTGAACTCCGGAAGCACCAATTCCCGCGTATCCTCTATGGAGACGATCCGCTGGTTCGTGGGTGTGAAAAGCATGATGGAGTTAAGGAAGGAAGTCTTGCCGCTTCCGGTGCCGCCACCCACCAGGATGTTCATCTCATATTGCACGCAAATCCAAATCAAAGCGGCCACCTCCGCGGAAAGCGTATTGACCGCCGGGTCTATGAGGTTGACTATCGTCCAGGGATCGGCACGGAATTTCCTGATGACGATGCTGTTGCCTTTCGAGGCGATTGGCATCAGCACGGAATTGACACGGCTTCCGGAGAGCAAATTGGCATCCAGAAGGGGCGTTAGCGTCGTTATCTGCCTGCCCACCTTCCTTGCAATGATCTCGGAATAATTCTGAATCTGCGATTCAGTTGGTATCGTTAGGTTGGTCTTGAGCCATCCGAACTTCCGATGGTACACCCACAATGGCTCCTTGGAGGAATTGACGATTATTTCCTCGAGCTGCGCATCTGCAAGGAGGAGCTCGAGATCGCCAAGCCCAAGCATCTCCTGGATGAGCTTGCCCAAAAGGAATTCCTCTTCTTCCTCGGAAGCATCCGGGAATTCCTTTTTGAGGAATTCGCGCGCTTTTGCTGCGAATTTCTTCCGGACCTGCGCATCCTCCCCCAAAACAATCATGTCCGAAATGTTGAGGTCGATTTTTTCAACTATCTTTTCCTTGAGCTTGTTGAGAACCGCCTTGGTGGCTTCGTTGAGTTGGAGGTACTCCAGCTCGTAGGTGTTGATATATTGGCTGTCCCTCTCGACGATCTTGACATCCGCGACCACTTTCTCGTTCTCAAGCTTGTAGGTACCCAATATCTTCATTTCGCATCCACCCTTCCCGCAGTTCCTTTCCTCCTGATCTTTCCGGCTATATTAGTCATGATATTTTTAAGCGAAACCGAAGCGAGTTTAATGCCCTTCCCTTCTGATGCGCCCGAAAGCTGCGCTTCAAAGCCGTCCACTTCCTGCTTCACATCTACTGCCGCCTTTGTCAGCGATTCGATCTTTTTCTCGAATACCAGCAAGGACGAGTCGAGCTCGGCAAATTTCCTAAGCAACTCCTCCGGCTTCTCGGCAGAGATGTCGAGCCTTTCGATCTCCCTGAAATGGGCCTTGGCATTTTCCACCTTCCGGAGTATGTCGCGCTCGGAGAAAACGAACATGTTTTCCGCATCCGTCAATTCCTTTTTTACGCCATCAAGCCGGTCTATCACGGAAAGTTTCTTTCCGGTAACGGATGCATCCAGCGCCGTTTCCTTCTTTACGATCTTTGGGAAAAGGCGGATGCCGGAAAACTCGTACCTTATGTCGATAAGCCCGCTTTCCGCAAGGATCTCCGAGAGCTCTTCCACCTGTTTAGAGGCAAGGCCAAGGGACTTTGCCACCTCGTCCACGGTGCAGCTGTTTTTCAACCTCACGAAATCCACTAGCCTGTCAATAGAAGTATCTAACTTGGCCATGTGCGCTCCCGCACTTATTATCTTGAGGGGGTATTAAAGTGTTGCGATTAAAGGCGCGATTTGGCCAATCAAATGAGGAAAACGAAACGATTGGGATTGGGAGTATGAAATGGACAATACGGGATTCGGGATCACGCATTTCGGGAGCAAAGGGGGCTAGGGAGGAATTATCGTAACAAGTGGAAAACAACATGGGGCATCACGATTCGGAATTAAAATACCGGGTGAAACCAATCGACTTAGCACGCGCCACTACACTCAGGGGCAGGAAGAATGATTGCGCAAATTTGCAACGTAAACCATAAATAGGCAGGAGGGTTTCTTATCCTATGGCGGCAGAATCCATTACAAGCCAATTGAAGGAAAACCTGAAGGGTTTGCCGGAAAACTATGTTGTTTTGCTTGTTTCGGATTCGAACTCATATTTGAACACGAACCTGTCCCTCATGAAGGCATTGATCGCGGATGGGGACACCATAATATACGTCACGATGATCCGGCCGGCCGCGGTGCTATCCAAGCTCTATGAGAGCAATGGGATCGACAAGGACAAGATATACACCGTCGATTGCGTCTCCACCCTCACAAAGCAGTACATCAAGCATACGGAGCACGAGGTTTATGTGCAGCCCAACAACCTATCCGCAATTGCAATGGCAATCAACGAGATGGTCCTTTCGCTTCCGGGGAAGAAGGTCGTGGTATTCGATTCTCCCTCCACGCTCATGGTATACAACACCCTCAACGAAATAATGAAGTTCGCGCTTTTCATTACGAGCAAAATACGGCTTGAGAATTTCAGGGGAATATTGCTCTCAGTCGAGGAAGACATGAAGAGCGATATACTAAACGGCCTAAGCCGCATCAGCGACAGGGTAATAAATTTGGGAAAACAGGGTGAATGAAATGGTATCTTCGTATGTAATCGCACTGGAAGCGGTATTTTTCATCGTGAGCGTTATTGGCAGCGCCACCGCCATTTACGAGCTTAGGCGTGCAAGGAAGGCGCTTAGCGACAGCCTCCTTCAGCAGGCGATCACCTGGATAATGTATTCCAGCTTCCTTCTTGCGACGATCAGCGCAGTAGTTGCAGTCAATTTCCTCGTATCGGTATCACCAGACATATTCCTCCCGATAGGGGATTCCACCTACATCACGGCACTCTTCGTCCTGATTTGGCTTACCATAATCTGCAACATCGCGGTCGCGATGAAAGTCAAGGATGTAGGGAAGGCATTTGGCTTCAAGGATGTCCCGGACAAGGACCTTTTCATCGAAAGGATATTCCAAAGGAAAAAATAAGATTTAAGGGGGCGAGGGCCCATTTGGATGCCGATGTTTATAAACACCCCCAGATTAATTGATGGGATCCATATGGGGAGGCTGTTTTGGGG
>JBDRDM010000034.1:0-8032 GCA_043820675.1 Microcaldota archaeon
TGCTTCCATTTTTTCTTCTTACCGAATTTCCAAGTGAGCTCAAATTGCTTGCGGTATGAATCGGATAGCTCCTCGCTTTTGATTTTTATGACAACGCGGGGTTCGCTCCAGAACACCATCGTAACCAGTCTACCATCGATATATATCATGGTCGGATTGAAAAATTGTTCGGGAATAAAACGGTAATGCGAGGTTTTTCCTCCGGAGAATACGCGCTCATTTTCAGAAGTAATCATCCTTTCCTTTATCCCGTGCTTTTCCAGCTGGCGGATGAACCACCTGCTGAAAGTGGGTTCGTTTTTTAGCCAGAGCTCTTCGTCGATGCCCATTCCGAGGTGCTCAATGTCGCGGTTTGCACGTAGGAGGGATAGGATGTCAAGATGCGCTTTCCGCACCGCGTTTTTTCCCTTGTAGACCTCGACCAGCAGCCCCTTTTGGGGCTGGAGCATCATCTTGTGCAGCTCGGGGATGATGGAATTCACCTCATCAACCTTGCTTTCGAGGTAGTCGCGCAATGTATCCGGATTTGCCGCCTTGAACTGCTTTTTCCCATCAATAACTATGTTTGAGGTAAGGCCCCTGGCCATGAGCTTGTTGAGGTTGTCGTAGACGTAAGGGCGGTACATGCCGATTTTCTTCGAAATTTCGCTTGCCCTAAGGGGGCCGTTGCGAAGAAGGCAAAAGTAGACGTCGATTTCCGCATCGCTAAGGCCCATATCGCGCAGAGCATCCTTTATTATGCAACCACACCTCGCATAAAATAATGATTTGTTGTCGCATGTACAACGACAAATGGATATATTAAATTTTCCCCTTAAGCATGGGTGGGAACATGGCACAACTAGATGCGGTGTTTGTGGTAAGCTTTTTAATAACGGCAGGATTCCTGGCCGTTGTTCTTAGGCTTTATCTTGCTTTTTACCGCGAAGCATCTCCTGAAGATCAGAGCTAACGTATAATCCGTTGGAGGCAAATCGCCTGAACCCCTGCATGTGCGGGGGGCGGGCAAATTATTGGAATGGTCCCCTACCCAGTGTTGATCCCCAACATACTTCTCAATATGGGGATCAAGAGCCTAAAATAAATGGCCTTGATCGAAAAATAAGCGACAAGCCAATTTCCGGGCATTGGGTTAATGTGAAACTTGAAATTGGGGGTTAAATTTAATTGCAATTAAGAATTGTAAAATATCAGGGCAATTACAGGATGGATCAGACCATCCTTACCAATAGGTCGGAAATCTTTTCCTTGCGGTTGCCAAGGGCGCCCTTTGGATAAGGAAGTTTTATTCCCTCAAAGCCTTTCCTGGGCGGATGGAGCCTGAAGAGGGGCTTTAGTCCCGTGACGTCCGAAAAGGACGCTTTTCCTTGCGTGAAAACGGAAACGAACTCAGTTATGGACTTGAACTTCGAACGTTTTGCGATTTCTGCATCGGTTACCTTGATTCCTCCGGAAAATTCGCCCCTTTTTTCGAGCAAAGATTGGAACATCTTCTCATCAATTTCGCCCCAGGTGAGGAAATCCTTGCATTTTATTAGCGTGCCTGCTAGGTAGGGATTTGGGAGTGAGACCGTGCAATGGTTCTTGCGGCCAAGGTGGAGCTGGATCAATGCGTCCTCCGTACGTGAGCGCGTTTCCATGCTTCCCCGTACCCTAAGAATGGCTATGGGCTTGGTCATTTAGTTTCACCACTGACATCCCCTGCAGATTCGGTGGGAGGATTTTCCACTTCGGGGACCGTTATTGCTTCTTCTGCAGGCAAGGTCCCTTCCCCCTCCGTCTTCTCATCGGATTTAATTTCTGATTCCACCCTCTTGATTTCCTCGACGAAATATTTGCCCTGCTTTAGGGTGTTTGCGGAGCTTAGCGCCTTTAGCGTTGCAAGAACGGCATTGAGTATGTTCCTTGTGCGGCCCTTCGAGAAAGTCCAGCAGTCCTTTACGCCAGCCAATTCGAGCACTTTCTTTGTGTTTTCTCCGGCAACAAGGCCAATTCCCTTAGGGGCGGGAATTATCGTGATCTGCGTGCTTGAGCTTTTACCATAAACCTTTTGCTTGATGGAATGCCCCGTTCCGCATCCGCATTCCCATGATCCGCATCCAAGATCGATGTGAATGACGTTTTTCTTGGCCTCGGTAATGGCTTCCCCGATCGCATCGCGCACTTCAGCTGCTTTTCCAACGCCCAGCGAGATGTAGCCACGCCTATTCCCAAGAATCACAACTGCGCGCATCTGCTGCTTCCTCCCATAGGCGGTCATCCGCTGTGTGCTCTTTATCTGGAGAACCTCGTCTGAGAGGTCCGGAAGGAGCGCATCAACTATCTCGGTTTCAAGAATGCGCTTGCCGGTTGTGAGTATCTGATCGATGTCAGTAACTTCCTTCAAGGCGACCTTGCGCCCAAGCTCCGTACGCGGAGTCCATTCCCGTGCTTCTTCTCGTCTAGCCATCATATCACTCTCTATTTGGAACCATGATCTTACCCTTGCAATCCTCGAATTTCCCAGATGCGTCTCCCTTGATGTGCTTGCCTGAAATCCGGCCCACATCGGGAAGAATGTCTTCGGAATAGGGTATCTTGATGCCCGCATCCAACGCGCCTTTCATTGCGGCAAATAACACCCCCCCTTTTGTGGCAGAATGGCGGCCAATATCCAATACCGCCTCGCTTACGCCCTTTTGTTTTGCGGCCTTTCCGCAAAGCAGGCCAGTAAGATAGGCTGAAGGTGTATTGCATTTTCCAGGATAGCCCAATTTAACAAGTGCCTTTGAGGAGCAGGAAACGATCGCCTTGTCCCCCTTCAGGTCAAAATCCGCGAATGATACGATCACATACCTGTTCGTCTTGCGCACGATCATGCGGGTTTTCCCGGATTTCAACTGGGCAAGCCTCTTATTGAAATCGGTCCTGCCCTGCCTTCTCCTCCTGAAATGGACGGCGAAAATCGCCCCGGTTGCCTTTGTCATCTGTGTTGTTCATCCCTTATTTGAAATCTTTTCAATGTGCTCAGTCAGCTGCCGTTTTCCCCTGAACGCATTTCCCGAAACCATGCCATATGTTTCGCGGTATACCTTTGGCTCAAGCCGAAATGAATTGTTCTTCAGGGTTTTCCTTAGGGCGCGCACTTTGCGCATCCAAAGCTGCTTGCGGGTAACGCCTGCATACATCGCTCCTTTCTTGCTTCCCTTGCCCCTGCCTCGTCCCGCATGCTTCCGTTTTTGGGTGAATCGCGCCTTCCCCCTCGAAACCCCAGCCTTGGGCAGTTGGATAACGACCTTGTCGCGGATAAGGCCGCGGATATCCTCCCGGGTCAGGGCTTCTGAAGCACGCTTTGCATCAAGGATGCGTATGCGGCTTTCGCCTGAACCTAGCAATTTCGCCGCAACGCGCCGTACAGTATTTACCGACATTTTGATACAGTCCTCAATTTATTACCTTCAATTTCAAATCCGTTGCCATCTTGCGTATATGATTCTTGCTCTTCTTTGATAGGCCAGCTTGCATGCGGATAACAAAGTTCTGCAGATTCATTTTTTCCTTCCCCAAATCCCCCGCATTCCTGACCAGGAGTTCCATCTTTCCGGAAGGATGCCTGCCCCTTGTGGCCGCCGGGCCGCGATATCCCTTATTGACAACAGCACCCGCCCATTTCAGCTTGCTTGCCTGCTTGTTGTCGATTCCGCGGGGTTTCCTCCATTTGTCCTTCACGCGCTTATTTACCGAAAGGTTTGGCCTTACGAACTTTGGATGTTTAACCATGTAATCAACTCATCAAATATATTCCGTCCTGGAACACTCGCCTATCCTTGCCCGTGATGCGGACGGACTGGACGATATTTGCGGCCGTTTGCCCGACGGCTTCCTTGCTGTTCCCCGTGACCGTAATATCCTGGCCGCTTACGCTTACCTGGGTTTTGCCCACAATATCCGCCTCCCTTGGCACCTTTTCGCCAAGGAAGTTCTTAATGTTGACCTTTTGGCCCTTTACTTCAATGCTGACCGGGAAGTGCGCGTAAATTACCTGCAATTTCTTCTGGTAGGGCTCCAACTGGCTCGCAAACGCATTAAGGATGTGCTTGGAGATGCTCCACATCATCGAATTCGTTTCGCGCCTGACCTTCCTTATTGACGAAATATCCAAAGTGTCGTTTCCCTTCATTTCAATTCTGATCTTCTTGGCCGTGAAGGGAATCCGCTGATCCTCCCCGTTTGTAGTTATGACTATTTCCTCCGCTCCAACCAACACTTTGCACCCTTCCGGAATCTTGATTTCCATCTTATCACTAATATACGAATGCGAGCAGCCGCCCGCCGATTTTCTTTTCCTTTGCATCCGATTGGGACATAATCCCAACGGAAGTCGACACGATGATCATGCCTATGCCCTTTGCTGGCAGATACCTGCTTTCCCATTTTTCCCATTCGGGGGTCTTGACTGAAAAGCGCGGTTTTATTGCACGGCATTTATTTATCTTCCCGGAAAGCCGGATTGCAATCTTTCCCCCCATGGGGTCTTCGATAGCTTCCATGCTTTCAATGTAGCCCTTTTCCTGGAAAATCTCCAATATCCTCCTCAACAGCTTCGAGGGGCGCTTAAGGAGGGCAGAATCCCTCCCCTTTGCCTCGGATACGGAAATCGTGTTTAGGGCATCTGCCAAAGTGTCAACCATCAATTTCACCCAAATTTCCTAAAGCCAAGTTCCTCCGCATTTTCGCGGAAACATTTCCTGCAGATATACAGACCATATTTCTGGATAAGCCCGCGCACGTTTCCGCAAATCCTGCACTTGCGGGTGCCGCGATGCTTGAATTTCAGGTCAATATTTTGCTTTGCCACTTGCTATCACCAATTACTCTTCCGTCGGCACCTCAATTTTAACGCCGAATTTTGATTGCATGAATGCCATTGCTTCCTCCTTCGATACGCGTTGCTTGTGAGGCAGCCTGGTTGAAGCTATCTTTCTAAGGCTGATGCGCCTTCCCGCCTTTGAAAGGGTCACGCACACATCAAATCCCATCATGCCAATCTTCGGGTCATATTTCATGCCCGGGAAATCAATGTACTCCTTGATGCCAAAAGAAACGTTGCCAAACCCATCGAAGCTCGATTCCTTAATGGTAAAATCGCGCACATCCAATGCCTTTTTCAAAAGCTCCTGGGCCACCTTGCCCCGAAGGGTAACCTTCGCACCTATGTTGTCGCCTTTCCTTATCTTGAATGTAGGGTTCCTGTCGCGGGATTGCGTCATGACGGCATTCACGCCGCTTAAGCGCTCAAGAAGAACTTTTGCATTCTCAAGCCTTTCCCCCGGCGCGCCTATGCCTATGTTCAAGGTCAATTTTTCGAGCCTCACTTCCTGCATTATGTTTGCCATCTAAATCACAAAACAAATTCCTTTCATCAAATGAACATGCCGATATTAATCCAACCTGAACTCCTTGCTTACTGCAAAGAGGTAATTCTTGCGCGTAATGACAAAATCCTCGCCAACCTTTAGCTTTGCATCCGAGGGCTGTCCGCCGGGCTGGACGATAATGTCCTCCAGGGTCCCTAGCGTTCCGGAATGCTTGCCCTTGTAAATGTAGCAGTTCGCGCCCTTTTCGAGCTTAAGGAACGTATCCACCTTGTAATTCGGGATGGTTATCCTGACGGTATCCCCGACTCGGAAACGGTCCTCCTCCTTCTCGATGATAATGTTCTTCCCGTCGTGGAGGTTAAGTTGCACCTTGCCGCCGCGGATGGGCGCCTTGTTGACTATCCTGCAGGATTTCACCGACGCATCGTTTTCATCGATTTCAACGAGCCTGAATTTCCCTTTTATGTTGAAGACCTGGTAGGATTTCTTGATGCTGCGAAGAACGACGATATCCATGAGGCCGACCGAAAAATCACCGGTCTTCCGCACTTTCCCATCAACAATAATTTCTCCCCGGGTGAGGAGCTGTTTTGCCTCCTTCAGGTTTGCGGCAATTCCTAGCATGTCCCGAATCAAGATGAGCAGGGGTATGCTCTCCTTTGCCTTATGGGCGCCTGCACCTGGCTTTACAATCCAAACGTTCCCTTTGGCTGGAATTGGCAAAACCATGCTCCTGTTGAGTCTCTTCAAATGCCGGTTATTTCCCTTCAATGCCATGTATTTTCACCAAAATTCAAGATCCTTCCTTGGGCGCGGTTGCGAGTTTTGCCATTTTGGGCACTGCCGCCTTTGCTTGACGCCGCACTTTTTCCTTCTTCCTTGGCTGCGCCCATTCCAGGAGAATGCAATTGGATGGAATTACGGGGGCAAATACCTCCTTCCCACCCTGTTTTTTCTGTATAATGCCCTCAATATACAGCCTGCCTTTCGATACATCCACTTCGATTACCTTGCCTTCGCGCTTTCGGAAATTGCCCGTCAGGATGCGCACCTTGTCGCCTTTCTTCACGAGCAGTGAACGTTTCTTGAATTGCTGCCTTAATGCCTTCGAGAGATGGACCCTTAAAAGCCTCTTCATCGAATGGATCTTCGAGTAAATTAGGGCCCTTCTTTTCTTACGGGGCTGTATTGATTCACGGGATGATATCTTCATTTCCTGCACCTATACAACTGATGCCGCAATTGCGACGACCTTTGGGAACCGTTCCGAAATCTCCCTTGCAACGCTGCCCTTGATTTCGGTTCCCCGGGGAAGGTTCTGATCATCAATGAGGACGCAAGCATTGTCCTCGAAGCGCACGCGATCCTTACCGCGTTTGAACTCCCTTTTCTGGCGGATGATGAGTGCAAGCTCCTTTTTCTTGATCATGTCTGGCTTGCCTCGCTTTACGGCAACCCTTATGACATCCCCAACTCCAGCACTCGGGTACCGCCTTAGCCTTGCCTTGATGCCAATGACGTTAATAATCTCGACGATTTTCGCGCCGGAATTGTCATCGACCATGAGCCTGCTGCCCCTTGTTAGGCCCTTTGTGATCCTTGCGGGTACTCCCAACATTTTTTATCAATCCTTTTTTTTCCTGAATTTCCTAAAATTCAATGAAGGTCAGAACCTGCAAAGTGCGGATCCTTCTCGCCAACCCTGAAATCAATCGATAATTACGAATGTTTTGGTTTTACTCAGCTTGCGGCATTCCATGAATTTGATGGTATCGCCGACCGTTACCTTGTAGCAGTCTGGTATGTGGACGTGAAGCTTGCTGTGCCGCTTCTCAAACCGCTCATATTTTGGGACTTTGCGAAGATATTGGATAACCACGATGGCCGTTTTGCGGGCCTTTGTCCCAACGACCAGGCCCTCGTATATCCGCCCCCTAGTGCGCAGGCTCCCGTGCAGCGGACAGCTATCACTGTTACAGCCATCCTTCCCGGCATCCTTGAATTTTTCCGCTTCGGGAATTGGCGATCCCTTCCGTTGCTTCCGTTCCTTTTGGGGTTTCTTTTGCGCAACTGGAGTTGCTTCCGGTTTCATTTCATCGGCCATGTATTATCACAATCACATATCCTTGCCTAGCTTCTTGGTCCGGTCCTCGGGCCTCCCCACAAGCCAAATCCCCTTCACGGTTGCCCGAAAACTGGGAAACCCGAACGTACAGCTGGCTTTGGGAACCCTTTTCCTTCCCGAAGAAGTTGCGAGCAAAAAAGTGTTTCTGCTCTCGTCAATTATCCTTCCCTCCAGTCCCTCAAGGCCTCTGCTGCCGGATTTGAGCACGGTCAGGTGTTCGCCTATCAATTCCCCAAGCAGGAAAGAATATTCCCTGCCGAGCCTTTTTCGCATAATTGCAATAGGGACAGTACTCGATAGCGTTACTCTGACGGCCTCGCAGCTTTCGGCCCCAGTATGGACGGGGCAAAAGTTAATCAGACGCTCCTTTATTTATCTTAAATTTCATTTAAAAAGGTTTTGATTGATAGGAGTCTGTCCCATAATTAATTTGAAGCCTCCGTAATGGATTTGTGGACCCACCACGGAGGTGAGAGCTGTTTTAGCAACTCTCAGTTTGCCTTTAGAACCGCAAATTGAAAAAACGTTTCGCCGCATACTTGCGGCTGTT
>JBDRDM010000035.1:0-2943 GCA_043820675.1 Microcaldota archaeon
ATACGATTTGGTAGTCATCTCAAATGCGACCCGCGATTTCATCGATTTTAAACTGAAGGTAGATGACCTGGAAAAATATTTTTCTAGGGTTTTTTCCACAACCTCCGATTTCAATTGCATCAAGGGAGATTCGAAGGGATATTTGGGAGCATGCAATCGCATGGGAATCGCGCCTGGGGGGCTGATCCACATCGGGGACGATTACCATTTCGATTATTTGGCCGCAAGGAATGTTGGGATTGATGCGTATTTCCTGATGAGGGATGGCGGCAATAGGGAAAAGGAAAATCACTCCGGGCCGGAGGGCAAATTTCCGGTCGAGAAGGGAAAATCTGTGAGGGATTTGGAGGAATTTGCGAATATTATCCTATCGCATTAGCGCCTCCGTTTTGGGAAAGGCGGCAGATGCAATCGGATTTCAAAATTAAGCGTTGCGGGATATTCGACCTGTTTTTTTCCGAGCTTTTTCTCCTTGTGCAAATTGAAGCTCACTACTGGGATGAAATTCCTGCGCCCAATTTTTTTAATATGGTGCTGGAATAAAGTCGTGAGGCGATTTATTATAGAAAAGCGGTCGACTTCGTCGCGGGTGGTGAAATAAACAGAGACATGGCCTTTAGGGGTTCTTGACACAACCCGAAGCTCGTGCAAATCGGGAAAATGCGGATCCTCCTTATTCTGGAAAGAGCGGGCTAATTCTTTCCTTGCAATCTCGCGCAGACTTAATGCAATATCGTGTTCGTCCTCATCCGGTCGGTGCTCGTACATCTGCTGACCCCAAAAAAAATGAAAATGGAAAAAAAAATCAGATGAACTCTATGTCATCAACTCCCCTAGAGGACATGGAAGCGATTGTCATCTTCGGTGCCTGCGCCCTCCCAAGGACGTAGGGCGATTGGATGCCGGTGAAGATAGCAATTGCCTCGATCTTGCCCTCGAAGGCGGGATCAAGGCGCGCGCCCCAGATGACGGTTGCATTCGGGTCCACGCGCTCTGTTAGCGAAGTTCCAACGGAATTGCACTCCCCAAGAGTCATGTCGGGCCCGCCGGTTATATGCAAGAGCACCCCTGTTGCACCGGTGTAGTCAACGTCCAAAAGCGCATGATTGAGGGTATTGGCAACAACCTCATCGGACCTTCCGGTTCCCTTTGCCTCACCTACTGCGATCATGGAAACGCCGCCATTGCTCATGATTGCGCGCACGTCCGCAAAATCGAGATTTATCAGGGAGGGGGTGGTGATGGTCTCTGTGATGCCGCGAACTGCCCTTGCGATGATCTCATCCGCAACATTGAATGCCTGGTCTATTGGAAGGTTGGGAACAATCTGCACCAACCGGTTGTTGTCGATGACGATTATTGTATCCGCCTGGGATTTCAGGGCCTCGATGCCCAAATCCGCCTTTTCCAGCCGCGCCCTTTCCAATGCAAAGGGATACGTCACAATGGAAATGACGATTGCGCCCTGCTTCTTGGCAATTTCGGCAATTATCGGGGCGCTGCCTGTTCCGGTGCCGCCGCCCATGCCGCATGTTAGGAATATCAAATCCGCGCCCGCCAGGAGCTTTTCCAGCGCGTCCCTTGAGACGTCCGCGCACTTCGCCCCGACTTCCGGGTAGCCTCCGGCACCAAGCCCCCTTGTTATGGATGCGCCGATGAGAATCTTCTTGACTGATTCGTTGATCATGGTAAGGTGCATCCGATCGGTGTTGATCGCAACCAGCTCTGCTCCTTTAATTCCGGATCTTGCAAGCCTGTTTACGGAATTGCAGCCGGCGCCGCCGGAGCCGATGACCATTATCCTTGGGGTCTCGAAATACTCCTCCCCCTCTATCTTCTTGGACGTATGCTTCAAAGCATCAGATACTATACTTTCCATATGCCTCACCCTCGCGCCCCCCCAAATTAGATTTGGTTCAAACGCCACGCATGAATAGCATTTACTAAGAGAGTAAACACTTTAAAATATACCTACGGGGAGGGCCCAAATAGGGGCAAATCGGCCTTTTGGCCATGGGTTTGCGGCCGGATTCGCAGATAATTACATGGGAGGCAAACGGCGCCTTCCCCATATAAGGCAAGTATCATCAGCCTTCCAAACCGAATAACGTTAAAAAGGCTGCGAGGGTTAAAAGTAAACATGGAACTTTCGGGAAAGGAAGCGTTTTCCTTCGCAGCCTTTGTCCTGATGCTTTTCGAGCTATTCGTTCCCTTCGCATCCGCCTCATATTATTACGGGTTATATGATGATCAAGGAACAGCAGGGGCAAAAACCATATACTTTGCAGATGAGCCAGAACCTATGCTCTACGGATCATCAGGGAGCTGCAGCATGGATGAGATGGATGCTGCGGAGGTTGCAAGGTACCAAAAAGGACTCATGAATTTCCAAACCGAGCAGATATCCACCCTGAGCGACGAGAACCTTCGCAAAAACGACCCCACCAACCAAACGAGCCAGAATATCAATATCAACATAAACCTTGCGGATCTGCCAGTATATCCTGTTAGGGACATTGCAAACCTTTTGGAATACGACGAGCAGGCGCTTGACGAACTCGCAAAGGAATTCAATGTCGACAAGGAAACTGGGAAGCTTACGCGCGAGCAGGTGCGGGCGGTTGCAGCAAGGGCCCCGGGTGGCCAGGATAAGCTCTCACAAGCTCTGGGGATCGCATCCGCAGGGGATATTCCAAAACCCCCCTATGACGCATACAAGGTTGTCCTTCCAAACGGGCAGAGCGTTCCTTTAAATGACATAATGAAGCAGCAGCCCCAGGACAAGGAAAACCAATGCCTGATAGATCGGAGCTTCATCCACGGGAAGGTGACTTTCCAGGCGCTGCTCAATAAGGATCTTTATTTGGGTTTTGACCAGAGCAAGACAACGGTGAAGGCACCGCAGCATCTGACTTCCTCGCAAACAACTGCCGCGCTTAACAG
>JBDRDM010000036.1:0-13098 GCA_043820675.1 Microcaldota archaeon
GATTCGCGCACCTACACTTCAAATGCGACCCTAGGGAACTTCACGCAGGAAGCGGACGACGTTTCGGTATCGCACGCGATTGGCGATGGCACAACAGTTCTCCGCAACGGCTCGGCCATCGACCTCCTTACGCTGCTAGCAACCGATTCCGATACCAATGAATCCCTAGGTCTTGGCTGGAACGCATCCATCTGGGTTACGACCGATGGCAGCAGCTACGACACCGGCACTTCGATTTCCACGAACTCCACTGGCTTCATCAACTATAATTTCGATCCAACCTGCTCTTACCTTACGGGTGTCCAGAGATGGAAGGGAGGCACCTTCGGCAATACCTGCTACAAGAACTCGAACTCCTCCAATTTCAGTGTCACGCTCAACGCGCCCCTTTACCCATTCATTGATTATCCTAATGGAGATGGCTTTTTGAGGGGAGATATCGTTCCCATAAATGCGACTCTTTATGATGAATGCACTTTGGTCGCAGGCGCAACGCCAACCTTCAGTGTCAAGACCGGCGCGCCGACAATAAGCTGCACGAACATCGTTTCCGGAGACGGCGCATACAATTGCTCCTGGGATTCTACAAGCAGGCCAATGGGTTACTATAACGCCACTTTCTCCGCCTCCAAGTCATATTATTTGAGCAATTCCACCACCAAGCCATTGGCGTTCTTCCTCGGCTCCACACCCTCCCTTTCAAACTACTATGTAACGCCAACCTCCGATGGCTGGGGCGCACTTTACACCTTCCATACCGACATCACAGATCCCGACGGAAACCCCAATACCCTCCATCTCTACAAAAGCCTGGACGGCTCCAACTTCACCGAGATATATAACCGCACTGTCACCACAATTGGCGGCTCGAACACCACGACTAATTTCCAGATGCACTTCACCTGCGGTGAAATCGGCGCCAATTACTTCTATTTCAGCACCGTTGACCAGTTCGGATTTACCGCAAACACCTCAGTGAAGAACTTCACCATGGACCTTGATGACGTAACCGTTACGATCTCCGGAGATAGCAATACGACCGTCAGGCGCAATGGCACCAATTCGGCGCTTCTAAAGGTGCGCATCTATGATTCCGACTACCAGGTTTACCCCAACAATACGCTCGCAAACATCTTCATCACCCTCAACAATTCCGTATACTCGGCAAACTACACTTGCCTATCCGATGATGGCTACTGTGAAACCTACCACGACCCCGTATGCACCACAAATGCAGGCGTCCAGTATTGGTATGCGCAAACAATTGATGGCTGCTACAAGCTTGCAAACTCCAGCAATACCAGCCTTGCCGTGATAGGCCAACTAAGCGTCAATGTCACTCCCAATTTCGCGAACAGCATCGCCCTGCGCGATCGCAATTTCACATTCTCAACACTTGTTTCGGATGAGTGCTCATCCAACATCACCGATGCGGACGTTTACTGGCTAAACGAAACTCTCCGGCAGCTTGCAACCAATTATACTGCGAGTTGGCAGGTGCCCGGGAAGTACAAGCTCGGCCCCACGACAATCCAGACAAACGCGACCCGCGGCTACCACGACAACGGCACCAACTACACGACTATTTTCATCCATGGCTGGAGCTCTTCGCAACTAATTTCGCCATCAAACGGCACTTCCGCCACTTCCGGAACCATACTTACAATCGAGTGCGTCGTCAAGGACAACAACACGAACGCCAACATCACCAACTACCCCGTAAACTTCTACAAGAACGGTGCCCTGCAGCAGACCTCCAATACCACAAGCAATGGCACGGCGCAATGGCTCTGGATCACTTCCTCGGAAAGCGCAGGCACGTATGGCATTTCCTGCATTATTGCCAACAACACCTACCTTTACTACAATTCCTCGCGCGATTATGGCAACATTACCGTGTACCTCGACCGCAAGCTTTCCATAGATGTGATCTCGCCCGACTACTCGACAATCTACCGCAACGATTCGTTCTCACCCTACGTTGCCAATTTCAGCATCCACGTCAAGGACGCGAACATCGGCTCTGCCAATGGCGCGGTTGTTTACCTATACAATTCGACATCGACACTTGTTGACAACTGCACCACGGATGCGACCGGGTATTGCAGCGTCCTTTTCAACCCCGGCGACAATGTCACTCCATCGGCGTACACCTTATATCTCAATGCCACGAAGGCAGGCTCTGAGGACTCCGACACCAACCTCACGGTTGTAACCGTCCTAGGCAAGATCTTCACAAATATTACCGAGCCCCTGAACGGCTCGTTCTACAGCAAGGCCGATACAGCGGGCCTTGCCCTCAGTGCGTCCGACGAGAACGGCAATCCTCTTTCGCTCATAGTGTATTGGAGCAACGAATCGGGCGTGATGACCATAACCTCCTCCAATGTCGCTCCCGCGCCATTCTTGCTTACATCCCAGCAAACGGGCTTTAGGAATTTCACAACGCTTGCGAGCCAAGCCTACTACGACAACGGGGAAAGCTCTGTGATCATACGCGTATCCGGGCTTGCTGATGTTTCCGTCACATCGCCTCCCAATGCAAGCGTGCAGGCCTTCCCACTCAACCTTACAATCCTTTGCCTTGTTTCCGACCATGACGCCGCAACCGGCATCCCGAACTACAATGTCACCTTCTATTACAACTATTCATCAGGCAATTTCTCAACACTTCTCGTGACCAACGGCTCCGGACTTGCAAATTATTCTTTCACGCCCCTCCAGAAAGGGCAGATCCTCTTCAGCTGCACCATAGGCAATGACGAACCCAAGTTCTATAGCGCATTAGCGAATTACTCCGAGATCATCGTCACCGAGCTGGACACGCGCGCACCAATGATCCATAATTCTTCAATCCTGCCAAACGACTCCCTGGAGGCCAATTTCAATTACACCCAGATCACCGCCTACGTTACGGACGACACCAACGTAAGCTCCGTTTATGCATCCCTTACCTGGCCCAACAGCACAGTGGAAAACGTTTCCATGTCTTTGGTTTCCGACGGCACCTTTGCAGTTAATTACACCCCGAGCACCAACGGCACCTACCTCGTAACCATCGTTGCTGTTGATACCCCGCCGGAATACAATGCGAATTACTCGTTTGCAGGGCTCTTCACATCCCTTGGAATTACGAACACCTCAATTGCGCTTTCACCGCTGCAGGTGATCGCATCGGGGATTACGCAATCAACGGGTTATGCGTTCGTAGTTTCATTGAACATTACCAACACAGGGCCTGTTCCGGCCTATATGGCAAACATAACTATTTATGACAATTCGAATTCCGAAATCTCCTATAACGACACGTTTGAGAGCTGCGGCACAATCCAGCCAAATTCCACGTGCCCCTGGGCGGTGCTGGTTAACGTGCTTCCCGCAACCCCCCAAAAGCTCATCAAACTTACGACGAATGCAAGCTGGCGCAACCCCGATAATTCCTTAACCAATACGCAGAACACTACCGACGTCATAGTTTCATCCAATCCAGTAATCGACATATTGGATTCTGCCAAAGCGGTTACAATCCAAAGCGGGTTTTCCGGAGTCATTGAAAATGCCACGATCGCATCAACCGGAAACGAGAGGCTTTTGAACGTGCAACTTACAACGGTCGGCGGCGACATCGCGATCCTTTGCCCCACATGCTCGATAGTCCTTACGCCAAGCTTCCGGGGCCTTCTTCCAGCTGGAGATAATTTCACAACGAACATTTCCATCACAGTTCCGCCCATGCAGCCTCCAGGGAGCTTCTGGACTTTCGTGCAGGCGAATGCATCCGGCCTCCTTGACACGGTGCTGATAAACTTCACCATCCCAAACAACGGCTCTTGGGTGCGCAGCCCCGCATCCTTTGGGAACATTTCCGTTTCTCCCAATTCAACCGGCGCCATCGGCAACATCACGGTCACGAACCAGGGCAACATCAAATCCACCTTCACTTTTGCAACCTCCGGCTCCGCATCGCCCTTCCTGCTCTATGATGGTTCGCCCGTGCTAGCGCTTGATTTGGACAAGCAGATCTCAAGGAACGTCGCCGTCACGTATTCCGTTTCATCCGGCACGGCTCCGGGCCTTTATTCCGGCCCCATTTCGATCCTTTCAAGCAATGGCACCCCAAGCGAGCAGCAGGTCTACATTAACCTAAATATCACTGATTTGCCTCCTAGCATCGCGGCGGTTTCCTCCGTCCCGAATAATTTCGAAGCAATATACGGCAATTCGACGGTTTCTGCAATCATCACCGACAATTTCGGGGTGTCCTTCGCGTGGCTCAATTCAACTTTCAACGGTTCGACCATTTCGCAGAAGATGGCCCTTGACGGTACGAATTATACCGCAGTTTTCAACAGCACCCTTGCAGGCATCCATCAACTCATTGTCTGCGCCAACGACACCGCAAACGGCATGAATTGTTCGGCGCCCTTCAATGTCACGGCGCATGCGGCAACCAACCTGACATTTGCAATTCCCGCGATAACGATCTCTAACGTTACCGGGTTCCAGGGCGCCAACACCAGCGCAGATTTGGCATTCATCAACCCCGGCTATGCGCGTTCCACCCTTACTTATTACAACCTGAGCTTGCCTGGGAATTTCTCCGCATCCCCAAACAACCTAACCCTTGATACCATATACCTGCTTTCGAATTCATCCATAACCGTCACGTTCATGGCAAATGCGGGCGTTATAGCGGGGACCTACCATGCCAACCTCACCGTGAACTGGACCAACATAGATAACACAACCGGAACCAATTCCACGCAGGTTGCAATCGTGGTTGCATCGAATGCCCTTTTGGATATAAACGAGACGCTGGTATTGGCGTCCATACCCACGGGTTCATATGCAAACACAACCATGACTATTATGGCGCCGGGAACGGTTGACATTTCATCTATTAGCTTTAGCTGCACTGCGGGAGTTGTTTGCAGCTCATTCACTCTTGTGTATTCTCCTTCGGGCATTTCTTCCCTTGCCTCTGGTGCATCGCAGCAAGTGAACATAACCGTGACCGTTCCCGGAGGCTTTGGCACTGGCATCTATTCCGGAACAATTACCGCAAGCGGCAGCAATAGCACGAGCGATAGTGTCGACATCAGTGTCACGGTCCCCTCGAACCTGAGTTGGGCGCAATCCCCCTCCTACATTAACGCGGAAGTGATCCAGGGCACAAGCGGAGTCCTTGGGTCATTTGTTGCAAGCAACATCGGCAACCAGGTGCTTTTCCTCTCAATTGTTTCGCAGGGCAATGTCTCATCCTACCTTTCCTACAATGCATCAAGCCTCCTCCTCTTACCCCTTGAATCCCAGGCAGTTCAGATCAATTATTCGGCACCATCCGTATCATCCCTTAGCAATTACGTCGGCAATGCCACAACTCAAAACGCCACTACGACGCCTCCTGAACGGGCGA
The DNA here is from genome assembly GCA_043820675.1 of Microcaldota archaeon. Taxonomy (GTDB): domain Archaea; phylum Micrarchaeota; class Micrarchaeia; order Norongarragalinales; family SBBD01; genus JACRGC01. The sequence continues at coordinate 5,417 of JBDRDM010000036.1, forward strand.
CGTTCATCAATCTTACGGTGCACCCGCTGTATGTGATCATCCTCTTGCCAACTACCGCTTCGCCTGTTCTTAACATCAATCCCGGGGATAATGTGAGTGTGCTTGTCAATGCGACCTATGGAAGCTCGGCACTTTCCGGCAATGTGAGTTTCAATGTCACCCTCCAGGACACTTCCCAAAAAACATTGGTAGCCCTCACTTCCCAGACGTATTCCTCCGGAATTTGGACCCTTAATTTCACGGCGCCGGCGCTTCCAACTGGCAAGAGTTATGATTTGAACGTCACAGGCTTTGACCTCGCAAGGCGCCTCAACCTGACGACAATAGAAACGCGCGCTGTTGGTTATACCGATACTACCCCCCCGCAAGTCGATTTTATTGCAGATGCCCTTGTCATTTCCAATAACCCAATTCTCCTCACGATAAATGCGACGGATTCCGGTACCATGTTCCTCAATTCCAGTGCCGTGCAGGCGAACATAACCTATCCGTTAGGGGGGGCGCAGAACCTCACATTCAGCTTCTCATTCCAAAGCGGCGATTCGTACCTGTATGCAATGAGCTTCACCAACACGACGGTCATTGGCAATCATACCGTGCAGGCAAGGGTTTGCGATGCTTCCGGAAACTGCAACTTCACTTCGGGAATATTCGAGGTAAGGTCCGCTATCGTGTTCGCCGGAAGGGCGCTTGACACCGAACAAATTTCGCAAACGACCCTGCAACCCGAATTCCGGCTGTTTTCATCGACGAACACATCCAGCATCATTTACAATTTCAGCGCGAATTCCTCTGGCCATTACAACAAGACCCTCTACAACGGCACATATTTCATCAATACAACTCTCCAAAGCAGGCTTTTGCTTCTAAGCGATGTGCCGCTGACTACCAATTACATTGATCCGATCACTTTTGGGCTCATTCCTACAAGCCGCATTGGCGCAGGCGCCCTAATTGGCATATTATATTCCGTAAACCTCACATATTCCAGCGCGAACATAACCTTCAATTACGTGGGGCTGCCCTACACGCTTGAAAATAATCTTGGCATCTACACTTGCAATATCTATTCGCAATTCAACGGCTGCCTTAACAATTGGACGCGGCAAACCTCCATAAGGGAGGCTAGCAAGGGCCAAATATCGTTCATTGCAACGAATGCATCCGGCGCCTACGCACTTGCCGAGTATATTTGCGGAAATGGCATTTGCGAGGCCTCGACCGGCGAGAGCACCGCTGTTTGCAGCACTGATTGCCTTGCACCAAATGTTACGACTACTCCTACCCCGAGCGCAACTGAAGGGGCCGGAGGGACGGGAACTGGCACCGGCGCAGGCTCTGGAGCTGGCTCCGGAGCGGGCACTGGCAGCGCAACTCCTTCGGTTGGAGGAGGCGGCGCAGGCCAGGGCAATGGCTCTGGCGGAGGAGGCGGCCTAGGCGGCAGGATCGGACCGCCCGAAGTTAGGGCAGATGCAATTGACCTTACCATGAAACCCGGTCAGAAGCGCACGCAAGTTGTTGATCTGGTAAACAACCTTGATGCCGACCTGCTTGCAAGCTTCCTTGTCGAAGGCGATGCAGCCGCATTCATAACTATTGATCAACCAACCCTTACTGTGAAGAGCCGGCAGCTCGAATCCGTCAAGGTGCTAATTAACATCCCCGACAGCACTTTCCCTGGCATCTATACGGCCGACATCATTGTCAAACTTGGCAATATAGTTAAAATCACGCCGGTAACATTGCGCATAGAAAAATCTACCCAACCCTTGCTGGATGTGAAGGTGTCCGTCCTCACAAAAGTTGTAAGGCCGGGCGATAACATCAAAGCCGAAGTGACCATAGTCAATAGGGGAGAAGCGGAAGCCGCAACCGATGTTTCATTGCAATATTCGCTCAAAACCCTCTCGGAAGATAAGGCCATCTGGACCTCCTCTGAAACCGTGCAGATTTCCGATCTCATAACGCGCTCCCCGACTGCCAAGGTTCCCTCGGATGCCGAGCCCGGGATCTATATTTTCCAGGTAACTGCATCATACCTAGAGGGCCGCAAGGTTTCCGTCGGTTCGGATTCTGTCGAAATAACCGGAACTTCCGTGACGGGCCTTGTGGTGCAGACCGTAACTTCCAGCTGGCTCACATATGCCCTGATTCTTGGCATCATCCTTTTCGTTGGCGGCAGGCGCGCATATGCCGTATACCAGCAGCGCAAGATCAAGGGCCAGCGCTACATAATGCCGCTTGACTACAAGAAGCTGCCCCAGCCAGGGCCGCGCGCGATACCAGTTGGCAGGGTTGCCGAAACCGATGTTACCGCCTATTTCGACATCGATAAGCTGCAGACGCATTCCATCGCAGCAGGGGGAACGGGATCTGGCAAATCGGTATCCGCGCAGGTGGTAACTGAAGAGCTATTGAAACGCAACGTCCCGGTCGTCATTTTCGATCCGACAGCTCAATGGACGGGATACATCCGGCCAAACAAGGATAAGCAGATGCTTGCACTCTATCCGAAATTCGGAATGAAGCCAGAGGATGTGAGGGGATACAAGACAACCATCTTCAATGTCACAGACCCCAACATGCCAATTGACTACAAGAAATACATGAACCCCGGGGAGATAACGGTTTTCGTCATGAACAAGCTGCAGCCCGCGCAGCTTGACAGCTTTGTGAGAAGGAGCGTGCAGTCGGTTTTCGACATGCGGCCCCTTGAGTCAAAGGAGCTCAAGCTTTTGATTGTCTATGATGAAGTGCACCGCCTCCTTCCGAAATACGGCGGCAAGGGCGCATACGCGCAATTGGAGCGCGGCTACCGTGAGTTCCGCAAGTGGGGAATTGGCATGTTCATGATATCCCAGGTGCTGCTCGATTTCAAGGGCGCGATCCGGGCCAACATCGCAAATGAAATCCAGCTCCGCACGAAATATGAAGGGGACATCGGCCGCGTCAAAACAAAGTATGGCGCCGACTATGCCAATAAGGTAACCAAGCTCACAATCGGAACGGGCCTTGTGCAAAACCCCGAATACAACGAAGGCAAGCCGTGGTTCGTTGCATTCCGGCCGCTTCTCCATTCCACATTTGCCCTTACGGAAGAGGAGCTGCAGCAAATCACGGGCATCCAGCAAAAAGTCGACGCTGCAAGGCAGCAGATCGAAGCCCTCAAGGCCAAGGGCACCGATACCTATGATGTGGAGCTGGAGTTGAAGATAGCAAACGACAAGCTCAAGCAGGGCCTCTTTAGGATGTCGGAAACATACCTTGATTCGGTGGGGGCAAGGCTTAAGAGCTACGGTAGCAAACGTTAATATTTTTCAAAAGCAATATTATGTGATCCATGTGCCTAAGATGAAAAAAAACGCAAGGAAAACCGCTTCGCGAAAGGTCCGCGCAGCTGCGCCTTTGCCGGCCATTCCCGAGGGAAAAAGCGTCCAGAGCCTGGAAACTGGCATCCTTTCCCTCCTCTCTTTCCTTGGCCATAGCTTCAAGCGCGGATCGATCTCTGATGACCTTTATGACCGCGAGAGGGCAGCAGCCCTTAGGAACCTTGATACTTTGCGCGCACTTGAGCCCCAGGATGCCGCCGATGATTTTGATGACGATGCCCCCCAGGAAAAGAAAAAGCAAGCGATGCTAAAAAACAAGCACGACATTGAAAACCTGCTCTCATTCCTTGAGGATTCCTATAACGAAGGAGCTGTTACTGAAAAAAGCTATCGGGAATTGAGGGGGGAGAACGTTAAAAAGCTCTCGAGAATTAACAAATTGCTATCGGGGGCATCGGGCGAATCAACCACGCTTGAAGCGCCTTCCGAGGTTTACGATAAATTCCGTGAAGAGGGGGATGAGGAAAAAGAGCTTGATGAGGAATTGGGCCCAGCGCAAAGAATGCAATTTAGGGCAAAGGATTTTGCAGTTGCATCGCTTCCGGAACTTGACTACGAGCCCGAAGTAAAGCCGATTTCCTTTTCTGAAAAGCTTGAGGGAATTTCCAGGCAAAAGGCAAGGGGGAGCCCCTATGGCAAGGCGACGGAGGCGGATGAGATCCTGGAGGCGCTAAAGCTTGGCCCCCGGAAATCGGGAACAGTGGAAATTGATGAAACTGGCGGGTCCGAAGACGAAAGCGGCCGCGATGATCCAGCGCCGCAATATGATGATGGCGGATACGGGGGGAGCAATTTGCCTTACGGGGAACCGGGCACGGATGATATTATGCAATCCTTGGGCATAGGGAAAAAAGGAAGAAGGCCAACTGAAGCTAGCGATAATCCGGATTCCGCACCTTCCTTTGGGGCGCGGGAAGGGGGCGTAAGAACGGGCGCACTTTTAGGGAAACTTTCAGGAATCGTTGGAAAATTCAAGAAGCAGGGGGGATCGGGAGGGGCGCCCGTTGCAGAGGCAGCGCAGGCAAATAGCAGCGAAGGCGCGGCAGTTTCCGATCAGCCCTCATGGGCTGACAAGCTTCCTGAGGAAATGAACCCCCAGGAGCTTGAGGAATACAACAAGTCACGCGCGCAGCAGGAATCGGAAGCGCAGGGCACGGCCCCGCAGGCCGAGGAATCCGCGCCAATCCTTCAGGCAAAAGGCGGCGCGCAGGAAGGGGGCAGCGTTTCTTCCGTGGAAGTGGAACGGCTCGTTTTGGAACTTGAGAAGATGAAAGTGAAGCTCGAGACCGTGGAAAATACGCGAACAGTTGTTGAGGAGCGTATCGAGCACATCATGGAAAATATCGGCGAGCTGCGCACGATGCTTTTCGAAAAGGAAAGCAGCGGCAAGGAGCAGGAAGCAAAGCTCGACAAGTTCGTTGAGATGGTTTCCGACCTGGAGCCTTCGCGCTTTGCCAAGGAGCTCGACAAACGCGACCGCCTCATCGGCGAACATGCAATGAAGGTTGAAAAGCTCGAAACCATGACGGGCGATATGGTCCAAACCGTCTCAAGGGTCCGAACCATGCTCGAAGCGATTGGGAGCCTCAAGAACATCGCAACCGTAAGCAAGGACATTGCCGACCGGAGCTCCAAAATCGACAATACCGTTTCAAAAGTCGAGCGGCTCGCGGATGAGACCGGCAGGGTTTATGTGGAGCTTAACCGCAAGCTCAACGAATTCACGCTCTACCGCGGAAAGCAGGACATAATGGCCGAATCCCTAAAGGAACTGGTTGGCATGACCGAATCCATGAGCGGCAAGCTCGACAATTACGCCACGAGGGAAGATCTAAACGATTTGAAGCGGGGGCTTGAGGATACGCATGAGAAGTTCAACGAAATGCAGGCGAAAATCGAGCTCGCCTCGGAGGGCGAGGAATTGCCAGACCATATCAAGGACCTCCAGGAGGAAAAGGAGGGCCTCGAGCAGATACTTGAAAGCAACGAAGAGGAATTCCTTGAGGGCAAGATCAAAGAGCCGGAATACAAGAAGATGAAGGATATCCATGTGCGCAAGCTTCAGGTCGTCAGGCAAAAGCTGCGCGACGAGCTCTCGAAAATGAGGAAGGAAAAGGTCCAGCAAACGCAACGTTCGCAAGATATTACTAGGGAGATGCGGGCCAATTCCCCTAAGGAAGGGGTTGGCGGGGATGATCAAACTGCGCAGGAGGCAAATGCGGATGATCAAATGGAGAAAAACACATCTGAGGAAGATGCACCGAGCACTCCGTTAGCTAAACCCGCGGCGCAGAAATCAATTCCCCCAAAAAAGGCCCAGCTTCAATCCCCCGGTGTAAGAAAGGCGCCAACCATGAAAAAATCCCTCCCATCCAAGGAAATGATGCCCACCACTTCCGGTATGGATTTGGAAGAGCATGAAATTGAAGGCGAAGCGGACGAGCAGGCCTTAGCACAGGCCGAAACGACGGCCCAACTGGAAGACGAACAGCAGGAAAACCAGGAGGATGGTGAGGAACCTACGGATGCCTTTGAAGAAAACCCGGATCCAACCCCCCCAATGAAGGGTGAAGTTATCGGGAAAAAAGCCACCTTTGCAAAACCAAAAGCCCTCCCAATTGGAAAAGGCGGCCCGCCCCAAAAAAGCGGATCTCCCATGAAAACCGCTAAAATCCCCGTATTCAAGAAGGCGGTTTTGGCGCCTCCGACATTAAGCTTAAAAACGGAAAATCCATTACCTTCTAAGGGGGGTATGCGGATTTACGACATCATAAAGGGCACTTCTGAAGGGAAGCGGGTTTCCTTTAGTGCCCAGGCAACAACAATCAAGAAAGGCAGTTCGCAGTGCCTCATAAAATTGGAGGACGATAGCGGCGTGATATACGGCACGTACGGCGCTCCGCTAAAAGGCGCCTTGGCTCTCCAGGGAATGGTAGCCAAGGATCCACAGGGCGTGCCGTATGTGAAAATTGCCAAAGCAGGTTAAGGTGCAAGGATGTGCGAGGCATTTTTTTGTTTTTGCAGGGGATGTGGGGAATTTTTTCTGGAAGGCATTCGTGATGCCTTTCCAAAAGAATCGGAAAAAGAGGGGGATAAATGGAAATACCAAGGCCGCGGCTAAAGGCACTGCAGGAGCTTGATGCGGAGGAAAAGGTTGCCGAAAAGGCGGTCCTTGCGATAAGGCGCAAGACCCTCCAGGTGGATTCTGATTTGGAGCGCATACGTGAGGAGGTCGAAGGCGAGCTGGAAAGGCTAGATACCCAGCGATCCCAGCTGGAGGAAAACATGCAGCAGCTCATGGAAGAGCAGGCGATGATCCTAACCGCCCTTTCCGGGCTTGAGGATAGGCAGGGCAAGCACAAGCAAAACCTTTCCATGCTAAAGGAAGAGGAATTCGAAATCGAAACCGAACGCAAGGAGCTCAACATCGCCCTAAAGCAGCTCCGGGGCAAGCAGCGCAATGTTAGGGAAATGGTTGGCAAGAAATACCTCACAATGGACAGCTCGAAATATGGGAAACGGTATGCGGCAATTAACGCTCCTGATAATTCGTTCAAGCGCGAGCCGCGGCAATTCCTTTCTGAAGAGCCAGTATTCCAAAAATGGCGCTCCCAGGGAATGGAAGAAAGGCAAGAGCCCAATGTGAAGATCGTTGCCTCCCCCATGTTTCGGGATGAAGAAGAATCTTATAAGCAACCCGGGGTCCCGAATTTGCAGGAAGCCCCCGAATCAGGCCAATTGAATGCCCCCGTGCAAGCGTCTGCAGGGCAACCTTCGGCCGAAAAACCGCCTACGCCGGAAGGATCGGCTTACTTTGCCCAAATTTCATCGAGCAAGAGCAAACCTGGGATACTCAAAAGGATGCGCTTTGCTGCTGACCGCTACCTTCCTGAGCCTTTCAGGTTCAATAAGCCCCAGATAGCGATCCTGGAGGAAAAAGCCGAACAGGCGGAAAGTGCAGTTGCACTTGAAACATCCTCCACAATAAGGGCAGAAAAATCCAAATCTCCCTCCGAGAAGGAAAATAGGGGTTCATCCACAGTAAATAAGGTTAAAGCCTTGGATGCCCCCGGGCTTCCCGATGCCATTGAACGGGAAATCTTGGAATTCGAGGAAAAGCTCGAGGGAGAAAATGAGGAAGAACCAATGCCCGCAGACGCTCTCAAATCCCGCATTTCGGGAATCGTTAGGATGGGCCGCGGATCCCAAATTGGAAGTAGGCAAACATATGCAATGAATTCAAACAAAACCCCCGATATGCCCCTGCCCTCCTCTTTGCGGCAATCGAAAAAT
>JBDRDM010000037.1:0-9930 GCA_043820675.1 Microcaldota archaeon
TGGGGTCATAGTATAACCTGGTAGAACAATAGGCTCCAGATTCTTTGGTGCAGGTATTTTGAGCTTTGAAAAAAGCGATGATTGGAATGCATGGAGCTCGGATACGATGACGAGCGAGAAGTTAGATACCTGTGGATCGGGGTTCGAAGCCGTCTTTTTCTTTGAAAAGAAAAAGATAGGCGTGCAAAAAGAAACTTTTTTTGATCTGCGCATCAAATCGTTTTTCTTTTGCGGCGCCATCGCCTTTCTTTTTACAAAAAGAAAAGCAAGGCAGGAAGTCCCCGTGACCCCATTTTAACTGGATTAGCGTATGCTATCCGACAATTCCTGGATCATTTCCTGCGCAAGCGGCAGGTTGCTTTGGGACATGGGCTCCACGTTGATCGAAATTGGTACTGCTATTTTCTCCTGTTCGCAGAATGAAAAAACGTCCGCTAAAATGCCCCTAGAAAGCTCAATCGATGCCTTCCCCATATCCCCGCTCAACTTGAGCATTTTTTCCGCCTCAGAAGGCATTTCGGCGCCGAGCCATTCGAAGAATTCGATATCGTGGCCATCCCTGGCAGGCGCAAAACTTATGTATATTTCCGATGGCGTTACCTTCCTAGACCTGCATTCGGCATCGTACTTCCCAAGTAGCGTCTTGATGGTCTTCGATTCCATTATTATCTGCGTTGTGAAATAATTGCAGCCAGAAAGCGTTTTTGCCAGCAGCCTTTCGGCTTCCCCTTTCCTTTGGGGAATGCAGATATTTCCAACGCGGACGTTTTTCCATTTTGCCGCGATTGCATTGGCCTTCATGACATTCGGCCCGGGGTATTTCATTTTACTGCTATAGCCGCCGACAAATATCAGGTCCGTTATTGCGTATTTTTCGACTGTTTCGGCAAGCCATTTTTGGAACCTGTTTTCACTTTCAAAGAACACGACTACCTTGTTGACCGCGATTTTGACGCCAGTTTTTTCCCTGATGGCAAGGCCGTATTCCCGTGTTTCGAGGTTACGGTAAAGCGGCATGCCCTCCCTGTTTTCCTCCAAGATTTCGGGAACATTGATGATGTCTATGCAGCCTGCGGACCCGACCACCCCCGCAACCTTTTCGGTCGATTTGGAAACGAACTCGTCCGAGGCGCGCTTGGATGGAGGCGTTATTTCGAGCATCATATGATTTAGGCGCAATTCAATCACCAAACTCCGCACGGGCAAGCACTGCCCCTTCAACCATGTTGACCAATTTCGCATATGCGACATGCCACCTGCGCGTCCGAAGCCCGCAATCAGGATTCACCTGCACCCTGGATGGATCGCCAATTAGTTTTGCGGCATAAAGCAGGCGGTCGCGTATCACTTGCGGAGTTTCGATGAGATCGGAATGGATGTCCACTACTCCAACCCCCACGTCCACATCCATGGAGTACTCCTTGAACAATTCGATTATCCTGAACGTTTCGGGGCTCACCTGGTTTGGCTTGAAATTTACCGGCGATGCATGGTTGGTGAATTCCACCAGGTAGCTGTTGGCCTTGCAATCCGCCAGAGCGGGAAATAGCGCGGGATAGTTGCTATAGCATAAATGCACCGCCTTTTCCACTCCAGCTGGCAGCCCTTCAAATGACAAGTTGAGCGCCTCCGCAAATACTTTGCTCTCCCCCTCACGGGTTGCCGCCGCTGGTTCGTCTATTTGTATTACAGAAGCGCCCGCCTTCCCAAGGCCGCGGACGATTGGATTTAGCACGTCCTTTGCAAAGGCGAGTATTGCATCGTGCCTTCCTGCTATAATCACATCCGAGGGCTTGACGCCTCCACCTTCTCTCATTTTGCGGTAATGTTCTATATAGGACCAATCCGCCATTGTATAGGGCCCTGTAAGGCAGGGTTTGACCGTTTTCCCGGTATTTTTTTTTACGAAATTGAATTCATCCTCGAAAAACTCAATGCCTCCCGGTCTAATCCGGACCTCCTTTTCAACGATCCCCTTCCGGAAATAGTTGGCATCAAAAGAATTCAGTACGCCTGCAGTTGAAATCCCATCGGTATTTTTTGCGAGGAAATCGTACATCTCCGTGCGCGGCTGCTCTCCATTGAAGATCCTGTCGAGGCCTGCGGATTCGAACATCCTAATGACGTACAAAGAAGCGATCTCTACGATCCGCTCCTTCTCCTTTTGCATCCTATATTTTCCGCTCTTTTGCAGGAGCCCTGTATTCTTAGGGTTGGCCAGCTCGTCCCTTTCCGTAACTCCGAGCCTTTCCCCCCATAGGAGCGCTTCAGCTATCCATTCCGGAACTACCTCTCCATCCAACTTTTGCCTCCATGCTGGCCTTTGGATGCTCCCTATCTCCTGGGTAACGAATGCCTTTTCTCTCATTTCGTATGCTCACCCAATGCTGCCAGCGCCCTAATCTTTTCAAGTGCAATTCCAAATGGCACATCAAAAAGCCTGTCATTTGGCCCGATGTAATACCTGCCAGAAAAGTTTGCCTCGTTAAGGAACCTGCTGATTTCGCCCTTCAGCAAATCCGCATCCTCGATTCCCGCCCGGCTGCCGTCAACGATTCCAAGGAGCATATCCTTGCGGGTTGAAATGTTGCTAAATTCCGTATGGATGCCGTCTATTCCGATGAAGTCCACTGCGGCGCCTTCGAGCAGCGGCGCAGCCAGGGCGCCGTCTGCAAGCGGGAAGTGCACGCCTAAGGCAAATCCCGCTCCAGCAACTAACCCCAGTGCTTCAGGATATCCTGTTGGCGCCTTTAAATTTCCCGAAGAAATGGCATCGCTTATGCTTGGCTCCAGGAAAAGGAGGCAGCGATAGCCCTTTTCATGCAATTGCGGGAGGTTTGCGGCAATTGCATGCATGTAATCCCGCATCAGTTCCGCATCGGTTTTGTAATAGTTATTTTCAACGAGGCGGGAAAAGGAATATGGCCCAAGGAGGAATGCTATCCCATTTGCAATTTCAGGGAGGGCGCCGGAGATTTCAGACCCAACGCTTTGCAATTGCCCAACAACTGTGGGTTTCCTGTAAAATGTGTTCGTCCTAAACCACCTGGTAACGGGGCCGATTGCATCCTCCCCGGAAGTTCGCCGCTTTTCAAAACCCATTAAGCCATGTGCAAGCGGCCTGAGGATGTCTAGCCAATCGGACTGCCCGCCGCTGATGAATGCAAACCCCTTCTGGGAGGCGATTATCTGGGATCTGTCGGATTCGATAGCCTTTTCAAATTCCGATTTACCGGCATGTCCGTCGCGCAATGCCCGATGCGCCGCTGCGGTTTTATCGGATCTTGATACCGCGCCTGTTAGCATGGCGCCCAAATACTTGGCTTCACGAATTGAAGCGGAATGCAAATCCATCGACCTCCTTTTATGTAAAAAAACAAACCGAACGATTGTTCTGTAGAAAACTATGACATCTCAAATGCGCTGCTGTTTAAGCGATTGGCGGCCTTAAGAAATGCCCACCTCCTCGACGATATCCCCAAAAGCGGGCCTTGTTATGCCGACTCCGATGATGACCCCAACGATCGTCGAGAGCGCAAAACCCATGACCTCAACAATTCCCGAAAGGAACAGGGGAAGCATCACTGCAAGTATGGCGCCCGCGACCGCAAATATGATGTAAAATGCCTTCGCGATCCTTTCCCTTATGTTGCGAACGGACTGCTCCTGATCGGACTTGCTCCTCTTTAATATCTCGTCCGTGATGATGATCTGGTCGTTTACGCCCGTGCCTATGAGCGCTATGAGCGCTGCAACTGCCGAGAGGTCTAGCGTCCCAAAAACGCCTATGACGGTTGTTGTAAGGAAGATTTCAAGGACGCTGATAAGGACTATTGGGACAACCAGCACGGCTCTTTTGTATTTCAATAGGATGATGCCGCTGACCGTGAGGATTGCAAGCAGCATTCCCAAGTAGCTGTATGTCAGGAACTGTTCGCCAAGCTGCGGTGCTACGATGTACGCGCTTCCGATGACAGTGCTTACGGGCAGCTTTCCGCCGGATATGACGCTCTTTAGTTCCTTAAGTTCAGAGAGCGCATTTGCCTTTTGGTCCTCAAGCGTTGCCCCAGATGCCGTGCCCGTGATGGAATACGATTGGGAGACCGCGCCCGTTGCAAGGCCTTCTGAGAGGACCGGTGCCGAGAGCAGGCCAATTCCCCTCCACCTTGAAACGGTGGTCGTCCCTATCCTGCTCGAGTAGGTTTCAGGCATCATCTCCTCATCCGCCCTTATGATGATCCGTTTTGGAGCCTGCGCATCCGTAGAAAAGCCCGTCCCGTTAAGCTGCGCCATTACGCCTTCGTCTTGGCTTAGCGTTTCTGAAATTATTATCCTGCTTAGGCCCTCCAGCCTTGCAATATCGCTCTTCAAGTCTTCTTCATAAATCAGTTCTATGTTGTTGTCCTCCTTCCTTAGGGCATCTATCATCGCATTTTCTATCGAGGCAAAATCCCCTACCTGGTTGAATTGCGATTTTGAAATTATCACCGCCGCATTTTCCGGCCTGTCCAGCATCATGTAAACCGGGAAGTTCGCCTTCCCTAGGGCTACCTTCGCAAATGCCTCGCCACCCTCACGTGTCACCGCAAAATCCAGCTCCCACCTGTAGCTTCCTTCCGAGCTGAAAATGCGCTCGCCGTTTGCGCCGCCGATCGCATTCTGCAGGACATACTTGCCTTCCAGCGCGTCCCGTCCGTCGATGAGCGCTTCGAACCTGCCCTGTTCCCGCAGTATCTTTTCGATGCTCTTGATTACGCTTTCATCGGCCTTTGGGATCTCGACGATGATTTCCTTTTCCCCAAGGGGCCTTACAACGGATTGCGAAAGGCCGTATTTGTTGATCCGCTGCTTTATGGTATCGGCTGCAAGGCTCATTGTATCCGCCGGGATTGGCCCTTCCGAAATGAGCGTGATTGGGATCCTAACCCCTCCCTCGAATTCTATTCCGTAGTTTATCCCCTTGAATGCAATAAGCATCAGTGCGATGGCTACTGCAAACACCAGCAGCTGCACCCGCCTCTTTTTCAATATTTTGATTATATCCATGTTTCCATTACCATTAATGCGACTTCTTGATTTCCGCATACCAAAGGACCATCACCGCATTTCCGCACCAGGTCGCAATGAAATCAATCAGCCCACCGATCAGGGCGACCATGCCGATTTGGTAGTAGGTTTCAATCTTGAGGAACGTTGCGACGATCACCAATACTGTGAATGCGGCTATTGCCGCGCTGTTCATCACAATTGCGGTCTGCATTGCGTCATATACCCTTTCCTTTGCCTCCCCTTCCGTGCGCTTGAGGGCCCGGATCGTAAGGAGCATGTCCGTATCGATCGAAAAGCCAATAAGCATCATGAGGGCTGCGACCGTTGCAAGGCTTAGGGGAATTCCAAGAAGGCCCATTGCGCCTGCAGTGATTATGACATCGGCAAATGCCCCGAAAAGGACCGCAACCGATGCTACGGCCCCCCGGAAGATGATCACAACGAATAATGCGCCAAGAACAAGCGATAGTAGTATGATTTCTGCGGTTTTCGAAAGGAAGAACCTGCTAAGACTCGCTCCAACCTCCTTTGAGCTGTAAGTTTTTACGGATACGATGCCGCGGATTTCGGAAATTATCCTCTCGCGAACAGCCGAGCTCGCCTCCTGATATGCCTCCTCGGCAATTCCCATTGCAGTAGAATATTCGTTTGCTCTCTTTTCCGATCCCAGCACTTCCAGGAGGGAATTTGCATCCGCCACCAGTTTTTCCTGCAACATGGCGACCTTCAATTGCTGCGCATCCACTTTCGATTTGTCGGTTTCAAATCCCTCGAGGCTTTGAAGCGTGATGATTTCAAATGATAGGTCGGACTCCAGTCGCTTGAGGCCCTCGAGCGCGGTTTCAGCCTCATCAAGCGTATCGCTTGCGCCGACCTCTATTTCAAATCCCCTGCCCGTTGGGTTCTCAAACTCCCTGACGGTTACATCCGTTGAAAAGCTGGAGAGTGCGGATTCGATATCCGCGCGTTTTTGGGCAAGGGAATCCGCGGGCTCGTCGGTAAGCACCGTTATGAGCGATCCACCCCTGAGGTCGATGCCCTTTTTTATGACCGAGGGCTGGATGAAAAAAAGCGAAATCAGGATGAGGGCAAGCGGTATGATTATGAGCTTCTTGTAGTGCTTGCTCTCGTAGATATTCGGCAGCCTCATGCGAATCAGGGTAGGGTTTAGGTCGGATTATATTTATTAATGACCAACCCAAGGGGGGCACATCCCCCCTTAGTTTGGTCGGACGCGTCAGAACCCTTCGAGGTTCTTAGCGTGCCCAGAAACACCGGTGTTTCTGGAAGCATGCCCAAACCCCCCTCTTGGGCGAGAAATCCGTTGCGCTTTAGGCAATGGACAAATCGTTGGGGTTGCTAATGGGGCGGCATTTGTTTTTATTGCAAAGAATCTGGGGCCTTTAGGCCTCGGTAATTCAAGTTTGATGTCTGGCCCAAAGCGGCAATTGCCCATTACGGGAATGGTTTGGAGAGCTTCAATGCATTTTTGCTGGCTTTGGCTCTTTTGCAATTGGTCGTAATTGACCCTAATCCATCAAGGCCCCATCTTTGCAATCCTACATTCTAAATGATGGGGTAAACGTAATTGGTCGATTCGCGCATTTTCTTTTGTCCATAGCCTTGCCCCATCCTTCAAACCCTCCCGATTTTTTCCGTCATCAAAACATCTATTAAGCATATGTGGCCTTTTCCTTCCATGCGCCACGCAATTATCCTGTTCATCATTCTAATTGCATTTGCGCATTCGCTTTCTATAGGAGACCAAATAGTACTATACGTGCGCGAGGGGGGGAATCAAACTTCCCAAAGGTTTTATGCTCTTGGCACTTCATTCCATATGCTCTTCATAAATTGCATCCCTGTTGCAATCCTCGAGGAAAGCGATGGAAACCTCGCGGCCGTGGATGCATCCCGCGTTGAGGATCTTGTCGGGGAATACATAAGGCGGGGTTATATGGGCTGCGATAACGAGACCATGAGCCTAAATGCCTCTACATTGGCAATTGTTACGCAGGCATATTCGAGGCAGTTGGAATCCGATGGTAAAAGGGCCGCAATTGAGCGCGAAGATGAGCTTAGGCTTTTGCACGACCGATGGATCGGCCTTGAACAAAAAGCTCACGCCTACAGCGACGTGGAGTTCGTTGTTGTTGAGCAGAAGTTCGAGCGCCTCTATGAAATCCTGCTGAACCTTAGGAGGGTAAAAAGCCGCACGGCAATTGACCGTTTATCCTCGGATTTCGATCTTGCGTTTTTCGAGACCAAATCCCTTGTGGATGAGTATGAGGCTGCCCTTCCGCACTATCTTTCCGCGGCAGCAGCACTATCGAATACTTCCCTTGCATTGAAGAACGCAAAAAAGCTCTACGGCGAAGAGGATCCATGGCTCAAATCCCTCGACCACTCGTTTTTTGCACTGGAAGCGGACATGACCGTCAATGAAAAGGACCTTTCAGCTGGCATAATGCCCCCAATCGAAAGCTACTCGCAAATAATCCTCAGGGCAAAGGAAATCCGGGGGAAAACCGGTCAGCGGGGCCCACAGCTGCCTGCCTATTACATTTATTCCCTTGTTGCGCTCTGCGCTGCAATTCTTGCAATTGCAGTGTTCCTAAGGCTCCGGCCGCCAAAGAAAATCCAGGAGGATGACGTGCCTAAAATCCGAAAGCTCCTGGCAAAGCTTAGGGTCATTGAGGAAAAAGAGGAGAGCGGGGAATGATTAATTGCCTTGAGAATTGGGCTCTATTGAAAATAGATGGTAGCTATAGCCGCACCCATCACTAATCTGTGTTTGCCGGGTATCTGGCTTTCCTCAAATTCCAAATACGGGCATCCTGTTTTCCTCCAATTCAAAATAAGTAATAAAAAATAAAAAAAAAACAAAAAAGGGGAACGACTCACTCCGAGTCGATCCACACATCGTAGCTCGTGTACGTGCTCGTCTTAGGCACCACGACTTCGAAGTGCACGTTTCCGTCAACGGTGTTAAAGCCGTTGGTGGACGATTTTTGCGTGATGTCCGTGCATAGGAAGTAGTTGGGCGTTGCTGCCTGATCCTTGAAGATTCCTACCGCATAATTATCGGTCGTATTCAGGTGGTCTACGGATGTCACTCCGCACACGGTCGAATTTAGCACATAATGGTTTCCCGTGGCGTAGTACCCGGTAAGGGAGAAGTTGCCGTCGGTATCGCTGTTGTTTACTGCGGTCAGTATTGCTCCTGTTGGTGTTGCTCCCGCCTTGTAGAAGTAAATCTTCCCCTCGGTAACCGACTTGTTATATAAGGTACCAGAGCCAGTCGTAAAGTTTAGCCTAACCTCATACCAAATCCTTCCAAAGAAGCCAACGTATTGCTGCATTCTTGTTGTCACGTTAAGGTAGGTCGAAGTACCGTTGTCCGATGGCACCGCAACTGCCGTATTGTCGGTTTGCTGAAGTGCGGCCCTAACACTGACCGAAATAAGCAGCAGGAAAGCTGCGGCCCCTATCCAATATTGCCAATTCTTCATGTTGCATCATCTCTGTTACTTTTTTGTGGGTTATCCTTCAAGCACCGCCGGAAGCGGCACCATCCGAATGGAAGAGTAGTGAGTTGAACGGTGGTATATAAGCCTTATTCTTTCATAGTGCATTTTAGCTCGTAAAAATACCAGCGCTTGGGGTTAGGAAAATGGCGCTCGAAAAAATAAGGGGCCAAAAAAAGGCGCTTCGCGGATTCCCGAAACCCGGTTCGTTTCTTGGCGTTTATTCGATTTTCCAAGTGTTTAAATACCCTTTTTAAATAATTATTTGAATTTATTGCTATCAAATACCTTTAATATCCCTTAAATAGCAATAAGTTAACGGTTTAATATCATTTAAAAAATGCTGCAAATACTTTTAAAAAGGCTCCAAAATTAATGCTTGCACGCCTTCTGCCGTGAACAAAATGGTCGTAATCCAGCGTAAGAAAGACCAATTTACCATAACCCTTCCAAAAGACGTTGTTTCGCTTATGGGCTGGGGCCGCGGCGATGAACTATACCCCTATCCTGACGAAAAAGGAAACCTGATTTTAAGGCATATCAAGCAATCCGCATGGGAAGGCGATAAAACCGTTGCGCAAACAAATACCGAAAAGAAGCGCCGCAAGCTAAGGTCGCAGTTCACGTTCGCATTCCCAGTAATGGCGCTTTTTACGCTATCGCTGCTAGGAGTGCTCTTCCAGGGCTTTTTTGCGTTCCTATCCGGAACGCCCGTATTACTCGCAACGGATTTGCCTTTGGATGGATTTGCAACAACGCCCATTCCCGCGCCCTCCCCCCGCTTTTCCCCAACACCTGAAATATTGCCAACAAGTGCGCCTTTGGCATTGCCTTCTATACTCATTCCTACCCTTTCCCCAACAGCTCCTCCAGACATATCTGTGGTTCCATCAATCTCGCTTGCGCCTTCAGCACTTCCAACTGCAAGTCCATTAGTGTCTGCAACACCTGATGCATCTTCAATTCCAAGTTCAGCCCCCAGCCCCTCATTTTTGCCATCCGCTTCAGTTTCAGCCTCTCCCAACATTTCACCTTTCCCCTCCCCTTCAAGTTTTCCAACCCCCAATGTCTCACCAACCTTCTCTCCCTCCCCTTCCCAATCGCCTTCCCCAGCCCCAACTCCAACGATTTCCCCAAGCCCGACATTCAGCCCCTCTCCAACCAATGCACCTTCCCCTGCTCCGACCCCTTCAATATCCCCCATCCCAACCGAACTGCCCTCCCCTGCACCATCCCCCTCGTTTTCGCCCTCACCGGATGCTTCCCCCTTGCCATCAATCCTTCCAAGCCCTTCCATTTCCCCAAGCCCCTCTGATTCGCCTTCCCCGATGCCAACCCCGTCCATTTCACCTTC
>JBDRDM010000038.1:0-2123 GCA_043820675.1 Microcaldota archaeon
TCCATTAGCCTTACGGAAAAGCGCTGGGCAAGCGCGCTATCCCCGAGCATGACGGGCACAATTGGGGTTTCCGTGAATCCGGTATCGAACCCGCGCTTTTTCAGCCCCCTTTTCCAGTAATTTGTGTTCTTCCAAAGTTTCTTTACATGCCTAGGCTCGTTTTTTACGACATCCAAAGAGGCAATGCAGGCTGCGGCAGTTGCTGGCGGAGCTGAGCCGGAAAGCAGCCAGGTGCGGCTCTTGTTGAATGCAAATTCCCGCAGAGCGGCGCTTCCTGACACATATCCCCCCACTACACCAAATGCCTTGCTGAACGTTCCCATCTCAATATCCCATTTGCCCTCCAGGTGGAAATGGTGCACGATCCCGATGCCATTTCCAAGTACGCCATCACCGTGCGCATCATCCACATAGCTCATGGCGTTGAACTCCCGGCATAATGCTGCGATTTTATCCAATGGCGCAATATCCCCGTCCATGGAAAAAACGCCATCTGTAATTACAAGTATTCGCCTGTATTTGCCCTGAGCTTCCTCGAGGAGCTTTTTTAGCTCGTCGGTATTCTTGTGGGGGTAGATTTTCCTTTCGGCTTTTGTTAGGCGAACGCCATCAATGATTGATCCGTGGTTAAGTTCATCGGAAATAACAAGATCGCCCTCACCGACAAGGGTTGGGATGAGGCCCGCATTTGTTGCAAAGCCCGTCTGGTAATATACTGCAGCCTCCGAGCCCTTGAATTCCGCAATCTTTTTCTCGAGCTGGTTGTGGAGGTCCATGTTGCCGGCAATTGCCCGAACGCTGCCCGAGCCGGCGCCGTGCGTTTTAATCGCGTTGATTGCTGCGCGCTTCAATTTTGAGTGGTTGGATAGGTTGAGGTAATTGTTGGAGCAGAGCATCAAAACATCCTTCCCATCGACCTTTGCGTGCGGAAGGGAGGGTCCCTGCAGCTCCCTAAGGTTCCAATTAAGGCTTTTAGCCTTCAATTCATCGATTTCTGTTTTCAGGAAGTCCAGATAGTGCGCCATGCTGTTCACCTCGGCATTAGAATGATATCTTACTTTCAATCCCATTTTTAATTTGATCGCATTCCCCTTCTAATTCGGCAAAATGCGATTTTTTTGGTTAAGGGTGGTTATTCGGGGAATGTTATTTTCGTAGGATTCTAATTAAATCACTTTCTTTAAATTCGTCGAATGCCGATAACATAAGCGTTGAAGGTCGATAGGCTTTATATGCTTGAAGCTTGTTTTTTTTTCCAGCTATTTCTGGAAACGGTGATTGCCATGGAGGGTAAGATGAAGGCATTATGGAAAACCGGCCCCAAAGCCGGCGCGGAATTGAAGGAAGCAAAAATACCGGAATTAGGGCCCCGGGACGTTTTAGTGAAAGTCAAGGCATGCAGCATCTGTGGCACCGATTTGCACATTTATGGCTGGGACCAATGGGCCCAATCGCGCATAAAGCCGCCCATGATCTTTGGGCACGAGTTTGCGGGCGAGGTTGTGGAAAAGGGCAGCCTGGTTTCCAAGGCCGAAATTGGCGATCATGTTTCAGGGGAGACGCACATTGCGGATTTCAACTGCTTCCAATGCAGGATTGCAAATGCGCACATCTGCGAGAACCTGAAAATCCTGGGGGTAGATACCAACGGCAGCTATGCGGATTACATTGCAATTCCTGAAAACAATGCGATCCAGAATGCCAAATCAATTCCTCACGATGTCGCAACCGCGCAAGAGCCCCTGGGGAACGCGGTGCATACTGTTTTTTCGCAGGAAATTGCAGGCAAGAAGGTGTCCATATTCGGCTGCGGCCCAATTGGGCTTTGCGCAATCATGCTAGCAAAAGCAGCAGGCGCAACCGAAATTTACGCAGTTGATGCGAATGATTACCGCCTGAAAATGGCCAAATCGCTTGGCGCATCGCTTACGATCAATGCAAGAACCGAGGATCCCGCCAAAATCATACGGAAGGAGACCGAGCGCGGGGTGGATGTGTTTTTGGAGATCTCGGGCCATGAGGCAGCATTGAAGGCCGGGTTCGAATCGTTGAGGGGCGGAGGGGATGCGGCAATTCTTGGGGTTTTCCCAAAGGAGGTCACCATCGATATCAACAACTATGTC
>JBDRDM010000039.1:0-9773 GCA_043820675.1 Microcaldota archaeon
GGAATTGATGGCAAGGGGCATCTTGGAAATCCAAAAGGCGGGCATAGCGCCGGATATTTGGAAACTGGAGGGAATGGAAAAACCCGAAGATGTCAGCAGGGTGGTCGAGGCTTGCAGGGCCAATGGCACGAACGCGGGCATAATCGTGCTTGGCAGGGGCGAGGATTCCGAAAAGGTGAAGGCATGGCTTAGGGCCGGCGCGAACATATCCGGAGTCATCGGATTTGCAATCGGCAGGACCGTTTTCTGGAATTCCATTGTAAAATACTATAAGGGCGAAATTACAGCCGAAGTGGCATCGCAGGAAATCGCATCGACATACAAGATGTTCGTTGACTTGTGGTACGAGGCTAGGAATAAATGAGGGAGGCATAATAGGAAAAGAAGCGGAATTAATATGCATATAAAGGATCTGCTCAATACACGCACTAAATTGGATTGAAATTAGCTAAAAAAGGTCGATTGCATGAGAATCGGAATCCTGACAGGCGGGGGGGACTGCCCGGGGCTGAATGCCGCGATAAGGGCGGCATATTTCCGCGCAAAGGAGATGGGATGGACTGCGCTTGGCATCCATCACGGCTGGAAGGGCCTATTGCCAGGAGGGCTCGTTAGGGAGCTTTCCGAAGCAGAGGTCGAAAACATACACGAAGAGGGTGGAACGATCCTTGGTTCATCACGGACTAACCCGTATAAAATTCCCGAGGGGCCCGAACAGATCACGGCTGCATTCGCGGATTCCAAGCTCGACGCACTCATTGCAATCGGCGGGGAGGACACGCTTGGGGTTGCGGGCAAGCTGTTTGAGCAGTTCAAGATCCCGGTTGTTGGCATCCCGAAAACCGTCGATCACGATATCATGGGCACCGACTACACCATCGGTTTTGATACCGCGGTCAATGTGGCTTCAGAGGCAATAGACCGCCTCCACACGACCGCAAGGTCGCATAACCGCACTTTCATCGTCGAGATTATGGGAAGGCATGCCGGATGGCTTACGCTAAGGGCGGGGATTGCCGGCGGGGCGCACATAATTTTGATACCTGAAAAACCTTACGACATAAAGAAGGTGTGCGAGGCAATCATGAAAAGGCAAAGTGCCGGCAAATATACATTGCTTGCAATTTCGGAAGGCATCGAACCCCCAACGAAACTCAAGGAAAAGCACGATGATTTCGGGCACGTGGGCCTTACTGATAGGGGAATGGGCCATGCGTTCAAGGAGGCAATTGATGCCGAATGTAAAATTGATTCGCGGGTGATGGTGATGGGCCATCTTTTGAGAGGGGGAACACCCACCGCATACGACAGGGTAATGGCATCAAGGGTTGGAAGCGCAGCCATGGAATACATCAGGGATAAGAAATTTGGGATGATGACCGCCGTCCAAAGCGGCGAAATAAAACCTTACCCGCTCAAGGATGTGGTCGGCAAGTACCGCACAGTTGGCGACCAGGAATACGAACTGCTGCAATGCCTCTTCGAGGGGGATATCCAGCAATGATCCGACAGATGAAAATACTTCGCACGAAGTTGCCGGATGAAATGGCAAAACGGGTTGAAGGACTGATCGAAGATTCCCGCATAAAATTGGGCAAATTTCCAGCAAATGGCTTTCAAGTCAACATGATCGAAAATACATTGGAACTTCCGAGGGGGAGCTTGGGAAGGCATGCTCAGTTAAAAAATATAACCCACATCAGGGGGTTTCGTGATACGTTTAAGCATGTATTGCACGATGTGCACGCAGCACAAGTGGTCAATGCGGCAGTAGATGAGGAAATAAAAAGGGCGACGAATCAAGTTGGGATCGGCCGCATGGAAGAAGCAATATTGAATGCAATGCCCCCGGACCATCCGTTGATGCGGTCGCCGGATTTTCACAAGGTTCGCCTGCTAAATGCGCTTGCATCGCAAAAACCGAATACGTTGACAGCAGATGAGCTTGCCGAAAGGTTCAACAAACTGAAATTGGTGACCGATTTGGGATGGCAGATTTCGGAAAATATCCTAAGAACCAAAGCGGGGGGGAAATGGCTAGGACTTATCCCCATAAGTTTCCACGCAAAGAACAAAGGCAAGTAACTCGGTTGGGCGCAATGCCTGCTTTTCATCTAATTAATGCCACTAATTGCCCTAATTCATCACACGCCACTATTTCGCAGCACCGCCGTTCATTCCAACCTCGGGTTTCCGCACGACTCCGGAAAGAGCCAGCAACAAATAAAAAGCGCCCATGAGGGCGAAAACCGTCTGGAATGAAAGGAAAGCAAGCAGCAAAATGAGCGGAAAGGCACCGAGGCGAAGGGCGATTTCGCGGACCATGACCTTCCCAAGAAGGTTCCCGCCTGATTTTGTTTCCGAATATATTTTCGACATGATAGGCGCTTCCATGCCAACGAATGCAGCCTCCCCTAGGAAATTGCCCCCGAAAACGCCCAGGAATCCGCCCACTACGGATCTGAAAAACCAGGAAATTGAAGCAAGGCCATAGCCGAATGGCAGCATTCTTCCCTGGCCGAACTTGTCAGTCGAACCCCCAAGCCATAGTGAAAATAGCGCGACGAATAATCCCGCCGCAAACGAAAGGGCGCCAAGGGAGGCATATGAACCCAGTAAAATGAATGCATAAAGGGGCCAAACAAACGAATTCCCCTCAATAGTCATTCCCTGGGAGGACCATGCGAGAAGTTCCGCCTTGGTTGCGGTACTTAGCACTGGTTTGGAAAACACCTGCCTGGCGCCTTCCTTGGGCAGCGTCCAAACCGATAGGAACTGGAATAATACGAGCAGCGCAAATGCAGCCGCATATCCGACAAACTGCAGCAAAAGCCCCCCAACAAGAGGCGCCGTAAGCAATGCAAGCCTTGCAATGGACCATGCCTTGCCCGTTGCCTCCCCGGTTTTTCCGGAAATTGACCGGGTGCCAAGGTACACATGGAATGAGAGGTAATAGAAGGACGCGAAGCATGCCCTGAAAAATGCGGCCGCAAACAAATAGGGATAGGAGGCGGCAAGAGGTATGAAAAAATAGGTCAACAGCGAAAAAGGCACCGCAAGGAGCATCGCCCTTCGGGTCCCGAATTTGGATATGAAATTGCCCGAGATTGGGATAAGCAGGATGGTCAGCGTTTCCTGGAGCAAGAAGAAGAGCAGCACCTGCAGGATGGAAAAGCGCAATTCGAAATACAGGTATGCCGGAACGAAGAGGCTGATTAAGGCAAGCCCGAAATGCCAAAGCCCGATGCTAAGGTAAAATCTGCGCAGGTCGCTAGTTAACAGTCCCATCTGAACTTAAAGGAAAAAAAGGTTATAAACTGATTCGGAAAGGACGCCAAGAAACTGGAAATGGAAAAAACGATACGGGATAGGAATACCAAGAATAATCCGCACATCCATAAAAGCAAATAAAATAAAAAAAATAAAATCAGGCGTCATAGTACAAATACATCTCGTACGGATGCGGCCTGATCCTTACCGGATCGACTTCCGCTTCGCGCTTGTAGTCTATCCAGGAGCGGATGAGCTCTCCTGTGAACACGTTTCCCTTCAAGAGGAAATCGTGGTCGGCTTCAAGCGCTTCCAGGGCCTTATCCAGGCTTCCGGGAACGGATTTAATCCTTTTCCGGTCCTCCTCGCCCAATTTGTAGATGTTCTTGTTGTCCCATGGGCCAAAGCCCTCTGCAATTGGATCTATTTTGCGATGGATCCCATCCAGGCCGGCCATGAGCATTGCCGAAAACGCCAAGTAAGGGTTGGCGGTTGCGTCAGGCGGCCTGAATTCGATCCGCTTGCTTTTCGCATTCCTTTCTCCTTGCGAATACATTGGCACTCGAATCGCAGCTGAGCGGTTTTTTTGCGAGAAAGCAATATTTACGGGGGCCTCGTAGCCCGGGACAAGCCTTTTGTAGGAATTGGTTGACGGGGAGGTAAAGGCGAGCACCGCATCGGCATGGCTAAGGAGCCCTCCAATGTAATGCATTGCAGTCTGGGAAAGTTCGGCATAGCCTCCCGCAGCATAAAATATGTTCTTTCCGGCCTTCCAGAGGGATTGGTGGACGTGCATGCCTGAGCCGTTGTCGCCAAATATGGGCTTTGGCATGAATGTGGCGGTTTTCCCGTACTTGCGGGCAACGTTCTTCACCACGTATTTGTAGAGCATCGACTTGTCGGCCATAGTTGTCAGGGAATCATAGCGCATATCTATTTCCGCTTGCGCGAAAGCGACCTCGTGGTGCTGCGTTTCGACATGGACGCCCGTTGCCTCGAGAGTCTTGACCATTTCCGTGCGCAGATCATTTTGAGTGTCAGCTGGCGCAACTGGGAAATATCCCTCCTTGGGCCGTATCTTGTGGCCAAGGTTGCCGGAAGTATCGCCATCCGCTTCGAAGCTGCTAAGGTGCGATTCCGATGTGAATAGTTCGTATCCTGTGCCGAGCTGGCCATGGTGATATTTCAATGCATCGAAAATGAAGAACTCCAGCTCGGGCCCCCAATAGCTATTGTCCGCAATGCCCGATTCGAGCAAGTAGCGTTCCGCTTTTGCGGCAATATGCCGCGGATCCTTGGCATATCGGTCGCGGAGGGCTCCTGGCATTATTACATCGCAGGTAATTGAAAGCGTAGTTTCCTTGCAGAATGGGTCAATGAATGCGCTCTTCGCGTCCGGGATAAGGAGCATGTCGCTTTCCTCGATGCCCTGGAATCCCCGTATTGACGAGCCATCGAATCCCTCGCCATCGGTGAATGTGTCACTTGAAAACTGGGCGATGGGGACCGTTTTGTGCTGCCACGTCCCGGGAAGGTCGATGAATTTGAAATCGACCATCAGAACGCCCCTCTCGCCTGCGAAATCAACGAGCGCATCGTTGGTTTGGCCCATGAACTTTAGTGAATTTACATGCGCAGGGGGCGCAACGGCCCTGGGAACCTGCCTTGCAAGCTCCATTTCACTCATATGCGTCATCCCATCACCCTCGCCTACGTACAAACATGGCCATCGGCTGTCAAGTTTGGAATTAAAATTACGGACAAGTATTTAAGGCTTTCTAAAAAAAATCAAAAATTAATAATTATTTTAGGATAAAAATCGGTCATTTGTTCGATTATATAAATACAAACACAGTATTACCGCACATTCTTAGTTTCCCAAAGGCAAAGGTTTAATTTTGCACGCAAAATAATCCGTGCATGGGATGGATCAGGGGGTTTCCCATAGGCACGGCGCTGCTAGCTATAGCCATACTTGCAACATACTGGTCCCTTTCAGCCAGCACACCATACATTACGGATTCAAGCCTGGGCGATCTTGCCCTCAAGGGAGGCAACCCGTTTTCGGCAATCACGCACCTTTTCGTGCATGTTGGCGTATTCCACCTGATCGGAAACCTCATTCCACTCATTCTCTTCGGGATCGTCCTTGAATCAGTTGTCCTCTCAGCGGATGTCGTGCTGATTTTCCTCATGGCGGGGGTGGGCGCTTCGGTCCTTTTTTCCCTGGTAAACCCGCTTACGCCCCTGATAGGCGCATCCGGGGGCATTTCCGGGATGCTAACGGCGGTAATGCTCATTAGGCCCAAGGCCGCGCTTGCATTGCTGATCGGCACTCCCCTGCTCATAAGTTTTGTTGTTTTTCCGGCAGTGGACCTTGGGGGGAAATTCTACGAGGATAAGCTTGACGAAAAGAAATACGAATTAAGCAAGGAATTGGCGGTCGCCGTTACGGAAAACCGTACGCCGCAGGCCGTGGCGCAAATAAACAGCAGCCTCGAAAGGACGCAAACCCAGATCAGCATCACCCAGGAAGGCAAAAAACGCGAGGCCCAAACGCCCTCCGATTTCCTCGTTCACATCTACGGGGCGGTAATCGGGGGCTTTTACGTTTATTTTTTCAAGAGGAAGGAATTGAAGGCGGCGGAAGAGGAATTCGTGGGGATTGGCGCTTGGATCTTCGAGAAGGCGGACGCGCTATCCGCAAGGCTTAGGGGCAAGAAGCGCTGATGGGAGTTTTTATAAATTACTAAAATCAAATAGGGGAGGGGCATTTACCTTGGAGGCCGTGCTTTTCCAAATAAATCAAACCGGTCCCGGAGGGTCCTTTGCCCTGATGTTCGGAGAGGGTTTTTGGGGAAGCTTTTTCTAGGAATGGTTCGCGGGGATGACAGATCGGCCATGTATCCGCCTGCAGAGACCTTTTCTTTCTCCCAAGAAAGATAGGCCCCTTGGTAAAGAAAAAGGGGTTTTGTTCGGAGAATTAGGAAAGTTGGTCATTGCGGCAAGCGGATTAGGCGAGTTCGACTCTCGCTCCCCGCTTTTTTATTTTCGGTGCTTAATCGCCCCATTTAGCAATCTTTCTTAAGGAAAATGGGCCCGGATTAATATCAATCAGGAAGGGAAGGGCAAACCGCATAAAAATAATCCTCGGCCTCCGCCATCATTTCTCCTCATCCTGGAAATCCTCACCGAACTCCTCAAGGAATTGCTCGCTTAGGTCATTGAGCTTTTCCTCAACCATGTTTAGCCGCCGTTCAAGCTCGGCATTCTTCCCCTTGAGGATGCGGATCGCATCGATAATTTCGCCGCCTTCTGGGGGCAGGTCCGGAACGGGGGCCGATGCCCTGAGTTTTTTCGCCATGTATTCACCTTGTTTTGGAGCATGCCTTGCAATCAGTTTCCCTGACGAGCGCTATTTTCTCGAACAACCCCCTTGAGAGGTCCACCCGGATAAGATTGTCCAGGTAATTTGGCCCATTAAAACAGGCTAGGCTTACAAGTTCCTGCACTTGGAGCGCCGAGATCACCCCTACAGCCGTATTCATGATGCCGGAATCTTCGCAGGAAAGCTCGTTTATTGGCTTTTTCGCCCAGCATTCGAAGCATGCCGATTTTCCGGGAAGGATTGTGGAGAGCATCCCTTCGAATTTCAATGCGGAAGCAAAAACCCAGGGGATCCTTTTTTTCAAGGAAAAGCGGTTAATCAATACCCTGGCGGAATAATTGTCCGTCCCGTCCAGGATGATATTTGCGGTTTCAAAGAGCGGGGAAGATGTTGTGCCAAATTGATCGAATTGCACATCCACCCTGGTTTCCGGATTGATTCTTGCAATCCTATCCTTTAGAGCCTCAACCTTGGGTTTCCCCAAATCCTGCTCAAAATATTGCTGCCTGCTAAAATCCGTCCTCGAAACCCGATCGCGGTCCATGAGGATGAGCCTCTTTACCCCAATTTGTGCGCAAAGGGCCGCAGAATTGGAGCCAAGGCCTCCGCATCCGACAATCCCAACGGTAAGCTGCTGCAATTTGGAATTCGCATTGTTCCCGAGCAATTTAATCTGGCGCAAGTAGCGGCTTGGAGGCATGGGAAAAATAATGCGGATTAAGATTATAACAGGCATGCTGATAGAATAAGCGGGGGATTGCAAAACGATTTATTTGAAAACTTCCTCTATTTTCTTTATGACGATCCCTTTTTCCGTTATTTCCAGCGGATGGATCTCGAGGGAATGCTTCGTGCCACGCATCTTCCGGATGTAAAGGGTGCGCGTGGCCCCCGTCCCGACCCCGAGGAAATTGAGGATGATGACGCCGTCGGCAACGTATTCCTCGACCTCGTATTTGGAGAATTGCATCGCAGCCCCAGAGCCAAGCGATTGTTCGGGAATTTCCGAGGTAATTATTGTTGTCAGGCCCGAGCGGGAAACGATGTAGGCAATCTTCAATACTGCGCGGCGGATCTGGGACTCGGTATCGAGCTGGGATGCCATAGCCGGGATAGAATCGATCACAAGGCGCTTTGCGCCGATGTTCCTTGCTACGCCAAGGATGTCAACAAGAAGCTTATCGATATCCAGTTGACCGGGAAGTATCGCGTGCTCCTCCTCGGATGGAACGCCGGCCCTTGCGGATGTCGCATCGACTATTGCAAGCAGGTCGTTGTCCTCGAGCTCTTTTAGGTTCCAGTTGAAATTGAGCATGTCCTGGCGGATCTTTTCGGGCATTTCATCGAAGGTTACAAAAACTCCCGGCTCCTCGGCTTCGAGGATGCCGCGGTATATGAATTGCATCGAGAAAATGGACTTTCCAGTGCCGCACGCGCCCGAAACAAGGATAGATCTTTTCTTCGGGAAGCCGCCCCCCATCAGCTCATCCAGCCCGTAGATGCCACTCGTCGTCCTATCCATCGCCAAACACGAACCGATTAATCGAACTTGCTTTATATACTTTATGATTGGTTGGACGCGATGTAGGGAAATTGAATGATGGAAAGGCACACATAATCAAAAAAAGCTTAAATCCGATCCATGCAACCCCCGCATCCACTTTCGCCAGAACGGTTATTTCCTATATCCCCTTATTTGGCTCTTTTCGCTGTGCTTCCAAACTTTCCTGCCAAGCGCATTGTTGACCGCCCGTTCCGCAAACGCTTCCGCCCGGATAAGGTCATTTTGGTCCAGGTTGCCAAGGCCGAAAAAAGCCGAAAAACCCCGGCGCTTGAGGCTTAGGGTGTTCAGGACCTCGGCGCTCTTGCTTTGGAACTTTTGGATGATCCGATCCAGGTACTTGCGGTTGACATAGTAGGAGCAGAAAATGCCAACACGCTTCCCCGAGAAATCATTATGCTCAATAAAATCCAGGAACTTGGAGCTCTCGGAAGCATTATGGATCTCAAACCCAATGAAGATCAATTCATACGCGCCCATGTCGTGGGGCTTGCCTTTTTTTCCAGGGCCAAAAAGGGGCCTCATGGGCAAATAATCCAAAATCCGATAGGAATCGCGCAAATCAAGCATATCGGGCTCGGCCCCAGCAGCCCTGCAACCTATTGCAATGTGGCGCGCAAGTTTCTCGGCGGATTTGTTTTTAGAGGCAAATGCCACGAGAATTCGCATGGTTGGATTAGGCAAGAAACAATTAAAATAACTCGCCCCAAAGGAAAGTTCGTCCGATGCCGAATTTCTGCTTAATCCCAAGAATTGGCAATGCAACGGATGCTCAATGCCATTTGAGCCAATGAAACCAAACCATAGGTGAGGGTTAAAAAGGATAAATTATTTTCCATAAGTTGCGGGAAACATGAGACCAACAAAGCTTACGCTCATAATAGATATTGCAAAAAGGGGGGGCATGGAAAATTCCATCGGCATAACCAGCGGCGAAATTGCATCCGGCCTTGGGATTTCGCAACAGACCGCAAGCAGATGGCTTGCGTCCCTTTCCTCGGAGGGGTTAATTGATAGGAAATCACGGAAGGCCGCCCTGACAGGCAAAGGAATCGCAATGCTCGAGTCCACAGGAAAGGAAATTGGGGAGCTGTTTTCGAAAAGGGAGCGAATATTGCAGCTACTGGGGAGGGTGGTTTCAGGAATGCATGAGGGCAGGTATTACCTTTCAATCCCGGAATATAAAAAGCAAATTTCACAGGCTACAGGTTTCGATGCATTCCCCGGGACGCTCAACTTGCGGCTGGAAGGCGCCGCAAGCATCGATGGAAAAAGAAGGCTCATGTCCCTTACCGGAATCGATATTAAGGGCTTTCGAAAGAACGGGAGGAAGCTGGGGGGGGCAAAATTGTTCAAGGCGAAAATATCGCATCGGAACTCAATTGAGGAGGGCGCGGCAATCGTACCCGCAAAATCACACTACGGATCGGAAATCCTAGAGCTGATAAGCCCGCACAACCTGAGGGCAAGGCTCAAACTCAAGAACAATGATGAAGTCGGGGTTGTCATCGGGCAGGAATAAAAATCCTATTTCTTTTCCTTCAAGTCAAGGAC
>JBDRDM010000040.1:0-2051 GCA_043820675.1 Microcaldota archaeon
TTTCCCTTACAAGTCTGTTTTGGAAAAGGGCGAAAAAGCAATTTTTGTTCACACGACCGATGACCGGGACCCCCTCAAGGACATTCCTCTGAAGCTGCCGGATTTGGAGGGAAAAATGCATTTCACAAAGGATCTGCCGGATATTTCCGCTCATCTGGGCAAGCCCCTTTTTACCGTTCCGGACCCATTTGGCTGCTGCAAAAGCTGGAGCTACCATTTCACCAAGGTTTGGATGGATGGCGTTAACCTGCTTGGGATGCATCCGGAACTGCACTCTGTTGACTCGCTTTACCGGGACGGCAAATTCGAGCCGTACATTCGGATGGTTTTTGAAAAAAGGCAGGAGGCAGGACGCCTCATCTCCAAATTCCAGGCCACCAAATCCGAGGATTATATTCCATTTGATGCCATTTGCCCAAAATGTGGCGTGCTTGCAAATGTGGATGCCTTTGATTTAGCCACTCATAAGGTCCAATTTGTGTGCGGGGGGAAGTCAATCAAGAAAAAAAAGAGCGAGGGTTGTGGCTACCAGGGCGATGTGGATTGGAAGGATGGGAAGCTGCAATGGCGCTTTGAATGGCCCGCACTTTGGGGCATATTCAAGACCACCTATGAGCCTTTCGGAAAGGATCATTTTGAAGGAAGCTGGAAGAGCGGAATTGAGATCATGCGCCAAATCTACAATCTTGAGGCGCCAATCCCTTTCGTATACGAGTTTTTCCTTGTAAACGGCCAGAAGATGAGTGCATCCAAGGGGAATGTTTTCCTTGTGCAGGATTTGCTTAAGGTAATGGAGCCGGAAGCGTTCCTATTCTATTACGCAAAACGGCCCGAAAAGCAGCGGGACCTGGAATTGGGCAGGATTTGGGCCCTTCTGGATGAATTTGATGCAGCGGAGCGCGTTTTTTTCGGGAAGGAGCAGGAACGCACGGATAATCGTGAGGAAAATACCCGCCGGATGTATGAATTGGCAGTTGAAAACAAATCCCGCGAATATCTTCGCCGAGTTTCATATTCATTTGCAGCCTCAATTATCCAGCTTTTCCATGAGGACCAATGCATTTCCATATTGAAACGTCTTGGCCATATCGAAAACATCGGGGAGGTGTCGCTTGCAAGGGCCCGCCTAAAGCTTGCGAAAAACTGGATCAATCTTTATGCGCCCGACGAAACAAAAGTCCACATCCTAAATGAAACCGAATCAAAAGGAAAGCATGCGGCCCTGTCGATTCCCCAAAGGGATGCATTGCGTGAATTTTGCCAATATTTCGAATCGGAAGGGAATCTCGAAAAGCAGCAGGAGCAAATAAAGGCAATTTGCCAGGGCAATAATCTTACCATCCAAGAGTTCTTCAAGGCCGCCTACCTCGTATTCATCGGCAGGGAATGGGGGCCCAAGCTATTGCCGTTTCTTGAGGTCCAGGATAGGGATTTTGTCGTCAGCAGGCTTAGCGGGGAGAAATGAATGGGGTTGGAGGAAAAAAATACAGGTACATGCGCAGTTGATCCTTTGAAATTTCAAAAACCCCAAATTTGCCTCAAAAACCCCTCAGGTATTTGATCATCTCCCTTCCCTCCGGGGTCATTTTCTCCTCGCTCCAAGCGGGTTCCCAAACCAATTCGGCAATAACCTGTTTTATGCCCTCAATTTTTCCCACTTCCTCAATTATCTGATTCCTTATCTCCGGCTCCAGTGGGCATCCGGGAAATGTGAGGGAGAATTTAATATGGGCCGCATCCCCATGCAATCCTATCCCGTAAATTAGCCCCAGATCGTAGATGTTGATGCCTATCTCCGGATCGAAGCAGTTCTTCAATGCGGCAATGACATTTTCCTTGCTGGCCATTTTCCCCTCCCAAATTACCTACTTGCTAATAGATGACCTTCCCCGTTCCGACCAATCGGGTCGGTTTCACTTCCTCCTTGTGAAAACATACGCCCCGATCCCCAGGAACAAGAGGCAGAATGAAAGCATTGCAACAACGTCCGCAAATAGGCCGAATTCGGATATGCCCTCGAGTACGGCCCTGAAGGCATCAACGGCATAAGT
>JBDRDM010000041.1:0-6952 GCA_043820675.1 Microcaldota archaeon
TCGAGCTTCATTGCTTCTTCCAGGCTCATCCCAATCAGTTTTTCGGTCAGGATGCTTGCGGATGCCTGTGAAATAGCGCATCCCTGCCCCTGGAACTTGGCTTCCGAAACCTTATCTCCCTCAATTTTCAGCATTATTTCAATCTCATCCCCGCAAAGCGGGTTCGTATCATGGTATTTGGCATCTGGGCTTTCCATCTTGCCGAAATTCCGGGGGTTCTTGTAATGGTCCAGAACATTCTCGCGGTAAATGTCCATCGGTTTCACTTTTCAGGTTTTCGTAATTTCATTGCTTTGGTCTGTAGCATGGAAATTTGATCATCTGTTGGGGGCATGACTTTTGCTTTGCTATGATGTTCTCGCAAATCCGGGTTGACGTGCGGCACTCCAACTTCTCTAACAGCTATTAGGAGTTCCCCATTAGTTAGGAATGTCGCACCGAGGGGTCTTCCAGGAATACGTCTAATCTTATGCCTAAGTTGAGTTAGTGTGAGCCATTTTGCTGATTCCGCAGTCAACACGTGGGGCCGCAGCAATTCCGCTAAATTTTTCGGAGGCCTAAAGCCATCGTAATTAGCCTCCCCAATCCTTGTACTTGAGGAGGGCACATTTAGTGCGAACAATAATTTCCTGAGTGTACCTGAATTTGGAGTATATGTGCCAAAATGGGGCTTTAGCATTGCCCGAACTTCATTTAGGTGAAGCATTCCAGCGCTGTGTTGTACCTCGAATTTCTCCCTCATTTCTTCAATACCCCTTCCACAACCTTCAAGGCCCCCACCAATTTGTCAATATCCTCCTTGGAATTATACACGTAAACGCTCGCACGCAGTGTTGCTGGGACATTATATCGCATCATCAGGGGGTGCGCGCAGTGGTGCCCTGCCCGAACAGCAATCCCCTGCTCATCCAAAAGGGATGCCGCGTCATGGGGTTGGACCCCTTCTAGATGGAAAGATAAAACCCCTGCCTTTTTCGTTGCATCCTTAGGCCCAAATATCCTAATTCCATTGAATTCGGATAGCCGTGAAATTGCATATTTGGTAAGTTCGATCTCGTGCGAGTGGACATCTTGCATACCTAATTTGTTCAAATAATCAACTGCTGCGCCAAAGCCGATAGCTTCCGCAATCGCCGGCGTTCCCGCCTCGAATTTTGCCGGAAGGTCCGCCCATTTGGAATACTCCAAGGTAACTTCCCTAATCATGCTCCCCCCAGTCAGGAACGGCCCCATCTTATTGAGAATATCCTCCTTCCCATACAGGACGCCTATTCCCGTTGGCCCTAGCATCTTATGCCCTGAAAATGCGAAAAAATCGCAGTCCATGTCCCTGACATCCACTTTCATATGCGGGACGGATTGGGCAGCATCCACCAAGGCAACTGCTCCAAAATCATGGGCCTTCTTAACCATCTCTTTTACCGGGTTGATCGTTCCAAGGACATTGGAAACATGTGTGAATGCAGCTATTTTCGGTTTTTTCCTCAAGAGATTCTCGTACTCGCCCATTTTCAGGAAGCCCTCCTCGTCAACCATCACATAATCCAATTTCGCGCCCTTCCTTTTAGCCAACTGCTGCCAGGGGATCATATTGGAATGGTGCTCCATTTGCGTGGATAGGATGCCCTCGCCGGATGCAATATTGGCATCGCCATATGCGTACGAAACCAAATTTATGGATTCCGTAGCATTCCTCGTGAAAATTATCTCCTGGGGCTTTGCATTGATGAATTTGGCTATTTTCTCCCGCGCCTTTTCGTACCTGTCCGTTGCCTCCTCCGAAATCGTGTAAATGCCCCTGTGCACGCTGGCGTTGTAATTGTTGTAGTAGTCCTCCATTGCGGAAATTACCTGCATGGGGCGCTGCGAGGTTGCGGTCGAATCAAGGTATACCAACTCCTTGCCATTCACCTTCCGTTTGAGTGTTGGGAAATCCGGCTTGATTTTCATAGGACCGAACATGGACTCATCACCAATAGCAATAGTTTTCGCCCGATTCTCCTTTATTATGGGTTTGGTTTTGTGAAAAGAATTGAATGAGTTAGGCAAAGGCGTTCCCAAACCCGATGTTGGGATAATTATCTGTATTTGTAATGGCCCTCAAAAGTATCCCTCATTCTGCAGGGTTCTTCAGGCATCTGGGATTCGATCTCCTTTTTCTTCGCCTCAAGCAATGACATGTCCCTCCCCTCCCATTTGAGCTGGAAGAGGGCTTTTAGGGTGATTTCAACATCCCAAAGGTGCATCTGCCTAATCACCGGTGCCATGAACCCCTCCACCACCATCTTTTTCGCCTCATTTTCATGAATGCCCCGGCTCTGGAGGTAGAAAAGCTGCAATTCATCGATTTGGGAAACGGACGCCGAGTGGGTCGCTTTCACTTCATTCGTCTCTATTTGTAGGCTTGGGTTTGCATCCGAGGAGGCATTTTTTGAGAGAAGAATCGAATGGCCTGCCAAATAAGAGCTCGCATTCTTTGCATCCTTTCCGATTCGCACCATCCCCTTGAATAGCCCCTTTGAGGAATCCTTGAATACACCCTTGGCAGCAACTTTCCCAATCGTATCCTTGCCTATATGCGTCAAATCCGATGTAATGTTGAATTTTTGCGAATGGGTGCCGAATATTATCTCGAAATCCGTTGCGGATGAACCCGATCCTTCCATCACGTTCTCAAGTGAAGAAGTTGTCAATGCCCCCCCAAGGAAACCTCCGGAAAAATTGGTTTTGGCATCCTTTCCAAGAAGCGCTTTCTTATGGGAGATGTGGATGGAATCCGAATCCAGGGAATTGATGCTCCCAAACCTCAGGTTTGCTCCCTCGTGGACATCGAAATCCGTTGCGGAAACGAAAATGGATCCCTTTCCTTTGGGAAGATGGGTGGTGTTTTCCTCAATTATTGTCGCAGAGCTGTTTTCTTCGAGAATTACGATATTTCGATGGGCCATAAGGGAATTTGGGGCTGCAATTGCATTCGAAAGCCTGATTGGCCTTGCAAGAGCGGTGTTTTTTGGTATTCGGATAAAATAGCCCAAAGTGAATGCCGCAGATGCCAGCGCGGCAAACTTGGATTCAGTTGGTTTTGTGACTTTCCCATCAAAATAGGGGCGGACAATATCCGGATAAGCGGCAATGGCTTTGGCAATTGATGTGAAAATAATGTTTTTCGGGGCATTATCCAATTGAGGAATGCCTTTTTCGCTTCCTTCAATTTTCGGCTGCGCCATTCTTGCCCATTCAATCGAATCGATGTCCGCATATTTCCTGAAGGGCTCGTTTTTCTCCACCGGCAAAGTTTCAAATGTCCCGAATGCAGTGGTGCGGTGATCAATTAGCCATTCGGGCTCATTTGCATTTTTAGAGAGCTGAAGGATCTGCTGCTTGAATTCATTTTTTAGAATTTTTTCCATTTTGGCCACGCTAGTATTTTACACTCATGAAAATTATCAGCCCACGGAGCCCGCCATCTCAAGCTGAATCAATCGGTTGAATTCCACGGCATACTCCATGGGAAGTTCCTTCGTGAAAATCTCAAGGAAACCATTGACAATCATTCCCAGCGCTTGCTGTTCCGAAAGCCCCCTGCTTCGGAGATAAAATATCAGATCCTCGCCAATCTTGCCAACGCTTGCCTCGTGTGTCACGGTCGCGGTTTCATTGTTTATTTCATTGTAGGGTATGGTATCGGTTTTTGAGAGCCCATCGATGAGGAGGGCGTCGCAACGGACAGTGCTTTTTGCGTTGTGCGCGTTCTTTCCGATGTGCAAAAGGCCCCGGTATGTGCATTTGCCCCCATCCTTAGAAACGGATTTGGAGATGATTTTACTGTTGGTGTTAGGGGCAAGATGAACCACCTTTCCGCCTGCATCCTGCAATTGGCCAAGGCCCGCATAGGCAACAGATAGGATGTCGCCAGTTGCGTTCTTCCCAAGGAGGTATATGCTCGGGTATTTCATCGTGATCTTCGAGCCGATATTAGCATCAAGCCATTCGACGTACGCCCCCTCATAGGCAAATGCGCGCTTGGTAACCAAGTTGTAGACGTTGTTGGACCAGTTTTGGAGTGTTGTGTAGCGCACCTTGGAATTCCTAAGTGCGACAATTTCAACAACCGCCGTATGGAGGGCGTGGCGCTTTCCCCTGTATTGCGGAGCGGAGCAGCCCTCGATATAGTGCAATTTGCTCCCTTCGTCAACAATGATCAACGTGCGCTCGAATTGGCCCATGTTCTCCTTGTTGATCCTGAAATATGCCTGCAGAGGCAGGTCCACATCGACATTCGGGGGGATGTATATGAATGAACCTCCGGAAAATGTGGCGCTGTTCAGGGCAGCAAACTTATTGTCCTCCATTGGAACGACTTTCCCAAACCATTTTTTGAAATGCACATGGGCTGCCATTAATTTTTCAAAGTCCAGGCCCTGTGCCTTTGCCTTTTCCTTTGTTGGGTTGAGCGCGGTGTCGGGGTCGACGAAAACAACCCCCAACTGATGGAGGCGCTTTTTGAGACTGTGATAGACATTCTCGCTCTCGAACTGTGCGCCAACACCTGCAAGGAACTTCCTTTCGGCCTGCGGAATTCCAAGTTTTTCAAAAGTATCCTTGATTGCAATTGGAACCTCATCCCAGCTATTTTCCTGGGAATTCGAGGGCTTTGCGTAATAGACTATGTCGCTGAAATCTATTTCGGATAGGTCGGCACCCCAGGCCGGCAATTTTTTCTTGAGAAAGTAGGTGTATGACTCCAGCCGGAACTTCCTTAGCCATTGGGGCTCCTCTTTCACATCCGAAATTTCATATATGGTTTTTTCGGATAGCCCAATGTCCGTTTCATAGGCGCTTTTTGTTAGCGTCTTGAAGCCGTATTTTTTCCCGTATGGGCCGCGGATGTCGACTTTGGGGGAATCAGCTGCCATAATTATCAACACAAGATGGAGCGCAATTGCAAAATCATCGCATATATAAAAGCCCGGAATTAACTGCGACGAA
The DNA here is from genome assembly GCA_043820675.1 of Microcaldota archaeon. GTDB lineage: Archaea > Micrarchaeota > Micrarchaeia > Norongarragalinales > SBBD01 > JACRGC01. Next base: position 4,990 of record JBDRDM010000041.1, read on the forward strand.
TTCATTTTTTTATGAGCCAATCGTAGCCCTTCTCCTCAAGCTCGGATGCCAGCCTATTGTCTCCGGATTTCACGATCCTGCCATCCACCATTACGTGCACATGGTCGGGCTTCACATAGCGCAGGATCCGCTGGTAGTGCGTCACGAGCAAAATGCCAAGCCGCTTGTTTGAGACCTTGTTGATCCCCTCGGATACGATCCTTAGAGCGTCGATGTCAAGCCCCGAATCCGTCTCATCCAGGATGGCAAACCGCGGCTCCAGCACAGCAAGCTGCAATATCTCCGAACGCTTCTTTTCGCCTCCTGAAAATCCCTCGTTCAGATAGCGGTTTGCAAATGAGGGATCCATTTTGAGCAGGGCCATCTTCTCCTTCAAGCTCTTATGAAATTCCATTACCGAGGCCTGCTTTCCATTTTGATGGGTTGCATTGTATGCGCTCCTAAGGAAATACGCAAGGCTTACGCCCGGAATTTCCTGGGGGTATTGGAATGCCATGAAAAGCCCCTTTGCTGCGCGCTTTTCCGGAGGCAGTTCCAGGATGCTATGCCCATCTATTCTGATGTCCCCTTTTTCAACCAGATATTTCGGATTTCCCATCAAGGCATTGCTAAGGGTGCTCTTTCCGCTGCCGTTGGGCCCCATGATTGCGTGCGTTTCACCCTGCCTTACAATAAGGCTTATGCCCTTGACGATTTCCTTTCCTTCCACGCTTACGTGCAAATCCCGTATTTCCAATGAATCCATCGCTATTTTCCCCTATTGCCATGCTCGTGGATTTGCCAGCAATCCATCAATTGCTGTGCACCTGCGCCAAGCTCGTATTCGATTTCGGAGGGGCCGCGGCTAAGGATTTTCCTTAATACCAACCCCTCATCCTCCAGCTCCTTTAGGCGTTTGCTTAGAACCGCGGCCGTTATTTCCCGAAGGTTGCGCTTGATCTGGTTGAAATGCGTGTTGCCCTCGAAAATTTCCCGCATGATTTTGAGCGCCCATTTCTTTTCAAGCGCATCAAGCATCGGGAATACCGGGCAAATCACCTGGCCACAGTATATGTTGGCTTTTTCCATTGTTCCCCTCGGTAGTATATAAAACATACCTCTATTTAACCCTTCGGCGCTTTCATGATTCGGGCAAAGTTAAACCCAATCTTATTATTTTGCGGAAGGAAAATTCAATTAAAAAGGTGGTAGTGATGAAATACGAAGCAAAGGACTACGGCAGGCTGCTTGGAACCCCGGGCTTTTCCGACAACGCCCTAAAGACGCATTTTGCGCTCTACCAGGGTTACGTTGCAAACACCAACAAGCTCCTCGATGCGCTTTCCTCGATGGCAAAGGACGGAAAGGCCGGAGCTCCCGAGTTCTCCGAATTGAAGCGAAGGCTCGGCTGGGAGTTCAATGGCATGCGCCTTCATGAGTATTATTTCGGGGGAATGGTTAAGGACGGATCTGCGCCCGACGAGAAATCTAGCCTCTTCATGAAGATCAAGGCGGATTTCGGCTCTTTTGATGCATGGCTTGCGGATTTCAAGGCAACCGCGACACTTAGGGGGATCGGCTGGGGAATATTGTATTTCGACTCGGAGGAAAAGCGCCTCCTTAACTGCTGGATAAGCGAGCACGATGCCGGCCATCTTGCAGGCGCAGCTCCCCTTCTCAATATTGATGTGTTCGAGCACGCATTCATGCTTGATTACGGAACGAAGCGCGCGGATTACGTGGAGGCGTTCATGAAGGCCGTTGACTGGAAGGCAGTTGAAGGCAGATATTCCGCTTCTGCGCGGATTTGATGCCCCATCAAAGCTTCATGGTAAGCTCCAAACCGTTCCCTATTGGGATGAAAGTGGAAACCAATTTTTTATTCCCCCTCGCAAACGCCAGATAATCCCCCATCTGCCCTGCAAAATCCCCCGCATTGTCCGCGGCAACAATTCCGCCCCTGCGAAGGCACGGAAGGATCCAT
>JBDRDM010000042.1:0-5295 GCA_043820675.1 Microcaldota archaeon
GTCTACCAGCCAACCTACTCCAGCAGGCCAACTTGCATCTACGACAAGCGCACGAGAACGTACAGGTGCATGTAAGGCCTCTTTTTCTGTTTTTTTAGGCTAGCGCAGCGGCTGTAAAGTTTAAGATAGAGGTTTAAATCAGGGCAAAGGCATCCTTAGGATTTGGCAGCCAAAACCATTTGCCGGATCAAAGGCAAATGCGCCCGGTAATTTGAAGCCCTCCATCTGGCGCCCCGATTGATCCGCATTACATCCAAAAGCTTGTTGCCGTGCTTTTTCGCATCCGTATTAACCGCATAATATGTCCGATACCCAAGCCGCTTCAAATCGCTTCCGTGGGAGGCCCCCACCACAATCACCCCCAATTTGCGCCTCTTTGCCTCTTGAAGCATCTCTAATGAGCGTTGGTAGGAGAGGGCATCATAAATGTCCCCCAAATCCGAGTGATGAGTTTCGCAATAATTCAAGATTAAATCCTTTATTTGTTGGATAGCGGCAAAATCAGTCTTGTGCACATATTTCCTGGCTTTGGCAGACTCGACGAATTTTCCGAAATTTTCATGAATATGTTCATTAGCAGGATTGGCCCTTCCCTCATGGGAAAAGAGGAATTCATTAAAGAGGAATGCGAATCGCGTTAGCCGTGACTGGTAATACCCACCATCCAATAAGGATATATTGATAGCTTTTTGACTTCCTCCCTCGAGCTTAATTCTCCTAGCCCGGCGATAGGTGGACTTCGCATATCGCTGGCTCGTCAGCCAGGGGATATCCTCAATGCCCTTCACCCTTGGAAGGCGCCCGACAGTTTCCCGGAATTCGAAACCAACCTCCTGCTCGCCAATCCGACGAAGCAACCTTATCGTTTTGGATGAATTGTTGGTAATTTTCAGCTGCCCGCGATTACTTAGAAGATGAGTACTATGAGTTACTGCAATGACGATCGGTCCTTCCTTTTTCATTTAGTCCCCCTTTATGAGATCCTCGAACTTAATGCCCGAATTCAGCTCCTTATCGCTAAGGGTGAAGGCCTTGTCAGTTTCCTTCAGGGTAATCAGTGGAAAGAAGCGCCATTCCTCATGGCTCACCTTCCAGGCAATGAAGAAGGGAATTGCCGTTTTGCCCTCAAATTCCCTCATCGCATCCATTCTGGCCCGTTCAATCCACAAATTGCCCGAATTCCACGCCTTGCACTCGATTGCAAACTTCTTGGTGGAGGAGAGCACGATCAAATCCGGGGAAGTGGAATCATGCGCACTGCCGGCTGCACGAACAACAAAAAAGCCCCTCCCCTCGAACATCTTCTTTAGCTGGCGTTCGTAATTGGCACCTTTCTGGGACATGTTTAAAATCACGCGCGAGCAAATAATAAATGCTCCGAGGCGAAGAACATGCCGCTAAGTAAGAAATATCTAAGGGATTACGGCGTAAAACCCGAGCACCGCACATGGCTTACATTGCAGGAAGTCATGGAAAGGATAAAGCGCAAATACCTTGATCTTCCCCATTCAGCGCAGATTGTAAGGCCAATTTCCGGAAGGATCGGGTTGGTAAAAAAGGCCTATTTGATCCCAGGAACAACGAAACGCATAACCATTTTTCGGCCGCCGAAATCCGATGAAATCCGGATGGCACAGGCAAAAATCAGGAGATTGACGAAGGGAAGGGTATTTTTGGAGCCGAGAAGGGGAACACTCGAATTGACATCGGCATCCCATTTGATGAGCCTCGCTAATGCTGCAACGGAATTGATCCGGATTAAAGGGCTGGGAAGGGATTGGAGCCAAGCCGGCACCCAGGTTTCCTCGGCCGCACTTGTGGCCGAAATGCTCCAAAGCAGGGATTTCGAATCGCCTGCAACGGATGCAAGGCCCGAACTGATCTCAAGGCAGTATGCAAAGGCGCTTTTCGAACTCCATAAAAAGCAGGACCTCAGTGCAAAGAAGGCGATAATATACATGGTGCTTAAGGCGCCGGAGGGCCTCAAGCAGGAAGAAGTTGCCGAGCATTTCAATATGACACGGGCAAATGTCGGGATTATCGTGAAGGGAATCGAAAGGCATATGCCAGAAGGCATGCGCATGCCGACCGTAAACGTTAAGGAGTTGGGGCGCAGAAGGAAATTAAGGGAAGCACGCGCTTAAGGAAAAAGGGCCGCAGTAGCATCAAGCGGATAGAAATATTTCGTATATCAAAAGATCTTTGCCAATATCGGGGTTGCGGTTGAAAATAATGGAAAAAAAGAAATTCGTATTCAAGGACCATAAGGCCGAAATGTTCGACACCCCGGGGGATATCCCCCACCACGTGTCGCCGCCTCCCCCTTAATTTGTTGAGCACATATGGATAAGAAATTCGTATTCAAGGATCATAAGGCCGACATGTTCATCGAAGCGTACGGCAAGAGCTACCCGGAGGCTTTGGAGAACTGCGCGCAGGGCCTTTTTGAAACGATTTCGGATTCCGGGAAATTGAAGGAAAACAAAAAGATTTTCGTGATGGAAAAGGCTCCGGGACTTGCGGAATTAACCACATACCTGCTCAACAGGATAGTTTCCGAAGGGGATGCCCGGGAATGGATGTTCAGGCGAATGAAAGTTCTCAATTTCGAGGAAAAGCAGGATTTGTTTTTTGTTGAAGTGGAAGCTTATGGCCAGGAGGCTGTGCATAAGCTCGGGAGGATGTATGTTAAGGCCGTCACGCACCACGAGGCAACAGTTGAGGAAAAGAAAGGGCAGTGGAGAATCAAGGTGTTGCCGGATATTTGAAAGGAAAATAATACTGAATGCGAAAAATGGGTCGAACGGGCTATCATCAACATGCCAATTCAAATTCTAAAATCCTTTTGGGGGATAAATTAATTATGAAAATGATCGCAAAGGGCGCCGAAGGCGAGATTTTCGAACTGATGGGCAAGGAGGGCGCGCACATACTGAAAAGGCGGGTCGTCAAGAAATACCGGCTGCCGGAGCTTGATTCAAAAATCAGGCAGGCGCGAACGAAGCGTGAGGCAAAGGTGCTCCATGCCGCAAAGCTCGTGGGCGTTTTGTGCCCGTTCGTTTTGGGAGTGGACATAAGGAAAACCGAAATACTGATGGAAAAAATCGAAGGAAAACGGCTAAGGGAATATTTGATTGATTACGGGAGCGGAAAGGGGCGCAAAGGAAAACACGGGGAAATGGAAATACGGGAAAAACCCGAAAAAATCCTTGCAAAGGCCGGTTGCGCCCTTGCGAAATTGCACAATGCGGGCCTCGTTCACGGGGATTATTCAACTGCCAACATAATAGTGATGAAAGGGGGGGAAATAGCCGTCATTGATTTCGGGCTTGCGGAATTCTCAAGTTCAATAGAGGACAAGGCAACGGATGTGCTGGTGTTCAAGAAGAGCACAAATGGGCAGGAGTTTGGAATGTTCTGGAAGGGATATGCAAAGGAGAGCGGGAATCCAAAAGGGGTTGCAAGGCAGCTAGCGGAAATTGAGAGGAGGGGAAGGTATGTTTCAAGGGCGCAGGCGGGTTGAAGAATTATGGGAATTGAGCGGGAAGAAAAGGTGTGCCGGAGAAAACGGGCTGGCAGGGCAAACTAGAACCGAATCAACTTTTTGTTTATTTCCCTTCAGATAACTATAAATAGCATAAAAGTTTAGCAATAGCTACCAACAGTTTAAATAGAAGGTGATCTTCGATGGATGCAGCAAGGTTCTTGTTGATAGCTTTAGTTGCAGGATTAATTGCTGCAACACCGGTAAGCGCCGCACCGGACCTGATAATCAACAGCTTGACATTCAGCAAGACCAACCCGTTGGTGGGGGAAACTGTAACTGTCACAATTATTACAAAAAATGCGGGTTCAACGACAACAGGAATACCGACAACTACGCACCTAACAAGGCCGGGAGGATCAAATGATTATACCGTCCCAGTTCTTATCGGCGGTGCAACCAATACTGCGCAATATTCATTTACATGCGCCGCCGCAACATCGTACTCCTTTACCGCAAGGGCGGATTACTATGGCGGTGTTGCCGAAAGCAACGAAGGGAATAATGACAAAACCGCAACATTAAACTGCTTAAGCAACAAGCCGGATCTTATAATCAGCGCTTTTTCTTCAAGCTTAAGCACCCCAACCGTTGGGCAAACTACAACCTTGACGGTTATAACAAAGAACGTGGGCGCCATCGCATCATCTGCCTCAACAACGCGTGTTGACAAGCCCGGCACTTCTCCAACCACCTTTGCAATTACAGCCCTTAATCCAGGCACGACCAGCACTAAAACCACAACATTCACATGCAATTCAGCAGGAACGAAATATTTAGGTGCTGTTGCAGATGCGTTAAATACTAACAATGAAATCAGCGAAACCAACAATACCATGAATCTAACCATCACTTGCGGAAGCGGGCCGGATTATGTGATCCAGGAACTTGGCTTCAGCAAAACCAATCCCGTCGTGGGCGAAACGGTTACGGTTACAGTCATAACGAAGAATGCGGGTTCTGGCAATTCCCCATCCTCATCCACGACAAGACTGAACAAGCCAGCAGGGCAATACAATAACTTCGCAGTACCCGCGCTTTCTGCAGGATCAACAGATACGGACACGACAACGTTCACATGCCCAAGCACTGGCTCATTCTCCTTCACCGCAATCACGGACAATACGGGAGCGGTTACCGAGAGCGATGAATCCAACAACCAGTTAAGCAACAGCATAAACTGCGGCACGAACCAACCCGACTTGATAATTGAGGCAATTAATTTCAGCAACCCAACGCCCGGCTTGAATGATACAATCACAGTTTACATATACACAAGGAACATCGGCGCTGGATCGAGCGGTGTTAGCACAGTTACGCGACTGACAGCTCCCGAAACGCGGGACTTTACAGTCCCCGTTTTAGGTGTTGGCGCAGCATCCATAGCCACCTACACCTACACTTGCTCATCTTCAGGAATCAAGACATTTTCGGCATCGGCTGACATCTACTCGCAGCTGAATGAACTAAATGAAGCAAACAACGCAAAAACTGTGACAGTGAATTGCGCTAACCCCGTAAATCTGCTCATTTGGGACATAGATCTTTCGGGAAGCATGATAGTAGGCCAGCCCGTAACGGCAACGATCATTACGAAAAATATCGGCGGTGCCCCATCAAAGCCAAATACAGTCACGCACGTCACCAAGCCTGTCGGCTCATCCGATTTTTACATACCAATACTGGCTCCCGGAGCTCAAAGCTCCAACAGCCTTGCATTCAACTGCCCCAGCGCAGGCACATACTATCTG
>JBDRDM010000043.1:0-5222 GCA_043820675.1 Microcaldota archaeon
TGACCCGGTAATTGTTATCTTTTGTTATCATATGATAGAATTAGTTTACAACTGTTATTTAAAGTTTACGGTTGGCTTGATGTTAGGCATAATACCGGTTTAGAAGAAAATTAGAAGTAATTGACAAGTATTGAAAGAAAACAAGATGCAGGGAGAGGGATTTGAACCCACGCAAGCCCTGAGGCTAACGGATTTCCCTAAGATTGCCTGAGCGCAAAATCGGAGATTTTGGGCGAAGGCTTTCTTTCTAGCCGAGTTCTTTCTTTTCCAAAGAAAGAAGCCGCTTGAGTCCGTCCCGTTTGACCAGGCTCCGGCATCCCTGCATAAATGAACGAAATCTTATGCTGCAAATTATATAATAAGGTGGGGTAGACATGGCCGAATGGTTTGATCTGGCAACTAACTGTGCCCGTACAGGCTAAATGGAAATCGGCCATAAGGCATCCGGTAAATATTCTCCAAACAGGCTTATTCGTGCTTCAGCCGGCGCCTAATGTCCCCAAGCCTTCGAAACGGCATTTTCCTTTTAGCTATTTTTCCGATATCGGCAAGCTTCCTATTGCGCGCTTCGGTCTTTTCCTTCTCGGCCGCCGTTCTGTTCTTTTCAGCAAGGAGATCGTCGGCCAGTGAATTTATTTTCCTTCCGACCTTATCAGGCGTCACATCCGAACGGTTGGGAAAGTGCCTTCTGGCAGTTTCGGCAACTGTTGCCGCCCATCCGGAATGCCTATCCTCTCCCTCTTTCAAATCATTCAAGCGCTCTGCGAATGTCCGGACACGCTCGCCTTGCGCGGTATAGCCAAAAACCTTGCCATCCTGGTGTATGACTTTGACGCCATGGCCTATTACCTTATTTATGTACGATGCAAGTTTGCGGGCAATCGGGGAACTGCCCGGAGCGAAATTTATCAGGACATGCGTGGGCTTTTCGCTCTCCCCTCCAGCAACAATCCCATGCAATACTAGTCCCGCCATGTTTCCCCTCTCCTTCGAGAAAACGTCCGTGAAGGTAACCGGGTATATGCCGCCCTCATCTGGCACGATGCCCATTGACCGAAGGGAATTTCGTAGGAATTTTGCGTGCCATTCGTTCCTTGCAACCTGGCCATCCTGTGATTTGTTGGAAAGCCTTGGCGAAGAATATGAGGCTACCTTTTTCGAAATCAGATTCAACAGATCCGCGCCTTGTGCTTTTGGGAGTTCATTCAAACTGAAGTGGGTTCTCTGGTATTGGCCGCTTGCAACTTCATTCCCGATGGGAATATGACCATACCAAGCACCGGATGGATCGCCGCTCCTCTCTTTGACAATCATGAATCGAAGGGGATCAGTGCTCTTGAACCCCCAATCCTTATGGAATACGGTTCCGACTGCATTATCCAAGAACTCTTTTCTTTCGGATGCCTTAACCTGGGGGGATTTTGGGCTTCGTTGTGAAAAAACTTCAACTTTTGGTCTTATAGGTTTTTCGGGCATTCCAACCACCAATTAAATATCAGCCCCAATGCTTAAATAATCGTTTGGGGGATCCGAATGAATGGCAGGCCATCCTTGAAGGCCAGGATTTACAACCGAATGGGCATGTGCTCGGACCCCCAGGAATTGAAAAATGCTAGATATCATAATAAATAAAATACAGTTCAAGTTATTCGGTACCGATACTTCCTGTTATTCGGATTTTATGGCCCAAAACCGGGCGATTCCCCAGTAACGTTTAAAAGTCATAAGAGTCATGTTAAACCTAATATTGGAGGTGAGCGTATGAGCAAGGCGATCCTGTTTCTTTTACTGTCCGCAATTTTGCTGTTCGTGCTTCCGCAGGCCCATGCTGCGGATGAGGCGCCAATCAAGCTGGATATTGGGCTCATCGACTCAAGTTATGTTTTCGAATTGCGTTCAATCAGCATACCTGAATCTGCCAAGGTAACATTCGAGGCAAGCGGCACGTCATGCAAAGCGGATGCGGAAGGTTATTGCTCATTTGATTTTGGCAAGGCTACCGAGCTTGTGTTTGAAGGGGTAAACGGCCTTAAGGCATTCAACCCGCTGGTTTCGCTTGGCATCAAATCCCGGGGGCTTGAGCGCTTGCAGGGATCGTTCCAAGTCAGGAAAATATACATCAGGAAGGAATTCTTCAATTATGAATTATTCACGCTTACCGGAGAAAAACTGCGATTCAACCCCATAAGGCTCGAGGACAAGGACGCCAAGGAATTCGAGTGCTATGGGGAGCCCGGAAAGGTGAAATATTGCGAACTTCCCTTCGATGATGGCGATTTGAAGAAGGCTGCGCCCCTGGGCCTAAGCTACAAGGAATCCGAATGGAAGGCGTTCAGGAAAGTTTACGTTGAAGTTTCTGAGATTGCGAAACGGGAAGTAGTTCCGGAAAACCGGCTGCAGATTTATTACCTGGAGAAGGGGGACTCCCCGATAAGCAAGAGCATAATCAAAATAAATGGCGTTTCCCTCGAAAAATTCGAAGGAAAGATAGGGCCCATTGAAACGCTCGAATACGATTTCGGCGGCCAGATCGTCCCGTTGAGGGTACTTGGCAAACGGACCCGCGCCTTGAAGGAAAACATATTCATCACTGGCCTTCTGATCGAAAATGCGGGCACCTTGAGCAACCCCACGCAGGGAGAAATAGCAAGGAAAATTTACGATGTCACCGGGGATGGAACGATATCCAATGCACCGGAAAAGGTCCGCAAGGAATTGCTAAAATACCTTGCAGACGGCTTGGATGTGAATTCGAAGAGCACTGCAAACTTCATTGCACTTGTTCCGAAATCGGAAAATCTGGAATTTGGCTTTAGGCCAAAGTCCGTGGATCTTACATTCGGGGAAGCAGTATCCGGAGGCGCCCAGCCGGAATCCAAGGCAGCAGTGGAAATAGAAAAAACCGTAGGCGGAAAGGCAACGGTGAAACTCGATGTCACCGCAACCAGGCAATACTTCCCGAAAATGCTCGAGTATGCGCAAACAATAAGGGAGATGGGATCGGTCCAAATAAATTTGGAAGGATTGCAAAAACTCGAATGGCCCTCCGAACTGGATACGGAAATGGAAACCGAAACGGTAAAAGTTGGCGAAAGCAAGGAATACATTTATGCGGGCGAGGATATTTCTGAAACCGTGGATTTGACCAAGGATATCGGGGAGCTTGAGGATGGCCAGTACATTGTAAAGGCGGCCCTTTCCTCCGAAGTCTATGAGGAGGAAAAGCTGGTAATCAGCCACAAGGATGGAATAACCCAGTTCACGCTTTCAACAAGTGATGCCGCTTTGGTTTACCAGGGATCCAAGCCGGCGATGAAAATTGCCCTCAAGGACAAGGGATCAACATCTGCACTGGTGCAAATTGATGATGAAAAATGCCTTCTTGGCGCAGAACCATGCACCCTTTCCATATCCCCGGACAACAAGAATGGCTGGCCTTTCTATAGGCTGATTGGAAACAAATTCCTCCTGTTTGTGATGCAATCGCCCGAAAACAAGGATGAAGTTGTGTTTACGGTTGTTCCCCTCTCGAAAGTTGAGGTAAGCAAGGAGGTTTCAGTAACTGCAACCACTGGAGATTTAATCAAGAACCTTCGGGCAAGGCCCGCATATGATGGCGCACCTGCACTTCGGAAGCTTCCGTTTTATGCGAAGGATTTGAAGGAAAGGGAAACCATGTCATTCACGCCGGAGCTGGAGATGCTTATTTTCAATGTGGAGTTCGACAGGGACAATTCGGATTACGTTTTCGAGGTCAGGCACTTTAGCGGGGTACTTGCAGACAACACGGGAGAACTCGTGCACAGAACTTCATATAGGGGCAGGAATTTGAAAGGGATTGCTTCGGAGGCTACAGGGAAAGTGCAGACGGGCACCTATCTTGCAACAGAGACCTGGAGGGGCTACTATCTTGGGACTGGAGATGGTGAAAGGGCGCCGGTAAAGGCTCCGGCCGGATTGTACGTCCTAACAGTTAAGATTTGCACAAAAACCACCAAATTATGCGAGACGGTCCGGCAGCAGGATCAGGTGGTTGTGAAAGTCAACCCGTACGATGTCAAGACCGTTGAATCGAGCAAGAAACTTGGGGAAATTAAGGTGCTGGTAAAGGGTAATACGGGGCCGGTGGAAGTTTACGGTTTCCAGGGAGATAAGGCAACTGTTGCCAAGGATCCGGAATCTTCGGAATACAATTATGACCAAATGGTAATGGCGGATGCCGCTCCTGAATTATTGCAAGTTAACGAGCAGGGAGTCACCATTTTTGCGCAAGCGGGCAAAGAACCCCTCACGCTATTTGCAAGCATGCAAAATGACCTCGCGCAGAAGCGGATTACAGTTAGCAACATCAAGGAAGGGAAGAATCCGGACGTGGTTTTCGATTTTTCGGACGTTAAATTGAAAGTGAAAGTTACAGGCATCGACACCGGCAAGGAAATCGAGATCTCGGCAAAAACCGACACAGCCAAAAGCGTGCCCGCGGAAAGCGGAGGCTTGAAAATGGAGGAAGGCGCAAAACCGGTAGCAATAAAGGTGCCTGTTGTTCGGAGGGTCACCGAATCGGAAACGCCAATAATTACAAAACCCGGAGAAATCGTAATCGTGATGCACGAGCCAGAATCGGATAGGACTGTTGAAAAGAAAATCCGTGTGCCTGAAGCGTTGCCCGATGCGGAAATATCTATAGAAATAGATTGGAGCAGCCTCACATCTACTGGGCTTAACCTTGCGGACAGGAATGTACGAGTACTCGGGACGTTGGTTTCAAGCGGATCGATCAGGGTTAACATCATAGGATACCCCGGACAAGTGCTGCCAGCCGGGCAAACCGAAACTATCGTGCCGGTATTCGGGGCGCCCATGGAAAGGGCCCTGGACGTTTCCCTTTTTGACAGCAAGAAATTGCAAATAATCGCCCACACAGTAACAAAGAGCCAGGACATGGTAATCGATTACAACAGCAATATTGCCATCGCCAAGACGCCCAATTTCATCGTCAGGGTCAACAATTACCCATCATTAATTACAGGCATATTCATGCGCGCAGTCGCATCAAGGGGCACATGGGCATGGAGCAAGGAATCCATTCAATTGGAAAAATCCGAACTTAGCTATTTTGGCGGAGTGGACCAGTCGGCATATTCGAGACTGTACGGTCAGGGAACCGGGTTAGTCAAAGGAGATGATGTCACAATCGTGTTCTTTGATGAGAAGAGCAATGT
>JBDRDM010000044.1:0-9383 GCA_043820675.1 Microcaldota archaeon
TTCCAAGCCAGGCAGGCAAGCCACACCATCAGGAAAGGCCCGGCCAGCCGGTTGTAATAAAGCAGGACGAGGACCCGAATTTCAGGGGCATCGTTAGGGTTTACGGAAAGGATTTGGACGGCCATTTCAACATCTACAAGGCGCTCCTCCGGGTTAGGGGAATTGGCGCCACACTCGCAAGGGTCATGGAAAAAATCATCATCAGGGAACTCAAGATCACAAATAAAACAAGGGTCGGCGACATATCTGAAGAGCAAATGGATAAGATCGATGCAATCCTCAAGAACCCAACAGCGCACGGCGTAAAGCCATACCTTCTCAACCGCCAGCGTGATAGGGAGAGCGGCAAGAACCTGCATTTGCTCATGAATGATTTAAGCTTTTCACATAGGCAGGACATACAGATCGAAAAGGACACCCACACCTACAAGGGCTGGAGGTTTACCCTAGGACAACGGGTGCGCGGGCAGCACAGCCGCACAACCGGCAGGAGCGGCTTTACGGTCGGGGTCATGAAGAAGGCAATAAAGGAGGCAAAGGCCGCGGCAGCTACGTCCGCGCAGGACAAGGGCAAGGGCGCGGAAAAGAAGAAGTGACTTTGAACAATTCAGATTATGACGGGATACGGGACAAATACGTAATAAATAAATTTTGTTTGTGATTCACAATGGGGGCAAAAAGGCTAAGAAAATCCTACGAGAAGCCAAAGAAGCTGTGGGACAAGACCCGCATCGAAACCGAGTCCAAGCTCAAGAAGGAATACGAGCTGAAGAACGCGCGCGAGGTCTGGAAGATGCAAACAATCCTAAGGAAGATCCGAAGGGAGGCGCGCAGGCTGCTTTCGGGCAAGGGAACGGACGTCGAGGAGAGATCCAAGAAGCTTATTGCAAGGATCAGGCGGTTCCTCATAAGGAAGGAAACCATTACGTTGGATGATGTGCTTTCCCTTACCATCAGGGACATCCTAGATAGGAGGCTGCAGACGGTGGTTTATAAGAAGCACCTTGCAAAGACCATGGGCCAGGCGCGGCAGTTCATCGCGCACGGCCATATTGCAGTCAGGGGAACGAAAGTCTCATCGCCATCATACTTAGTGAAATTCGAAGAGGAGCCCGCAATCGAATGGTACGGGCATGCGATTAAAGTGGAGGCAGCCCCGCCCCAAAAAGCTCCGGATGGGCCGATGGCCGCGGGAATCTTAGAGGCAACCGAAATCAAGGCCGAAAAGCCGAGTGGGAATTGATTATGGCAACTGAAATAAAGGATGAGCCGATTGCCGCGGAAACCGCGGCAAAACCCGAGCCGAAGGCCGAGGAGAAGAAGAGCGCGCCGTTTGTACCGCGCAGGGCAGAAAGGGACGATCGCTTCGAGAAGAGGTACATCCAAAAGGAGGGAAAATGGGGAGTTGCGCACATATACTCATCCAAGAACGATACGATCATCACGATTACCGATTTGAGCGGCGCGGAAACCATTGCCAAGGGAAGCGGGGGCATGATCGTCAAGAATTCAAGGGAGGAAGGATCCCCCTACGCGGCCATGCAGGCCGCCTTCAAGGCAGCGGACAAGGCAAAGGAGCGTGGCCTTGTTGGGATCAACATCAGGGTGCGCGCGCCGGGCGGCCATTCGACAAAGACGCCAGGCTCGGGCGCACAGGCAGCCATAAGGGCGCTAGCAAGGAGCGGGCTTAGGATTGGGAAAATCGAGGATGTTACTCCGGTGCCCACGGACTCAACAAAAAGGCCGGGCGGCAAGCGCGGCAGGAGGGTATAGGTCGATAATTATGCAAATTGACATAACGAAAAACGAGGGCCAAAGGCTCCAGGGGACGGTAAAGGGCACGTCCGTTGCGATGATGAACGCACTTAGGAGGTGCGTCATATCGGATCTGGAGGCGTTCGCAATCGACGAGGTCGATTTTTACGAGAACAATTCATCCATGTTCAATGATTACATCGCGGCAAGGCTTGCGATGGTTCCCCTGACATACGAGGAAACGCACGCGGAAACCGTCGGGATAACTCTTTCCCTTAACGCGGAAGGGCCCTGCATGGTCTACTCACGGGACCTTAAGAGCACCGACGAAACGATAAAAGTATTCAACGACAACGTGCCGATCATCAAGCTTGGGCCTAACCAAAAGCTGCGCCTTGAAGGGAAGATTGGCATGGGATCCATGAAAAAGCACGCCAAATTCCAAAGCGCCCTTTGCTCATACAATTACGATATTTTAAAGAAGAATCCCGAATTCGAGTTCGTGGTAGAGAGCTACAATAATATGACGGGAGGCCAGCAGCTTCTCCGCGCCCTCAAGATTCTTTCCTCAAAAACCGAAGAGCTTTCAAAGGCAAAGGAGCTTAAAAAATGATAATAAGGGTGAACCCGAACGCGCGTAAATTCGGGATCGCTTGCAGGGATGGTAAAATCATAGTCCGGGTAAGGAGCAAGGCTGCTGAAAATGCGGCAAACAGGGAAATGCTTTCCGGGCTTTCGAAAATCACGGGAAGGAAGGCAATATTGGTTTTTGGCGCAAGGTCCCGGGAAAAGAAAGTCGCTTTCATTGGCATGGACGATGGCGAAGCGGAAAGGATGCTGGCGAAGGCTGGCTTGAAGCCTTCCTTTTGATGAAAGGTTTTTTATCAAACGAAAAAAATTGCAGGGGTGGCAGAGCCTGGTCAAAAAAAATGAAAAGCCGGCCTCGAGAACAGAACGGCTCGATCATTTTTGGCCAAATGCGCAGGGTTGAGGTCTCTGTTCCGTAGGGATGCCTGGGTTCAAAACGCCTTGCCCAGCTTTTTTGCGACCGTGGCTGGACCTGGTCTGCCCGGTTATTAAAGGAAGGGGCAAATAGCGGGAAAATCCCAGCCCCTGCATGATCTTTTTTCTTCCCTTTGGGGAGGAAAATCCAATTGGTGAAAAGTGAGAGAATGAAAAGAGGAACCGAAATTTTTAGCCTGAAAGGGCTCATAATAAATCTTGAGAAGGCCGGCAGGAAGAACAAGGCCCCCATTTGGAAGAAGGCCGCATTCATGCTAAAAAAGCCAAGCCGCCAGCGCGTGGAAATCAATTTGAATGCAATTTCGAGGATTGCCTCAGATGGGGATGTACTGCTTGTCCCGGGCAAGGTTCTTGGAATTGGCGAAATTACAAAGAAAGTCAAGATCTGTGCATACCGCTACTCTAAATCCGCGCTTACCAAGATGAGCAAGGCGGGCGCCCAGGCAGTTGCCATCGATTCACTCATCCAAACCAACCCCAAGGGCTCGAAAGTGAGGATAATCATATGATAATTTACGACGCGCAAGGCGCAATTGTTGGAAGGCTTGCTGCAATCGCCGCAAAAAAGGCCCTCCAGGGCGAGGAAATAATCATCGTAAACGCGGAAAATGCAGTGATAAGCGGCGATCCACTAAAGACCGTAAGCATCTACTACAAACGCAGGGGAATGACCCAGAAGGCCAATCCCGAGCACGCTTCCAAATGGCCGCGCAGGCCCGACTTGCTGCTCAAGCGCATAATTTCCGGGATGCTTCCAAAGCATTCCGGCAGGGGGAAGGCGGCAGCCTCCCGCATCAAGGCCTACCTGGGAGTCCCCAAGGAATTCGAGGGGAAGGCGCAGAAATTCGAATTCACATCCGAAAGGCTCGCAAATAAATCCATTACTTTGGGGGAATTGACCCGCAGGATCTGAGGGGACGCACATGGCAAATGACCAGGAAAAGATGACCGAAAACAAGAAGGTGCAAGGCAGCGCCGCAGCGGAAAAAAAGAAGAGGCAAAGGGGCATGCAAACGCGCGGAAAGCGCAAGGAAGCTATCGCGCGCGCCTCCATAACGGAAGGCACCGGCAGGATATTCTTCAACGGCAAGATGCTTTCGGCATACGATTCGCCTTTCCTTAACGAGGTCGTAGGCGAACCCTTGAATTTCGTCAAGGTCCGCAATTTCGACATCTACATCAACGCAAGGGGCGGGGGGTTTTCGGGTCAGGCGCAGGCCGCCAGGACGGCAATTGCCAGGGCAATATTGAAATTCACAAAGGACGACAAGCTTAAAAGCGAGTTCCAAAACTTCGATAGGAGCCTACTTGTTGAGGACCCAAGGCGGGTTGAGCCCAAAAAGTTCAAGGGCCCCAAAGCGCGCGCGCGGTTCACGAAGTCTTATAGGTAAATTAATATACTTATGGAAAGTACGCCATAGGTGACGGAAAACAGGGGGGAACGGAATGCACAGGTTGCAAGGGGCTCCGGTGCATTTTGTTTTGCAAATACCAAACCAACACGGATGATGAGAGTGGCAAAAGGACGTAAAAGGGTTTTGAAAGTATGCCCAAACTGCGGCAGCACGGAAGTTAAGCCCGCAAAAATGGTGGATGAATGGGCGCCCATAGAGGAACAGTTGGAATCCTCCGGGGGGGACAAATACGAATGCCATGAGTGCGGCTACAGGGGGGAGCTGATAGGCATTGCGGAGGCCCCCGAGGAAGACGAACTCCCGGAAGATGAGGAATTGGAGGAGGCTCCGAAAAACAAGGAGCTGCATTCCACAAATGAAAACGTCCGGGTTGGGAAAAAGGCAAAAAAAGCCGTAAAAACCAAACCGAAGAAGAAAGGCAAAAAATAAATTATCAAAAAAATGGGGATTTGGTCCGGAAAGGTCAAAAGGGGTTAAAATTCAAGGTCAACAATCAGAAAAAATAATTCAATAAAAAAAATGGTCGATGAAATATGATGATTCCCGTCCGGTGCTTTTCCTGCGGCAAGGTCGTTGCCGACAAGTACTACGAGTTCCGCGAGGAAGTCGAGAAGATCCAGCACACCAAGAAGGAGGGGGACGTTGGGAAAATCATGGATAAAATGGGATTCGATCGCTACTGCTGCCGGAGGATGCTGCTCGCGCAAGAGGAGCTGATAGACGAGATTTTGCCATATTCCAGGTATTAGAGCAAACCGCAAAGGACCTGGCTCTTTATTCCAATGGATATCTTATTTTAATTGTGCCTATTCTAATCCTTGCGAAATGGGGTCGTGGGGTAATCTGGCATCCTACTGCCTTGGGGACTTTCTTTCCAAACGCATTGCAAAGGCGATTGGACATTCCCGCATGGCTTTAAGCATTATGCGATGAAAGCCGATGTGGCAGCGATCCGAGTTCAAATCTCGGCGACCCCATAACATTTCCAGGGTGGGAATCCCCCCTACTCTTGTTGCCTTACCCCCTCTAATTTGATTTGCGGATTCCTTTTTTTCCCGATTCCCCAAAAACAAATCATCAGGGTTTTTTCGGGAAGGCAAGGCCGGCGCCAAGGAAGCGGATTATATCGGCCATATCAGGATAGAACGCCCTATTCGCCTCCTCGAGGGCCGACTGGATGTTCAGTTTATGGGTTTTGCCATCAATTTTAATGTGGATCAAACCACCAACGCGCATAGCGGTTATATTCGTTGTACCAAACGAGCGCTCCATCGTCTTAATAGCACCCTCATGTCCCCGGTTTACATTGCGGGCATTCCTTGCTAATTTCCATTTAAATATGGCTGATTTTTCATCGCTCGGTTCGCCAATCCTACGAACATTTTTAAGAAAATTTTGCAGGGGTAAAAGAACCGGCCTTGGAAGAGTGGACTTCACTTCTGGCAACCCTAATATGCGGGCTATTTCGGGATGCTTTCCGGTTTTTTGGGCTCTTACTATGCGCGCCCCGATGGAATGCGCAAGAACAGCTATTGCCTCGATATCCCGGGTGGATTGACGCTTCATTGCCGCGGTTATATCCCCCCTCAAAACACGTTCTGCTTCAAACCGATCCCTAGGATGAATCCTGCGCAAATTTTGGTTAGCAGCTGCTATCGAGGTATCAAAAATAGTGCCAATACTCCTTAACGCTTCCGGATGCTCCCCGGCAATTCGCATTATTTCCTCGCTGCCCCTCAACTTCATAATTCAATTATGCCTTATAGAAATAAAAGCCAAACCAGCCGGGGCGGGATAGCCTGCTAAACGCCGCGCAATCCGTTTTTTTACTCGTTCTTCCAAAATATTCCAGTTGCGGCTGTGGCCTAGATGCCTTTTTTTTGGGAGAAATGCGAAGCATCGTGTTTCTTTGGCGCGGCGCCACCGCACCTTTCTTCCCTGAAGAACTTCGTTCTTCGGGGCCGCGCAGACTTCATCTGCTCGGTTTTTAAGAAGGGAGCAAGGTATGCAAATATCGATTACCCCAAAATGTATTAAAAAAATCTTCTCGATTTATATATTCGCTATGGCGAATAGATATCAGATCCCATGCCAAATACCGCCACTAGACCAAGGAAGCCTGCAAAACCAAGGGAAGAATTCGTAGGCAAACAACCCGAAGTACGGGTGAAAGGTTGGGAAGGAAAAGCAAACATCAAAGGAATCAGAGGAGCAATATTTAGGCAAATCCCGATTCACCCCTCATTTTTTCAAATGGGAACACGCGATAGGACGGCGTTATTCTCAGCGGTAAGCGCGCTCAAACATACCGATTTATCTCCCGCTCAAAAGGCGGAAGTTTTCCCATTTCAGGCCAGGCAATGCTACCGACAGGAATCTTCTTGCACAATCCCTGAGGCTCTACCGCCGATCATTTCCGAGGGGGGAACAGCAAACCGCAAGCACATTTGTTGATTCATTCTGGCAGAATCTAAGGCAAAGTCCTTTTGCAAATTATCATTTCGTAGTTGAGTATAAAAGAACTCCTGAAGGAAAGCCTAAATTGATAGGTTTCTCAACCATGCATGTAACTCGAGCAAGAAGAAGTTCCAATAAGCCCAGAATTGCACTCTCGGAATATCTAGCAATTGCTCCAAAGTTCAGGAGAAAGGGCGCAATGTCCGCATTGTTAAATAAAAGAATCGAGATA
This sequence comes from Microcaldota archaeon, assembly GCA_043820675.1. Lineage (GTDB taxonomy): Archaea > Micrarchaeota > Micrarchaeia > Norongarragalinales > SBBD01 > JACRGC01. The sequence goes on from JBDRDM010000044.1 coordinate 6,883, forward strand.
GCTCGTCAACAAGGAGCTGAATGGATGATCGGTGAAAAAGAACCTTGGGAGAGTGAGCATAAGGAAAGGTTGCAAACACTCTCTAGAAGGAATAGATTGAGTCCGAATCAGAAATCTGAACTAGATGAGTTGAAAATGCGCCAAGCAAGAATGCGCATATTCTCGCAATGGTACAAGCACATTAGTGGAATAAACTATGCCGATCCCTCTGCGGGAATCACTTTTCCTTCAAGGGATCGGATGGCTTATGGGAAATGGGACCGGAAAAGTGCAAATCCACTTTGGCTATTTGCTAGAAATTTGCATAGCCGAACCCCTTCAGAGTTACCTCATAAAAATGTAAAGGGAATATTGAACGCGATTTATCGTATTCATTGGATGAATCCGAGGGATCATAATGAGCTGATGCAGAGATCACTCCCGGAAACTGAAAAATTCAGAATGGTTGATCCGAAAATATATTTGAGAAGGAAGAACAGATAATATCGTTTTTTTGTATAACGGAAACTAGTTAAATTGATTCTTCCAAAATATTCCAGTTGCGGCTGTGGTCTAGGTGCTTTTCCTTCCGGAAAATAGCGCGTAGCGCCAAAATCCTTCTATTGCGGCGCCACCGTTCTTCTTTTGGAAAGAAAAGCAAGGCATTGGTTAGGATTTGGGCCTTCCACTCCCTTTCTGGATGGAAAGGTCTGAAGAAAGCCTACGGCCCGGGTTCGAAAACCCCTATAGGGGGATATCCCCCTACTCGGGTTGCCCCTCCCCCCTTAATTTGATTTGAGGAAAATCTCTTTTATGGGGCAAGGCAGCGAAAATCCCGGCAGCCGCATTTTATGATTACAAGGGAAAGGCCGCGCGTCCAGGCAGCAAAAGCCATGCTGGAATTCATCCGCAAGAGGATCGACAGTATTCCCGGAGAGATTAAGATCACAATCCAACATGACAACAGGGCCGGAATTAGCACGGTCTCAACCAATTTCGGGAAAAATGAAATAAAACGGGCCGTTTCAGCTTATATTGATCATGCAAATGCGCTCTCAAGCATCCATCGCGTGGATCGGGAAATGGAAATCCATAGCAGTTCGTCGCAATTCATTTTCAGGGACAGGCATAGGGGCTGAGTGGTTAGGCAATCAGCCTCATCTTCAGCTCGAAGAAATCCTCCCCGTCGAAAAAAATCCGGCTTGTGGGGATTATTTTTTGGAAATTATTTTCGTTTTTTTTCTCGCAATTTATCCGGAGCGAATTTAACCGCGCCTCAATTATCAGGCAATAATCCCCCAAGCGATCGATCAGGGCGGTAAATTCATCCCCGATGTTTTCGCCCGCCAGAAAATCTTCCCTCGAAAACGCTGCAAATTCCGAATAATATTTTTTTGCGGCGACCTCCTGGAGGTCGTTTGCAATTTCCTTGAGGTAAACTCCGGAATAATTTGGAAGGCGCAAATAATGGATTCCCGCAATTAACGAGATTGCCAGCAGCAAGGAAATGGCCGCCTCCAAACTGAAAATGAAGCCTTTTTTGCCCATATCTGGAAAAAGCGGCCGGCAGGGGATAAATACGTTTGGTGGAAAAAAAATCAAAAAAAGGTTTATTCCAGATTGCCGTAAAAAAAAGGTGCGTTATTTCGAGGAAAAGGGCTCAATATATCGCTCGAAATTCCAAAATAACCCCGATCCCACCCGGGTTTCCGAAAAAAGAGCGTTTTTAGGCGCGGATGGGCATGGATCCAACCATAAAAAATTCCCTCTTTTTTTTCTTTCAATACGGGAGCATCTACGAGGGAAGGTTTAAATACACTAGAGTGCAAAACTTTACTCCGCACAACTGGCATGCAGTCGTGCGTTTAAATGCTACAGACCCGGTAAATCAGAGCCCAAAGCTATGACTGATCTTTGAAGATGGGCTTGGCTACTATGATATCATGATTAGTGCCTAGCGCGCTTCATTCCACTGTAGCGAAAATGGGAATTTGAGTAGGTTTGAAGCTTCAAATTCGACTCAGGTGCTGAGGAGCAAACGCCATTAGTTCTTGCGATTCGTATCGTATTCAGCGTTTAGCTGAGTACACAGCCTGCTGTCTTTACGACGGCAGGTTGTAATACCAGTTGATCCTGCTGGAGGATACCGCTATCAGAATTCGATTAAGCCATGCAAGTTTTGCGCTGCAGCTTTGCAGCGCAGCGAACGGCTCAGTAACACGTACTTAACCTACCCTATGGAGGCGGACAACGTCGGGAAACTGACGGTAATACGCCGTAGTTTTGGATGTCTGGAACGACGCCAAAACAATAAGGATTGTAAATTGTAGCAACTCCGCCTTAGGATGGGAGTGCGGCTGATTAGGTAGTTGGTGGGGTAAAGGCCCACCAAGCCTATAATCAGTAGAGGCTATGGGAGTAGGAGCCTCGAGATGGGCACTGAGACAAGGGCCCAAGCCCTACGGGGTGCAGCAGGCGCGAAAATTCCGCAATGCGCGAAAGCGTGACGGGGGAATTCTGAG
>JBDRDM010000045.1:0-4542 GCA_043820675.1 Microcaldota archaeon
ACCTTGCATATGTCCACATCCGCCATCTTGAATGCAAGCTTATTCCCCCAATCGAATTTCCTTTCCTCCAATTGCCTTGCGATCTCGAAGAACACCGCCTGCTTATCCGGTGCAAAGTCGAATTGGCAAGCGCTTCCCTGCATTGCCTTGTTTGGCTTGTAGAATTTCAGTATGCTTTCATAGTTCTTGCCCCCCGCCTTTGCTTCCATATGACCCACCCTTTATCATTTTGCAATCCGGATTATTATTGGCTTTGGTAATGTTCATCGGGCATCGGATTTTGATATCCCTACCCTTCCGCATTCCCCACTTAGCACGCATTTCCCGCAAAATGGCGATTGCGATTTGCACACCTTCCTTCCGTGCTCTATGATTTCCATGTGTAGGGGTATTTTCAGGGCATCCGGAACCATCCCATCCATCAGCAAATGCGCGTTTTCATACGAGGTATTTTCCGGAATTAGGGGAATCCGCTTTATTACCCTGAAAATATGGGTATCTATGGGAAAGCTTGGCTTTCCAAATGCGAACGCAACTATCACGGCCGCGCTCTTTGGCCCAATCCCCTTGAATTGCATGAGGTAATTGCGTGCTTCCGCAGGGGGCATGCCCTCAAGCCGCTTCAAGCTCAATTTCCCCTCCTTTTCCCTTATTGCTATGAGGACCTCTTTGATCCTTCTTGCCTTGATGTCCGCCAGCCCGCCTATTTTGATTAGTTCGGTAATTTGTGAAACTGGAGCTTTAAGCAGATCATTCCAATTCCCGAACCTCTTTTTCAATTTTTCAAATGCAGCAAACGAATTCCTATCATTGGTGTTCTGCGATAGGATCACTGCAACAAGTGTATCCAGGGGGGATTTCTTCCAAGGTTTGATTTTGCCATATTCCTTGAGGAGCAGTTTGTGGATGCGCAGGATTTTACCTTTTTCCGGTTGCGGATTTGCCATTCGAGTCCTCAATTTCCTCATAAAATCAGCGATCCCTCTTAGCCTAAATCGGGCAATAAACTAAATCAGCCAATTTCCTCCCTGACTTTTGCCATCAATTTATCCGCGGCGATAAGTGCGTCCAATCCGTGTACGTAATTGGAGCCGCCCACCATCTCGTGCCCCCCTCCGCTTCCTTTCAGCTCCCGCGCAACCTCATCCATCAGCTTTCCGACATTGATTTTCTTCAATTCAGGTATCCTTCCCTTCACGGCAGATGCCTTTCCCTCCTTCTGGTTTGCAACGACCGCAAAATCGCATCCAAGCTGCACAAGCGCAGCGGCGCACCTAAGCTCATATGCACCGACATATGATTCCGCAATCACAATATCCTTGATCCTCTCGATCCTTGCGCGTTTAACCGCTTCAATTACCGCAATTTTTTCCGATGGATCCTCCCTTACCGTAAGCAAATCATACAACTCCTGTAATTCCATCCCCGAAGATTTGAGGCACTCTCCCAGTGCAATAATTGATGAGGTTGTAGCGCTTTTCATGTTGGCGGTATCTGAAACAATTCCTGCTGCAATCAGTTTTGATGCTTCCTTTCCAGGTTTTTTCTTCATAGCCTTCAAAATCCCGTAGACCACTTCAGCGCAACTTGTTTTTGTTGCATCCACATAGATTTTCGCATGCAAGGGCTGGTTGTGGGAATGGTGATCGATTGCAAATAAGTTCCCCTTGTATTTCTCCACCGCATGCCTCAGATTCCCAAGCAGTGATGGGGTGCTGACATCGACAAAAATGAGATTATCGTATTGCCAAAGATCCTCCCCCCCTGCCGCATCCAATTCCAAATCGAGCATTGCCCAAACCTTGCGCGCCTGGGAATTCACGGAATCAATTCTCCTCACTTCCGAACCCTTTATTGCCTCCCTCAGTGCAAATGCGCTCGCAAGCGCGTCCACATCCCCCATGGAATGGAATGATATCAGGGTCTTCCCTTGCAGGTTTTTTACCTCTTTAACCAAATCCTTTAAAGTGAGCTTTTCCATATAAGAGGAAAGGCATCCTTGAATAAAAATGATGGGTTTGAACCGATATGAGTTTAGATGGAGAGCGGCCGGTTGTAAGGATTACCCGCCATGCCCTGGAAAGCGCCCTTATGGGCGCAAAGAACTCCTACCCGAGCGAGTTTTTGGGCCTTTTCCGGGAAAGGGATGGCATCCTTTGCGAACTTTTCCTAGCGCCCCTTAGCATTTCGGATGAGAATTCCGCGACATTCCCCGTATTTTACATGCCGACCGATCCGACGATCGTTGCAACCTTCCATTCGCATCCATCGCATGGTGTAGCCCAGCCCTCAAGGGCGGATAAGGACCTTTTCTCCAGGCATTACCGCATCCATTTCATCGCATCCCTCCCCTACACGCCCCAATCAACCTATGCATTCAACAATGAGGGCGAGGCAATTTCGTTTGAAATAATCGATTGGGAATGATTAGGCGGGAAGATTATTTAAAAAAGATTTTCGCGGAAGCTAAAAACCGATTCACACCTGGTAAATCTGCAAATGCGGAACCCCCTTGATTTTCATAATGCTTTTTTCGTCTATTGCAATTGCCTTCGAGGCCGCGGCAATTGCCTTTTTCCCAACCAGATTGATGTTGCCCGAACTTTGCACCATCTCAATGACCTTTGCAACAGTTACCCTTTCTCCCTCATAAAAACTACGGTACTTCTTAAGGTCCAATATCAAATCGCCCTCCTCGAACACATTCCCCAAAAGCTCCGCATCGCAAATTGCAACGATGCGCCTTTCACTTTGCCTTCCCCCTTCCATTATGAATTTCCTGTGGATTTTGCCTTTCATCAAATCTGCACCCAAAAAAATTGAACTAATAAACTTCATTTCAATAAACTTAATTTCATTCCAAAGATCCATATAACTTAACCAGCTTCTCAATCGATATCTTAATGTCCCTCTTCTTTATCTCCTCCCTTGCCCTTTCCCTCATCTCGGCTTCCATCTTCCTATCCCCCAAAATTTCCTCGAGTTTTTCCGCCATCACTTTTGGCGTGCCGCACGCAAATCCGCCCTTCCCTACGACCTCTTGAAGAATATCCAGGTCGGAAATGAGCACCGGCGCGCCGCATGCCATTGCCTCCTGCGCAACTAGCCCTTCGGTTTCCGTAAGGGAGGGCATCAGCAATGCTGAACACGCGGCATACGCATCAAGCAGATCCTGCCTTGAAAACCTGGGGTAGAATATGACGTTTTTTGGCGCCGTCGATTTTAAAAGCGCCTCCATGGTCCCATTGCCCGATATCACGAATTGCACCCCTTTCATTTCCCTTGCGATATCAATGACCCAGTTCGGCTGCTTGCTTGCATCGAGCCTTCCGATGAAGAGAGCAAATTGCTTGCTTATCCCATATTTTTTCCTGAACCGTTTCCCATCCGCATCCTTGTAATTATCGAGATTGATCCCGTTTGCAATCACTTCCACCCTGCGCCTAAGCCCGCGCCTTTGGAACATTTCCCTGCCCGCCTGCGTTTGGGTCACGACCCTCTCGAACTGGTTCAAAAGCCAAATTTCGTATTTCCACATCCCCTCCTCAAGCACTTTGGGGGGATGCTGCCCGAACATCGATTCCAATGTGTGCATGGGTATGAAATGCGCCGTCACGACCTTGGGGACATTGAATTTCGTTGCAAAAAGCCCAAGCGAATATTGCGAGTGCGCATGCACGATATCGCACCTTATGGGCTTGATGGGCGGTAGGATTACATCGTAGGAAGGAAGCAGCGGATCCTTTAGGTAGGGCAATGAGACAGTCCTGAAATCGTATTTCCGTGTCACCCTTCCGGTGTAAAGGGTAACTGGCACTTTCCTTGAAAGCAGCGGGAGCGTTTCTTGAAGGTAGGTCGCAACGCCGTTGTTTTGCTCGAATGTGTCCGAAAGCCAGGCGATTTGCATGTTTGAGTTAGCGAATTTCTGTTAAAAAGGTTATGCACTAATTGCCTAGGTTTGATTGTGGATGCGAAGCGCATTTTTGACAATCCTCAAATATTCCTTTTCTATTGCAATTTTCTCTTTCAACAGGCTTCTGATTTCCTCGCCCTTTCCCATCCTTGCCGATTCGGTTCTCCTAGCTGTAATGAATCGTGTGGATTTTCCTTCATTTTTTATGAGCTGCGTTGGGCGCACCTCATCGTTGATGGTGGCAATTAGTTGATGAATGTTATGCGTTAAGTCCGTTGCGCGCTTTTCCAATTCGGGAGGTATTTCAAGAAAGCGCATAAGGCCCCCGGCTATGTTTGCCGATATGTTATTTTCCCCCAACCCCACAGCCTTGCCGGAAGCGGCATCCGTAAGGAATCGTTGGGTGGCCTTGATGTGCCTGCGTGCATATTGTGCTTGATACCTGATTCTATCGAGCGATTCCTGATGCTCCATCGGATCACAATAAAAATTGGGCGGCGGGCCGTAGTCTCCCTCCTGTTTCCAGCGGCATTGGTCTTAGCGGGCCTAAGCCCTTGCATCGTGCCCGCAATTGCGGGCATGCACGGACGGCCGTTTCACTTGCGAACAGGGATGTTCGTATTCCTCAT
>JBDRDM010000046.1:0-24240 GCA_043820675.1 Microcaldota archaeon
ACGAAAAGGCAGAACTTGATGAAGGGCTCAACAAATGCCTTTGGAACCCTCTTTTTCAGGGGCGCCCTACGCCCCCGATCCTTGGTAAGCATCCAGTAGGCATAGGAAAGGAAAAGGAGGAAGAGCAAAAAGCCACCCGCACGGCCCGGCCGATATATCACAAACAGCATCGAAAGGATGGACGTTGCAAGAAGGATCATGACTAGTTCCTTCAAGTCCTTGCGCCGAACGTTCACGACCCTCAAAACTGCCGCCGCCCCCAGAACCAGCAGTATGTCGGATATATTGGCGCCGAATACGTTGCCAACCGAAAGATCGGTGCTTCCCCGAAGGGCTGCTGAAATCGAAATTACCAGTTCGGGCATGGATGTTGCAACGGAAAGCAATATGAAGCCGATCGCAAGCTCGCTAATTCCAAGGAACCTGGCAATTAAGGAGGCATATTCGGTTGTCTTTTCCGCCGACTTGTAGATTACAACCATGCCCGCAAGGACCAGGAATAGCGGGAAGATCCAATCAAACATCAAAGAGCACCTTTGGCTATTTTTTCGAGTAAGGATACCTGTGCTGGGCTGTTGCGACTATGCGGGGCTTTGCCCCCTGGGAGCCGGATTCGTAGGCGTACACCCCAACAGTGGCGATCACGTTCGTATAGATTATTATCAGGAAAACCAATTCTGAAAAATAGGGGAGCTTCACCCCGTATGCCGCGCTTGCAGGTATGAATGCGAGCACCGCGGCAGCAAGGCCCCGAGGCATCATCGATATTATCAGGATATTTTGGCGGCTGTCGGTAAAAAGCTGGCTTAATAGCCGCACCCCAAGATACCTTGAAAGGAAAATGAGGATTAGAAGGACAGTAGATAGGATGATCACATTAGGGGGAAGGTCTGCAAAATTGATTATAAGCCCCAAATACACGAAAAAGAACGTCCTTACGAAAAACGATATCTCCACCTGGAATTCGCGCAGCTTCTTTTCGAGGCCGAAATCCCCCTCGATTTTGAGGAGCTTTGCAAGCTCCTGCATGCTGCTTAGGAGGACGCCAAATACCAGCACCGCAATTGCGCCGTTGCCGCCGATCGATTCGACAAACGCATACATTATGAACAGCACTGCAATCGTCAGAAGAAAACCAAACGGCTTGCCGTAGAACCTTTGCAGCACAACAATCCAAACTATCGCGAATGCGGCCGCGACCATGAACGCGATGGAAAAGGCGGATGCGAGCTGATTGCCAACCCTTGAGATATCAAGCGAGTTGCTCACGATGATGCCAAGCAGGGTGAAAGTGGCGATGACGCAAAGAGCGTCGGTAAGGGCGGATTCAAGTGTCAGCACGGTCTTGTTTTCCTCGGGCATCGAAATCTTGGAGATGATGGAAACAACTACCGCAGAAGAGCTTCCGCCGATTACCGCGCCTAAAAGAAGGCCCTCAACCAGCTGCCAGCCGGCCAGAATTTTCATGGCAAATCCAACGAAGAAAAGCGCAAGCAGGAACACCAGCAGGGTAAAGACGCTTGCCTTTCCTAGCTCCTTTACCACCTTGAAAATGTTCAGGTTGATCCCGCCGTCAAAAAGGAGTATGATAAGAGCCAAGGTCCCAACGAACGGAAGGAGCTGGGAGATGAGGGAAGTCGGGGAGGCATCAACCACGTGCAGAACGGGCCCTAGCAAGACGCCAAGGAGGATCAGGAAAAGTACGTCGGGGATTTTGGTGCGCTCAAAGAACATGAGCGAAAAGAAGCCGATTACGATTATTGACCCGAGAAGGAAGAATTCCTGCGACATCCAGAGCACCTCTACAAGGAAATCCTGCCGCCGATTAAAACCTTTCGATGGCCGCCTATGCAAGAAACCGAAAGAAAAAGTTGCGGGAACCATTTGCCACATGATCAAAAATAAATTCCCGTCATCCGTTGGCTGCATCCATTGCGGAAAAACAATTTACGACAATCGCAAATGGCTATTTCCACGATCGACTACGCATCTTTGGAAGGTTTTAATAGCTTGGGAAAATAAAGTAAATGGATGAGTTCGGAAAAGGGAGCCGATGGCATAAACGCCAGATGACTTTCCAAAATACCGGGCGCGGAGCTTTTGAGGTTAATTGATCTATGCAGGAGTTTGCATCCAAAGTCAAGGAAATGCTCGGGAACAAGGCGCTTGTTCTTGCCTCCAGCAGCGAGCCGTACGTGAATTACTTTGAGGAGGAGGAAATCCGGTGGAGAAGGGGCACCGGCGGGGTCGTAACGGCGCTGGAACCGGTCATGCGCTCATGCCATGGCACCTGGATCGCGCACGGCTCGGGCGAAGCCGACAGGGAGCTTGTTGGAAATGACGGTAAAATGCAGCTTCCCCCGGGTGAAAATTCATACACCTTACGGAGGCTCTTTTTCTCGAAAAAGGAGCAGGATGGATTCCTTAGCGGCGTTGCCAACGGCGCGCTTTGGCCGCTTTCCCATGTGGTTTACGTAAGGCCCCGGTTCATTGACGAGCAATGGGAAATTTTCCGCGGGGTCAACAGGAAATTCGCCGAAGCAATAAGTGCCGATACCGGGAAAGCGGATGCGATTACCTGGATTAACGATTACCAGCTGGTGCTGGCCGCCAAGTACCTAAAAGAAATGGAGCCTGAAGGCATTTCCGCATATTTCTGGCACATTCCTTGGCCCAACCCGCAGGTATTCAAAGTATGCCCCTGGCACGAGGAAATCCTGGATGCAATGCTATCCAACGACCTGATAGGGTTCAACACGCCGTATTATGCGAGCAATTTCCTCGAATCGGTGGACCAGACCCTCGAGGCGCGCATCGACAAGGTGACATCCACGGTCGTTTACAAGGGGCGTGAAATTTCAGTTGTTGCAGAGCCCATAAGCGTAGATTACCGGGGGATTCAGGCCTTCTCGGAAAAGGTGCAGGAAAGCGCAGTTGTGAAAGTTGCGAAAAAATACGGCCTGAGGAAAGGAGTCGTCGCAATCGGTGTCGATCGGATGGATTACACCAAGGGGTTGCCGGAAAAAATAAAGGCAATAGACTTGGTGCTGACAAGGCACCCCGAAATGGCCGAGGAGTTAACCCTTGTCCAGATAGCCTCCCCGACAAGGATTCACCTTCCGGAATACCAGCAATTCAACGAGGAGCTCGAAACGCTCGCGGAAGAGGTCAATTGGAGGCATTCCACGGGAAGCTGGAAACCGGTAATATTGGACATAAGGTACGCTTCCCCCGAGGAAATCTACTCGCTCTACAAGATTGCGGGGATATGCCTCGTCACATCCCTTCATGATGGAATGAATCTTGTTTCGAAGGAATACGTTGCCTCGAAAACAGACGGGAGAGGGGTGCTGATTTTGAGCAGGTTTGCAGGCGCATCTACAGAGCTTAAGGACGCGCTTCCCGTCAACCCCTATTCCGTCAACGAAATTGCGGATGCCATTGAAAAGGCAATTGGCATGCCGGTTGCAGAGCGCCAGGAAAGGATGAAGCGCATGCAGGAGGAAATCAGCAGGAATGACGTATTTGCATGGGCGCAAAGATTCCTTGAAAAGGCAGTTAGGAAAGGGGTTGGGCAAAAGCTATGAAGCGCCTGCTTTTACATATTGGAAAAATAATTCGGGGCAAGCGCCCCACTTTCGCATTTGATTTCGATGGCACGCTTGCAAGGATTGCTAATTCGCCAAGGGAAGCTGCCGTAGATGGGCAAATGCAAAAATCGCTTTCTGAACTCGAAGTCCTTGCCAGGGTGGTAATACTCAGCAGCCGGACGGCAGATTCGCTAATGCAAAAACTGCCTGAGTTGAAACGTGCGCGTATAATCGGGCTTCACGGCCTCGAGGATGCAGGAAAGCCAGGAAGGATCGGAAAGGCAGGGAAGAAAGCCATTGAGAAGGCAAGAGCGGCAATTTCACACCTCATAAGGCAATATGAGGGCGCTTGGATCGAGGATAAGAAAATGGGGCTGGTTGTGCATTTCAGGAAAGTTGCACGCGCCCGGCAGGGAAAATTGGAAGGAAGGGCGCGCGCCATCATGGAAGGATTTGGATTAAGAGTCTATTTAGGGAAAAAGGCCATCGAGGCAAGGCTTTTTTCTGCGCCGACAAAGGCAGGCACCATAAGAAAAATGGCATCCGGCCTTGGCAGCAGGGAAATTTTGCTTTATTTCGGGGACGATGCGGCCGACGAGGAGGCGTTTATTGCCATCAGGAGGATCCGGCAAGCAATAGGGGTTGTCGTAGGAAGGCGGAAAAAAAGCGCCGCGGCCTATTATGCGAAGAACGTTTCGGAAGTTGGCAAAATCATGCGGAAAGCTATAAAAGCGCTTGATGCTTAAGGCGATTCACACCATGCAGAAAATCAGCAACTACCGCAACATAGTTGGGGAGGAAATCATTGAGGAGATACGCGAAGAGGCCTCGAAAATAGAAGGAAAGTCCTTCGTGCACGTCAACTCCACCTTCTATGGGGGGGGCGTTGCGGAAATGCTAAACGCGTATGTGCCCCTCATGAATGAAGTGGGCCTTAAGATGGAGTGGAGGCTCCTAAAGGGCAGCCGCGATTTCTTCCTCGTAACGAAAAAACTCCACAACTGCCTGCAAGGAAATCCCAAGATGCTAACAAAGGCAGAGAAGGAAATATTTGAGAAAACAGTAGAATCGAATTCGGTTTTCACGAACCTTAAATGGTACGATTGCGTCATCATAGACGATCCGCAACCATGCCCGCTGATCAATTATTACCCCAGAAGCTCCCCGGAAATATGGAAGCCGCTGCCCATGCTGCTTGAGCTTGAAACCTACCAAAAGGCCCAGCCCTGGGTTTGGAGGGTACATATAGACCTTAGCACACCCCATGAACCTGCAATGAAATATATGCGCAAATATTATTCGAAATACGATGCAGCAATAGTATCCGAGGAAAAGTATGGAAAGGCCATTGGCAAACCCATATTCGTGATACCTCCCGCAATCGATCCATTATCTGAAAAGAACCGGCCGCTTGGAAGCAAGGAAGCACAATCCATCCTGTGCAGGAATGGCATCGATACTGATAAGCCAATTGTCGCGCAGATATCGCGCTTTGATCCCTGGAAGGACCCTGTGGGGGTCATAAGGGCATTCAAGAAAGTGCGGAGCAAGGCTAAATGCCAGTTGGTGCTGCTTGGCAGTCATGCTTCCGATGATCCCGAAAGCGAAAAAATATTATCAGAAGTGTTCCGGATAGCCCAAAAGGAAAGGGATGTCCACATCATAAGCCTGCAAAGCGACCTTCTTGCAAATGCCTTGCAAAAGGAGGCAGCGGTAATCGTCCAGAAATCCATCCGGGAGGGCTTTGGGCTGACCGTAAGCGAAGCCCTCTGGAAGGGAACGCCAGTAGTCGCTTCGAATGTAGGGGGCATCCCACGGCAGATCCAGAATGGCAAGAGCGGCTTTCTTATCAATGGAATCGACGAATGCGCTGACAAAGTGGAATATCTGCTGAAAAACCCAAGGGTTGCCGGGAGGATGGGCGCTGCTGGCAAGGAGCATGTTCGGGGGAATTTCCTCATTCCGCGCCTTATGCTTGACGAAATAAGGGTGCTTAAAGAGATGCTCAGCTGGGGCCGCACATTGAAATCACCCGAATATGCCCAAAAGCTATTCCGAATGCTTAAACGGACGCCCAAATTATTCAAGAAGAGCCTGGATCTGCTCGAGAATGGATGAGAAACAAAAACCGCTTGCCATTCAACTAAATCGTCTCCCGCATTTCGGAACCCTTTTTATATTGGATGCGCAAATAGTTAGCGATAGTTATGCTGAAGATAAGCGAAATAACCCTCGAGATACTAAAGCCCTCGGACCTGCAGATAATAGAGCTAATGCGCGCCCTTGAGAAGGTCAAGAATGTCAAGCGCGTGGATATTACCCTAACAGACTTCGAGAGAAGCACGGAAACCTTGAAGGTATCAATTCACGGGGAGGGGCTTGATTTTGAGAAGGTCTCCGATGTCGTGATGCATTCGGGAGGGGTCATCCAGACCGTGCAACATGTAGTGGGGGAGCAATGATCGGCGCATTGAAAAGGATTCTTTCATATAGCCGCTACCTTACCTTGGGACTAATGGATGCGAGCCTTACATCCCTTAGCGTGCTGACTGCTACTTACCTTTCAGGCATTACAAACAACATCGAGGTCGTAAGGCTTGCGCTAAGTGTTGGCGTTGGTATTGCCGCATCTAATTATTCGGGCGCCTACCTTGCCGAGGAAACGGAAATCATCAAGGAAAGGATAAAGGTCGAAAAGGCGATGGGGCTAAGGCAGGGGCAATTGCGCTTCACTCTGCTGGATCGTAAGCTGAATTTCAAGGCAAGGGACCGTGCCCTGGTAAATAGCATTTCGGCATTCATCGGGATCCTCATATCGACGCTCCCGATGTGGATATTTCCATCCCCAGATTCATATTATTACAGTGTCGCAATCTCAGTAGGTATGCTAGCCCTGCTTGGGGTCTACCTTGGAAAGATCGTAAATAGAAACGTCATTAAAAGCGTCGTAAAGGTAATTGTGATCGCGCTTGTGGTAATGGTATTGAACCTTGTGCTATCGAAAATTTCGACCTGATTATAAAAGTGCAAGGAATGCCGGAAGGGGGGAAATTAGGAGATGAATACAAGGTTAGCTCTCCGGCCTCAAACTTAGGCAAATAGCATCTGGCAGGAAAAAAAGGAAGTTAGATCAGGACGGCATTAACGACCCCGTGCTGCGAAGGCCTGCTGGTCACGCGCGCCTTCCCAAGCTCCGTTTCTATGATGGCTCCCTTCGTGATCACGTTTTCGCTGGTGTAATGGCGGTTGTCAGGGCTTTCGATGACATTCGTTATCCGGGATTTTTTTATTTTCCGATCCTTCTGCACGACATTGGCATAAATCGCGGTCTTCAGCCTGACCTTGATGGAAGCGCCCTTGCCTTTCTGCACTTCCCTGGATTCCTTTTCGGCCTCCTTGTCGAATTTTGGCTTGGCAAAGAACCCGCCGTAATTTGCGAGCACCTTGTCCCGCGTGGTGCGCTTCTTTGCGCCAGTGCCGCTATTTTTCGTCTTGAATGATGCGTGGTATTGGACCATGGATGAACACCCCCAAAGGAGGAAACATTTAAATTATTGCGGGCCTAGTTTTGGGAATATGCTGAACTTTTTGTTCCTTGATACCCGGCTGGACAACGGGGACATAATTAGAGCCGTCAAGGATTATAAAGCCATATCAATACGGCCAGAACTTGCGGCCCTTGGGCACTTCGTTAAGTTCTGCCACGGCCTTGCGCGCAAGGATTTTGCAAACGGCGAGAATGCGGCCAGGGATTTTGCGCTCGAATGGATCTGCAGGATCGCATGCACGAGGAACATCAAGCGCGCGGCCGCATTCTGCGATGGAAAGGGAGGAATCGTGGGGATTGTCAGCGAAGGGAGGATTCCGGAAAAAACCATATCCGTGATCGGGAAGAGGGCACGGTTCCGGATGGAAGGCAAAACGCCCGCAATGCTCGCCAAGGAATATTCCCTCCCGGAACGCTTTGGAGATGCGCATCTGCTCCAAAAAATGCTCGTTGAAAAAACAATTGTGTCTTTTTTCGAATGATCGATATTTCACTATGATATCATCAGCAAATTGCAAAAGGAATATATATTTTCTCTGATAATAGGTTAGGTATGCGCAAGGTTCCCAAACGCCCAAAGGGTCCTGATTTCGTAAAATACCTTCATGAATTCGTGCTGGAAAGCATCGGGAATAAGGGCTTGCAGATCCTTTTGAGCATGGGGGATGGCGCAACCGATGAAATAATCGAGCAAAAAACCCGCCTGAAGATCGCCGAGATACGTTCCATTCTAAACCACCTCCACTCTTTTGGTTTCGTGGAATATTCCCGCGAGAAGAATATGCAAAACGGCTGGTTCACCTACACCTGGAGGCTCAACATGGATAGGGCAATGCAGAATTTCCTTATGATAAAGCGCAAGGAAGTGGAAAGGCTCAGGCAGGGGATCGTTGCAAGCGAGGATGCTGTGCTTTACCGGTGCAGGAAGGGCTGTTCAAAGCTTCATTTTGAATTTGCCATGGATAACAAATTCAGGTGCCCTTCGTGCAATTCAGACCTGAAATACATGGATTCGACAGAAGAGTTGAAGAAAGCGGAGATCCGCATAAAGGCAATCGAGAGGATCCTTTCAGCAAGGGGCGATATGCCACAGGAGGAAAGATTCATCCGCCCCTTCTAATTTTCCCTTGAACCAAACCGTTTTTAACACGTTCACGCATAAACCTTTTCCTCATAGCGGGGTAGGGTAGCCAGGAGACGAGCCCTTTCTTTTTCCATGCATAAGCGATGGCCCATAATTTTCCATAGGGCCCTCCTTCCTGAAGAAGAAAGAACGGGCCACCTGAATGCCCGCTGGGCTCATAACCCGGAGACCGGTGGTTCAAATCCACCCTCCGCTATTTCCTTTTTTTTACCATTAGCCATAGCAGGGGAAAAATTGGATCGCATGAGAAAAATGGCCGTTGCATCGTCTACCTAAAAAAAAACTTGCGCGCGTTTCATTTCGAAGGCATTGAGGTGAATTCGCTGCATGAGCTGTATGCGGGCCTTGGCGTGAAGCGGCGTTTCGGCTCGCCCTTCTCGCTCAATATGAATTCGTTCCCAACAGCCTCCAGCCTTAGCAGCGGGTCTTGGAATGCGGCAAAATCCACCTCCTGGCCCGCGTGGAGCACGTAGCCCTTGCCGTTCTTGGGGTACTCGGGAAGCTGCTTGGTGATTTCATCACCGAGCACGGTTGGTTCCGGCTCGAATATGAAAAGCACGCTGTTTGGGACGAACGGGCTTGGGGTCACGTTCTTGATGAGCGCATTTACGATAAGCCGCTTAACCTCGTCCCTTTGCTTGTTCAATGGAATGTAAATTACCTTGCCAAGTCCGTCCTTCCAGGGGGAGGAGAGGTCCTCGGAAATATTCTTCCCGAACAGCATCGGATTGGTCTTTTGGAGCACCGCAATTATCCTGGTCGCGCGGGAAATTGCGAATTTCGGGAACTCCTTGGTCTCCTTGAATGACGCAAGCTCGGCAATAAGGTCGCCAAGGACCGCCACCGAGCCTTTTTTCTCGTCGTAAACCTTCTTTATGAGAGGTGCAACATCTGCCTTCTCAAGGGAAAACGACGACAGGAAAAGGTCGGAGCCGATAAGGCCAAGATCAACGAAAAGGCCCTTTCCGAGCTCGAATTGCTTGATTGGAAAGCCTATGGGCACTGGCTTCATGGAATTTTTCTCGAAATCCTCCTTGCTCTTGTTTGGCATGGCAAGGCCGGAAAACGCGTTTTCAGAATCGAATATGATTACGGATGTGCTGTTGAGCAGAGCGCTTTCGGCCAGCAGATGCAGCATATGCAACCGCTTTTCCTTGCCTTCCCCGAGCACGAGCGCAGAAAAGATTGATTTCAGGGAAACCTCCACCTTCTGGCCGTCCCGGTCAAGGCCCAGCAGAACCTTTGCGCCAAAGGCCGCCCCGCCCTCGTGCTGCTCATGCACAAGAACGCCCTTTTTCGAGAAGGATAGGATGGATATCGGATCGCCAAGCAGGTTTTGGATCTCATCTTCCGTGCCCGTCTTGAGCTCACGCGCCTTCACATTCGATGCGCTCTCAAGCCCCTTTTTGGTTATTTTTACGATGGCATCGAGCTCCTCATACTGTTTTGCAACCTCATTGGAGAGCTCCGATTCGGAATACGGAATGAATGCGGGCGTCGAATCCAGCACCACGTACTTGAAGCGGTTCTCGCGCGTGATTTTCTCAAGCAGGGTTAGCTCGCGCTTTTGCTGGAGGAGGAAACTTGAGATGTCCCCCTCGATGATGAGTGCGCGCCTCTCGAGCACCAAAACACCGGTGATCTCGTCATCCTGCTTTTCAAAAAGCGCTACAAGGAGGACCTTTTCCGGATTCTGGTAGATTTGGACGGGATAGCTGCCCCAGGTTGCCGATACTATGCGCTTCCAGGGCCCGTGCGCGAGTTCCAAGTCTGCCATGTGATACCAAATTACCATTAACTCTGGGAGCTTTATTAAATTATTACATCTGAGGGAGGGGGAAGGAGGGCCGCAAGCAGCTAAATGCAAGGATTTGGAAGACGGCCCAATCAGGCATTCAATGAATTAGGGAAAATATTTATGGAAAATCGGGGGATAATAATTAGAAAAAAAAATAGAAAAAGGGAAAAGAACAATGAGACGCAATCAACTTACATCTTCATCAAGCCTTTCCTCTTGACAAATGCCCACAGCTTCTTGGTCATTTCCGAAGGCGACACTGCCGCGCTCCCGAACACATTCTCGAGAGAGTTGTCCACTCCCTTGAAGGAAATCTTCATTCCTCCAAATGCTTTTCTTACCATGCTTCCTCACCCCTTTTCCCTCTAAAATAGTAAAATTACGACTGCACGATGATTAATAAAGGTATCGCTATTTACGAGGGAAATACGAGGGAAAAAAGGGCTTTTTTCCGGACCAGCGGAAAAGGCCTATTTGAGCCGGACGGAATCCAGCACCTGAGGGGCGCGGCTTTCTACATGGAGCATCTTGCCGATTGTTCGGCTAAGGTCCTCGCACTTGCTCTCCTCCCCGTGCATCAGGAAGAATTTGGAGGGGCGGGGCTTGATTGCGCGCGCGAAATTGAGCAGCTGGGTGCGGTCGGAGTGGCCGGAAAAGCCATCGACTGTTGCGACCTTCAAGTTGACCTTGAGGGAATCGAGCTTGTTATTGTTCAGGATGGGCACTTCCTTTTCGCCATTGAGGAGCTTGCGGCCAAGGCTTAGGGGCGCTTGGTACCCTACGAATATCAGCGCATTGCGCGGATCGGATGCCATCAGCTTGAGGAACTCAACCGATGGCCCGCCCGAAAGCATTCCCGAGGTGGCAACGATGATGGAGGGCTCGTTATCCTCCACAAGGCTCTTGCGGTCCATTCCAATCGCGCTCCTGAAAATCGGCTTATCAAATGGCGAATCATTCTGGAGGATCCGGCGCTGCACATCCCTGCGCAGGTATTCCGGATAAACGGTATGGATTGCGGACGCCTCCCGGACCATCCCATCTATGTATATTGGGACGTCCAGGTTTCGCATGTACTTTTCAATTATGAGCAGGATTTCCTGTGCGCGGCCAACTGCAAGCACGGGAATTAACACCTTGCCGCGGTTTGCGATTGTCTCCCGGATGACGTTCACGAGCTTTTGCTCGCTCTCCTCGATGCGGGGTTTCACGTCCCCCGGACCGCCGTACGTGCTTTCCATGAAAATGGAATCGACCCGAGGGAAGCGTATGTCAGCCTGGTCGAATAGGTTCGTCCTGCCGAACTTCAAATCGCCAGTATAGACAATGTTATGAAGGCCGTCCCCGACGTGGAGATGGACCATGGCACTGCCCAGGATGTGTCCGGCGTTATGGAATGTGAACCTGATTTTGGGGGTGATGTCCGTGACCTCGCCGTACTTCCTGACGATCACATGGTTGAGCATTTTCTTGATGTCCTTTTCAGAATATGGAGGGGTCCTGCCTTCCTGGGCGATGACGTTGACGCAATCCTGCTGAAGCAAAACCATCAGATCCCTAGTGGGCGGCGTGCAGTAGGTTGGGCCGTCGTATCCGTAGGCGTAAAGGTATGGAAGGAAGCCCTGATGGTCCAGATGCGCATGCGAAATAATTACGGCATCTATTTGGTCGAGCTGCAGGCCCATCGCATTAAGGTAAGGGTAGCTCTTGGAATTGTCGGAAGTGTCAGCGTTGAGGCCGACATCAATTAGTATGTTGCTGTGGTTGGTTTGGAGAAGCATGCAGCTCCTGCCGACTTCCTTGAAGCCGCCAAGGGCGGTTACCTTGACCCATTCCGGATTTGCCTCGTCTTGCAGCATCTTCTTTCCAAGGGTATTGAGGAACTTCTTGCGTTCATCCGAGGAATTCAAAAGGGCGCTCCGGATCGCCTTTTCGACCTCGCTTGGGGAGGTAGGCGCCCTGAGCACTTTTGGGCTCCAGGCTGTCTCGAGGATTATGCTCTTTAGGACTGAGCCGTTCTTGCCAATGACGACTCCTGGCTTCATCGCCTCAATATTGACCTCGTTGAATGTCGCGTCGAATCGGATCTCCGTAACTCCTGCTTCCTTGGGAATGATCTGCTTCAATATCTCCATCGCCTTCTCGGGAGGCATCAATACAGCAGAATCGCTCCTGAGCAGCACCTTTTTGCGGATGTGCGAGGCTATCCTGGTGATCAGGTTCTCATCGCTCGTGAAAGCGCGCATGTTCTTTAGGTAAAGCACGACCTGGGGGCCCTCGATCTCGATTTTTGTGAGTTCGCACTCCTTGGGGAGGACCTCCTCGACCCTTTCCTGCAACTCTTTTAGATGGTTATTAACTGGCATAATTATTCCTCAAAACGGATCCATATCAAGTAAGCTAGAGCGCGCTAGGCGCAATTTTCAATAAAAGAATCGAAATAAAATACAACCCGCATTTCAACCATTCAGGTAGGTTTGAACTTGGTCCTTGGTAAGGCGCTTGACCTTGTCGGATGTGATCGAAATAAGGTCGATGCCTTCGCCGGTGGCATTATCCCGTTTCATTGCAGCCGCAACGGCCTTCGCCGCAACCTTGATGGCCTCATTCTCATTCAGGCCGTCCTTGAACATCTCGTCAAGGATTCCATACGCGACAACCGAGCCCGAGCCGGTGGAGGCATATTTCTCCTCCATAAGACCGCCGAACGGATCAAGGTCGAATATGCGCGGCTTTTCGTCAACGCCGGCTACAATGAGCTGCACGAGGAATGGGAAATACTTGTTCCCCTGCAATATGTTGGCAAGCAGTGTTGCAGCACCCTGGACGGTCATGTTCTCGCCGTTCGAATACTTATAGAGCTCGACTTCCGCCTTGATGAAGCGCACAAGCGTCTGCGCATCCCCAACGCCGCCGGCAATGCTTATTGCCATCCGGTCATCGATCATATGGATCTTTTCCACTTCCTTGGAAGCGATGAACGTCCCGTACGTTGCGCGCTTGTCAGCGGCAATAACAATGCCCCCATCGAAGGAGACGCTTACAGTTGTGGTGCCCTTCAATATCTTCTTATCTTCATCAGACATGTTATCGCCTTTTTCAGTATTGATCAAAAGAACGCGGCTGTGTTGCCCTCTCAAATGCGCCAGCTGAAACACTAATTGTAAAATAGCAAAAAAATGTCAGGTGCACTCGAAGGTACATTCTTTATCCCGGAAAAATATATAAAGGTTGCTTAAACCTTCCCTTGAAAACAATGGGACCGCCTGGGGCCATAAACACTAAAACCACTAAGACCCCTTAAACGAATAATCACGCAGTCCGCCCACAACCCTTATAAAAAATTAAAAAAAGAAAAGGTCACTTGCCGACCTTCTTCCTGAAGTCCGTGAGAAGGGATTTGGCCTCGTCCTGGCCGCCAAGCCCGAATGCAATCCCGATCGCAAGCGCAACGCCGTATGCGATTGCCTGCAGGACCGCGACAAATGAGTCCTTCAGGATGGACGTATCAAAGCCCACTGCCGAAAGGCCCATCACAAGCCCGAAGAACACGACCACGAATTTCGAGAAACGCGCGATCATGTTGATGTGGCGGGATTTCGCATCCACTTCCTTGATCTTTTCCTTGATGAGCTCGCCGATGAGGGCGGCAACAACCAGGATTATGGCAGCTCCGATGAATGCGGGCGCATAAAGCAGCACCATGTTGATGAATTGCGTCATCGTCCCAAGATCGAGCTTGGCAACCGCCGCCTGGAGGAATATCAATATCACATAATATTTGAATATTTTCACGAACAGGGGGGAGGCCTTGATGCTTCCAAGGGCATCCTCCACGCCGTGTTCCTCGAGGACCTTTTCAAACTTGACTGCAACCAGCGCCTTCTTCAGAATGTTCGAAAGGACGACCGCAATCAGATAGCCGACAACGAAGATGATCGCAGCAACGATCAGGTTCGGTATGAACTGCACCATCACGCCAACGAAATTCCAAACAACAGCCGAAACTCCCTGAACGAACGCTTCCGGAGAACTGAATGAACTTGCAATATCTGCCATACACAAAACACCCCCAGAATAGGAAGTGAAACCCCATTTTTAAGGGTTTTTATCACCCGCATTATGATGGCATGGGGTGATTGCCATGCTTGCCAATGAAACAAAAGCCATCAACCACAACCCCAATCAATTTAATAGTTTTAACTAACTAATTTCAAAGGATGATGAGAAAATCTGTTCCCGAGGACACCTCTAGGGGAGTAACTCCCCTACGCGTGTCGCCCCTACCCCTTTAATTAGATTTACGAATAAATCCTATAAGATGATGAGAAAATCTGTTCCCGAGCTCTTTGCAATGAGGAATGACGGACGGACTGATGCTTATCTTACATGCCCCATAGTAGGCGCTCTTTGCTCCCTTCTCGAGCTCCCTGCTGGTGCTCAAACTTGAATAAATAGGTTGGTGCTGAATTAGGCACTTTTGTGTCTATAGGAAATGAAATTACCTAGGAAACAGCGTGCGAATTACTTCCTAATCATCCTAAACGTTCTTGTCGTTAGAAAGAATTCGCTCCCGCCGGATGAGGTTATGTAAAATCCCTTGCCCCTTGTCGGCGATATTTTTACTTCCGGCGTCTGTTTTCTCTTTAGCATCTCATTATCGACTCTAAAGCCATCCCTGACCTGAAAACGGAATTCTCCTCTTGGAGCAAGTATCCTGCTCAAACCTCTCAAGTAAACATCGACAATCGTTGGCGATCCGGAGTCAGATGCGTGAAAAACACTTCCAAGATGGTCGAACATGAGATCTGCTTGGATGCCTTTCCGGAAGTATGTACGGGAGTAAATAGAATTTGCTTTCAACCGACGGTATGCCCGACAAGGCAAACACAAGTGAGGCACACGCCATTTCCTCGGAATTGCGGTATCCTTTTCCAGTCAGTCCTAGCACTTCACAGCTGGCGGACGTTGTGCCCCCTAAGCATATGCGCAAATATCGGATAAGTAGTCACATTTGATGCCAATCTTTATAAATTGTAGTCACCTAATTAAAGTATGCACATTGAAGTAAGGAAAGGAAGGGGAGGAAAGAAGTTCTATTTGGCACATTCCTACCGAAAGGGCGGAAAAATCCGGAAACTTCGTGTTTATCTTGGCGCCAATCTCGAAAGAGAAGAGCTTTTGGAGCGCGAGAAGCAGGCGAAAGGAAAATTATCGGAGCGGATCAGCGCAAGCCGGTTCATCCATGATCCGTTCAAAACCGTTGTTTCAAAGGAAGAGCTGGAGGAGTTAAAATCCTTGGAAGCGGGGATTGCCCTTAAAATATCGCATCTTTCGGAAGAGGATTGGCAGAAATTCACGGAGGCATTCACCTACAACACGAATGCAATCGAGGGCTCAACCATAGGGGAAAAGGAAGTTTCGGAGATTTTGGAGAAGGACAAGTGGCCAGACAAGTCCAAAGGGGATATTTCTGAAACGTATGGGGTCGCCAAGGCAATCGAATTTATACGGAAAACAAAAGAGCACATCTCGATACCGCTTATTCTTCGCCTTCATCGAATCGTATTTGAGAATTCCAAATCCTTTGCAGGCGGGCTGCGGCCAAGAGGCGTTGAGGTCGTTGTCGCAGATCAGTTTAGGAATATCATCCATCGAGGCGCACCCTCGACTCATGTAAAAAGCTTGCTTGGAGAGCTGGTTGAATGGTACAATAAAAATAAGGGAAAATATCCGCCTCTTGTTTTGGCCGCAGTTGTTCACAACCAATTCGAGAATATCCACCCCTTCCAGGATGGGAATGGAAGGGTCGGAAGACTTTTACTCAACAATATCTTGTTAAAGCACAATCTTCCCCCCCTCAATATCGAGCTTAAACACCGGCACGAGTATTATGCATCTTTGCAGGCCTATGAGCGAGAGTATAACCTGCGCCCCGCCATTGTACTTATGCTGAAGGAGTATCGAGAGATGAAAAAACTGTTGAAGAAGAGGGGACTACAGAAAACAACTGCGTAGTCACCTCATTTCCTCGGAAATGCACCGTCCTTTTCCGGTCAGTCCAAGCACTTCAAAGCTGGCGGGCCAGGGGTTTATCTTACAATTCAAAGTCTAAATGTAAGATAACTTTAGGTTGTGCCCCCTATAGCCGCCGTGGACCCTAAATTGCGTCAAAGTCACGATTTGCAGTTATCACAAAATTCAGATGGCCAAACAGTTCAGTGGTAACTAGCTAGCAGATTCGAGGTATAAATCAAGCGATTTCTCTACATCCCCGGCAAACAGCATGGCAAGGGAGCGGAAATCAGCCTTGTCTGCCTTGTCAAGGGCCGAATAATAGGCTCGCCTCTCTTCCCTCCTTAAAATTGTTGGAGGAAAAGATGCCCGGATTAGCCGTAAATTCATCAATAGTCTTGCCAGCCTGCCGTTCCCATCAACAAATGGATGGATTCTGACGGTTTGGTAGTGGACTTTCACTGCAGAATGAATGGCGTCAATGCCTTTGTCAGTGTTGTTTAGTTCCGAATAGACTTCCTTCATCATTCCCGGCACGTGCTTCCAATTGGGGAGGGAAATTTTCGAACCCTCGATGAACACCTGTTCGTGCCGGTAGAAACCCGCATTTTGCGGGTCAATCTTGTCCAAGATGGCTGCATGCAATGAAAGCACGTCTATTTCGGCGATTTTCTTTTTCGTGGTCGCCATTTTTTCCAGCAGATTCAGCGCTTCTAGATGATTTGTTGCCTCCAAATGCTCTATCAAGGATTTGCCTCTTATGGTCATTCCCCTGCGCAAGACGAGCCAAGTTTCCCTCAGGCTCAATCGGTTGCCCTCGATTGCATTGGAATGGTACGTCATATCGACTTCGAACTTTTCCCGCAGCCGTTTGAGCATTTCCTGGGATAATGGGCGCAATTCATTCAGTTTGGCCAGCTTTCCCTCCAAGCGGCTAGCTGTTTCAGCGTCGATCCAATCCTCTTCTTTTGCATCGAATTCGATCCCTGCCTTGATGGCATATTCTCCAGCTTCCTTGGCACTTGGGAAATATTCGAGCACCTTCTGATTCACCTTCCCATTCTCGCGGTAATTCTCGACGAGCTCGAAGTAGTGCGTGTTGCCTTTCCGCTTCCTCCGGATGAATGCCATGTCTATTTGTAGTGCCTACGATTATTTAAATTTAACTGTTTTGGTTCCCCACTACAAAAGAGGGGGCTGCATAAAACAACTGCGCAGTCACCTCATTTCCTCGGAATTGAGGTGCCATTTTCCGGTCAGGCAGGGCACTTCACAGCTGGCGGACAAAATCCAACATAACTATAAAACCATGCTAAATAGATATATTTATATACTTAATTAGTATAAATAATAGTATGAAAACAAGACAAGTACAGCAGATGCAGTTTATGCATTCGCCAAGGCTCGCAACGGTCCTGATGGTTGAAGATACGCTCAAGAAGGCAAAGGAGATGATAAAAGTTGCCGAACTAAAGCGCAGGCTTCCAAAGCAAGTGATGCACTCCACGCTAATTCAAATTCTTGATTACTTGCAAGAGAGCGGCAAAATCCTTATTGCAACAAAGGGGGTAGTCTGGGTTTACAGGCCGCCGGCAGAACTTGAAAACCTCAAAAAGGGCGGGCTGGAATTATGAAAGAAAACAGACTGGTCCGCGTAATTTTGAAGGACCAAGCAAAGGAAGAGTTTGAAAAGCTCAATAAGGTTGTTGGTGAGCAGCAATCGAAGGGAGTCACTAATTCGGAAGAAATGCAGCTATTGAAATCAATCATGCAGAAAATTGAACTCATTAAGGAAAACCCCACCTATGGCGATAAGGTCCCCCATGGCCTGATTCCAAAGAATCTGGATGTTTCAAACCTGTTTCGTGTGAGCTTGACCGGTTATTGGAGGATGCTCTACTCTTTGGAGGGTAATAAAATCGAGGTTGTTGCGTTCATTCTTTATATCGTCGATCATCCATCTTACGATAAAATATTCGGCTATAAGAAAAAATAGAGCTCCTAGGAAACGCACCGCCCTTTTCCGGTCAGGCAGAGCACTTCACAGCTGGCGGACGGACTGATTCTTTTCATGTATGGGGAAACTGCGTTTCCCCCTCGAAAAAAGTTTTCTACACCCCCTTCCTTCGAAAAGCCCTGCTGGTGCTAAAACCCTAATAAATAGGTTGGTGCATAATTGGGCACTTTTGTGCCTATAAGAGAGTAAAGTTGTTAGCTATTGTTTGAAAACTTGAACTGATTTTGTGTTCAGGAAGTGCATCAAACCGTATTTTGAAAAATCTCGCCCCATTCCAGAGAGTTTAACTCCGCCAAAAGGCATTGCAGGATTTGATTTAGGTTGCTCGTTTATGCTTACAACACCGCACTCCAGCCTTGCTGCAATAAATTCACCACGCCGAAGATCCCGTGTCCAGATACTTGCCCCCAAGCCGAAAGGAGAATTGTTGGCAAGCGCAACTGCTTCTGCATCACTACTCGCTTGAACAATAGGCGCAATTGGTCCAAATGTTTCCTCTTGCCATACTCGCATCTTTGGTGAAACGCCAATCAAGATAGTAGGCAAAAAGAAATTACCTTTTTTAGTTCCCCGCTTGCCCCCGACTAAAATATTTGCACCGTTATTAACCGCATCTCTAAGCTGCGTTTCAATAAAGCGAATATATTGCTCTGAAAGGAGAGGACCTATACTGCTTTGGCGGTTCGACGGACTCCCTAATTTAACTTTCTCAATTTCGATCTTGAATGCAGCCAAGAACTTGCCATAAACCTCTCGTTTTATTATGAATCGTTTAGCTGAAACGCAATCCTGCCCGCAGTTCATAAGTCTGCTTGCAACGGCCTTTTTTGCAGCCAGTTCCACATCAGAATCCTCTAAAACTATGAACGGATCGCTTCCAGAAAGCTCGAAGTTCGTCCGTTTGAGGTGACGTCCAGCTATCTCTCCTATTTTACGTGCATTCTGGGTAGACGTCACAGCCACAACAAGTTCCACAGTGGAAATCAACTGTTCTGCTGTTTTCCAGTTCCCAAAAACCGCAGATACCAAACCCTTAGGTACACCGGTATTGGCAACAATTTGAATTATTGAAAGAAGGCTCCCCGCAATTCTGTTTGGTCCTTTAATAACAAGGGCGTTTCCGCAAAGAAGAGCTGGTGCAAGCTGCCGGAATACACCCCATAAGGGGTAATTGGATGGGGTGAAGGATGCCACTAGTCCAATGGATTCATATCGGATATAGCTTTTCTTAGCATCGGTAGGGATTTGTTCATCTGAAAGGAGTTTTTCACCATGCTCAATATAGTATCGCAGAGGGATCTTGCATCTTTCCACTTCTGCTTCGGATTCAATGATGGTTTTTCCAGTTTCCAGCGTTATTAGTCGCGCCAACTTGTTTTTGTGTTTTTCAAGTCCGGCTATAAGGTGCTCAAAGTACGGCATTTTTTGTTTTGTATCCAATGCAGACCACTCTCTCTGGGCGCTCCTTGCCGCTAGTATCGTTTGATCTAGCGCACTAGCAGATGTTGTCTTGTAAACGGCTAGCTGCTCTCCATCGGTAGGATTGACAGTATAGAATTCACTCATCTGAATCACCAAATATTGGTATGATATGACCCAATTTTTCGATCTTTACTCGAATTTGGGATTGGTTGTAACTGGTCAGTTTTGCAATTAAAGGCACCCGTTTTATATCGTAACCAAGAACCGTCATTGCTTCAACCTTTTTTGGGTTATTTGTCAAAAGACGAATATTCTTAAGATCAAAAAAATCAAGAATAATCTTAATTTCTTCATAATTCCTACGGTCTACAGGTAATCCTAATGCTAGGTACGAATCAACTGTATCCAAGCCCTCGTCCTGTTTTTGATAAACCCTCATGTGATCAAGGGAGCCTACTCCCCGACCCTCGTGCGGCAAAACATATATAAGCACTCCTTTGCCCTCCTCATGAATTTTTCTTATAGCTAAATCGAGCTGAGGTTTGCAATCGCAGCGCTGCGAAGAGAAAATATGCGCAATATTACACGCCGAATGGATCCTTACGAGCGGGTATTCCGATCCATTGATTTCTCCCTTGACAAGAGCGTAATAGCCTCCTTGGTAAAGTGAAAAGTAGTAAAGCAAAAACTCAGCCATACGCCTATTATTCAATAAAACCGGCAATTTTATGGGCCCTACAATATTGGTGCTTTTTTTCGGCTTGATCGACATTCGTATTCCCCACATTATCCAAATTTCCCCTTCATAGATATTTTGGACACGGTCATATTTAATGAAACCTCCCCCCTAACAGGGAGGAAAGATTATAAATTATAAAGATATTTTGGTTGATATGGAAAAAAATATCCTTTCCAAACTCGAACGTCTTGGCCTTACCCGCAATGAATCTAAAGTATACTTGGCGCTACTTGAGATCGGTCCGACAACCACAAAAGCAATAATCGAAAGAACAAGAGTCCATACTTCGAAAGTTTACGAATCACTTGAACGGCTCATAGGAAAAGGTCTTGCTAACTTTGTCGTGGAAGCAAACAGGAAAAAATTCCAAGCCACGGATCCAGAAAGCATAATCGGCTTTTTGGAGGACAGACAAGCAGACATTGAAGACGAAAAAAATCTCGTAAGAGATATGCTTCCAGAACTCCGAAGCGTTGGAATACCTTCGATACAGCAGTCCGCAACCGTTTTCTCAGGTTTGAAAGGATTCAAAGCCATGCTGAACAACATGCTGAAAGAGATTGGACATAATGGTAATTATGACGCATTTGCAAGCAGCAAACTTAGGGAAGAAGTTGGCCCCTATTGGTTACATTTCCAAATGAAAAAGAAGAAGATGGGCATAAAGAGTCGGTGCATATGGGATGAAAAAATACGTTCGCAGAGAGACTATCTTAAAGAGTATTTCGGCAAAGGCCGGTTCGTTCCAGAAGGCTCTTTCAATTCGCCTGCAGACGTATTCATTTATGCAGATAAAGTGCTTTTAGTTTCCTATGCTTCTGAGCCGATCTTTGCCGTCCTTATTCAAAGCGAAGGCATGGCTAAAGGATATAGAGAACTTTTCAATACTCTTTGGAACATAAGTAAAAAATAAGACACTCCATTTCCTCGGAATTGCGGTGTCCTTTTCCGGTCAGGCAGAGCACTTCACAGCTGGCGGACGGACTGAACTCATTAAATCTGCAATAAACACGGATCATTCATTCAGCGAATTGTTAAGCCCATCCGTCAACGCCTCCTGAATGTCTATATTCGCCGTTTTCAACAATTCGAATAATATCTGTTTCAGGAGCGCATAGATTACGATGAAAATGACTACGACAAGCAGCATCCTTGCCCAGGAAGGCCACCGAGAAATGAATGGGAATTTCCCTATTAGAGCTTTATCGATTTTTTTGTAAATCCGTCCCCTAAGCAAAATGACCGGAATGGAAATTGCACCGATAATGGCAACGTAAGTGAGGGAAAAACCCGCAGAATATAGAAAATAGAGCAGTAGGAACACTAGTAGAAATCTTGCGGGCAATTTCCAATCCATAAGAGCATGGAATCAATTGCGGTTAATATTATTTCCAACCCGGCAAAAACCATTTATCAGGGGGCACCCATTAAGGCGTTTTTCTTTTCCGCGGGGATAATCTAGCGGTAACGGTTATAGGGATCAAATTCCTCAAATTGGCCGTCAGGAATCCATTGAATCCAGATGCTTTCAATTCCAAACCTAGTCTCTTTACAACTTTATTTGCATTAAATATCTTGAGCAACTTATCCCCAGAAACTGGTTTTCTACCCCTCGTAATTGCCGCAAGCAATAAACCCCTGTTAATTGCCGGAGTAGTAAGAAGGGAATGATTCTGCCCAAGCACTTCACGTATTCTTCCCTCAATTTCCCGGATGCCTCCCTTTTTTGTTAGCCTTTCCACTTCGGTTTGCACGATCCGACTAATTTGCCGATGTGTTTCCACGCGTTGAAGCGTTTGCACCATCCTTTGAGTACCCAGCTTAAATTGTTTACCCCCAATAGGTTTTATTCCAAGCAAATTAAGCGTTCCGAGGGGGATATCGAAATGGCGCTCTATTGTGGCATGGGAAATGGGCCAGTGTTGAGCGGCAAGGGAAGTCAACCTGCTTTGGGCCTCTATTCCAAATTTCCTAATATTTCTTTCTACTCTTCGAGGTACCTTATTTATGTTAAAAGTTGTCATCAACTATCTCCTCCTGAACGGGAAACCATATGGAATATCAGCATGAAAATGATTATAAAACGACAAATACCCCTATTGATTCTCTTGCATGAAATTCCGGCAGGAATGATTTCATTAATAATTGCAAATGCTGCAAGCCCTAAGGGAATAAAGTTAAATCCCCTCAAACATGGCCCACAACATACCCAAGCGCCATCAGAATAATCACAGAGAGCGCAATTAGGGTGAAGTCGCGATCCTTCCTTTTCTGATAATGCAAAAGCATCGCAAATACGCTAGCGGCAGGTGCGATCAAAAGAACTACTATGCCCGCCATCGCAATATCATTTCCAACTTCGGCTCCGCCGGAAAATAGGTTAAGATTCATGAGTGCATAGCCGCTAAGAGAAAGAAAGAATGCGGCAGCTAACCCCAACCTTAGGATCCTGCCGACCTTGCTTTCGAGCATCAATTCAGATTCCAATTTCAACACCCATCGACCTAAGCATCATGCGAAGTGCCGTATAGAATAAAACGAGAACAAAAATAATTCGAATCCTTGCGACGTCAACTTTCGGGGAAACAGCAGAGCCTAAAACGGAGCCAAGCGTAGCTCCTAATAGAACCGGAGCCCCGATTTCTGCAAGCACGTAACCCCTGCTAAGATAAACAGCAGCTCCAGTTGCGGCAGTAATACCAACCATGAAATTGGAAGTTGCTGCTGCTTCCCTAAGAGGGACCCGCATGGCAATGTTCATAAGCGGAACCTTGATTACGCCTCCGCCAATTCCAAACAGGCCCGAGAATATGCCCGCAAAAATGCTTCCAATGAATCCTTTTTTCGGCGAGTGGACAGTGTAGCCTTTGCGTGTGGAAGATGAATTGGAATGCAAAAAGAGCCGATCAGAAAGCGCATGTTGCTTTGAACGGCCCTTGTTTTCCTTTAATTTTGTGAACAGCAGCAATCCGCAAACATAAAATGCCATGAGGGAAAAGAGCATTTCAAGGATATTTATGGGAAGGAACACCGCAACAGATGCGCCAGCAAGCGCGCCAAGCGCTGTTCCCGCCTCAAGGAATATGCCAAGGCGCAAGTTGACGAGCCTGCGCCTAAGATAGGCGGATGCGCTAACGCTTGAAGTGGCAACAACACCAACAATTGATGCGCCGATCGCATAGTGGATTGGGATATTCAAGAAAAGAACCAAGAATGGAACAAGAATTACTCCCCCACCGATGCCGGCAAGCGCACCTATGAAACCCGCAAACGCCGATATAGTAAGCAGGACTGCCGCGACCAATACGTCAAATGCCATAGATTTATTTTACATTGAATGAAGATAATTGTTTCGGTTTGCGCGGAGGAAAATTATAAAGTCATTTGGGAATGCTAGTAGGGGTTCGAAGCTTGAAAAAATAACCAATCCCAATTCTTGCCGAAATCAACCAAACAACTCCGCTTTGAACCCTTCGGTCTTGAACATCTTGTTCCCGGATGAAACCGCAAGCAATTCAACTGGCAGCTCTTGCGATAGCGCAATCCCTTCGTGAAAGCCCGCAGTAAAGATGGCGGTTGCAAACGCATCCGCCTCGATTCCGGTTTTCCCCCATTTTCAATCTACCTCTTAAGAGCCAATAGCCGGCCTGGAACCGTTCAAATTGCATCGGCCCCAATGGGCTTTCCCTTCTTTGCCCAGAATCCATTATTAAATATTGGTTTAAGGTCTGGGGAGTGCTGGGCGCATAATTTCGAGCTGGATTGCACAATATCAATTGCAAATGCACCTTAGGTTCAACGTTAAACCGAACATAATTATATTTCCCTGAACCTAAGTGATACATGAAAATGAACAAATTGACTCAGGAGGAGGAAAGGGTCATTGTAAGAAAAGTAACAGAAGCGCCATTTACGGGTGAATACGACGATTTCTTCCAGCCCGGAACATATGTGTGCAGGCGGTGCAG
>JBDRDM010000047.1:0-6496 GCA_043820675.1 Microcaldota archaeon
AAGGAAATTTTGCCCGCCAATTTCACGGCTTTCCGTGCAAAGCCTAGCTCCTCGCTCATTTGCATGCTTGATCATAGCCTTTCCGCGTTTAAATTTCTTTCCGGGACCGGAAAGAAACGGTGCATTAAAATAGGGCCTCCTGGAGAATTAAAGAGGTTCGAATGACTACGTTGCCGGATCTTGGGATACTAATCCTTTTTGCAGCAGTGGCGGGAGTGCTTGCAATAAGGTTCAAGCAGCCGGCGGTGATAGGTCTTTTGGCAATCGGAGCAATTGTCGGCCCCAATTTCCTTGGAATTGTGCGCGAAAGCGAAACCATCAACCTCTTTGCCGAGGTTGGCGCCGTGCTTTTGCTGTTCACCATAGGCATCGAGTTCAACGTATCAAAGCTCTCTAAGCTTGGAATGCGCGTTTTCCTTATCGCCCTATTCAAATTGGGCATAGTATTCCTCCTATCCTATTGGCTGGGGGCATTGATGGGCTTTAGCCCCCTATTATCGCTCTATATTGGCG
Organism: Microcaldota archaeon; assembly: GCA_043820675.1. Classification (GTDB taxonomy): domain Archaea; phylum Micrarchaeota; class Micrarchaeia; order Norongarragalinales; family SBBD01; genus JACRGC01. The sequence goes on from JBDRDM010000047.1 coordinate 514, forward strand.
CCATCCTATCAATCAGTTCAACGGCATTGGTAGTACGGGTGCTCGAGCAAAAGGACATGATCAACCGAAAGGAGGTCCCAATCCTCGTTGCATCCCTTATAGTCGAGGATTTGTTCGCCATTTTTGCCTTGACCGTATTTTCCAGCCTTAATGCAGGCGAGCGGATCGCATCAATTGACCTTTTAACCTCCATTGCAGTGGCATTGGCCATCCTTTCTATCGCATACGTGGTGGTCTTAAGGGGCCTTAGGAGGATTTTCGATTGGCTTGTGAAATATCAGGCGGGCGAAACCATGGTCCTTACTGCCCTAAGCCTTGGAGTCGGCCTTAGCTACCTTGCTGAAAGCGTGAACCTCTCACCTTCAATTGGCGCCTTCCTTGCAGGCAGCATCGTCGCATCCCTCCCCAGAGGGGAAGAACTTGAAAAGGCCATATCGCCTTTCGCACTGGTATTTTCCTCGCTTTTTTTCATGTCGATTGGAATGCTCATCAATATCGGCAGCCTTTCCGGCTACTGGGAGCTCATATTGGTTGTATCGGTTGCAAATGTGCTGTTCAAGTTCATTGGCATGGGCACCTCGGCATACCTCTTTGGTTTTTCTTCACGTTCGGCAGTATTTTCCGGACTGGCAATGCTTTCGGTCGGGGAATTTTCAATACTGATCGCGCAGGAAGGAACGAGGGCATTTTCGGGAATAATCGATATAGTCGGGGTCACATCGGTAATTGTGTTCATTTCTTCTATAGCAACATCGGTGCTCGTCGGCCGCCATGAAGCAATACATGCGTTAACTTCGGCGGTAATACCCAATAGTTTGAAGGAGCGGGGCAGGAAATTCTCGGGAACAATGGGGGAGATTACCGAATCATTCGAGGTTGGAAGCAGGTTCTCCGCAGCGCTTAGGCGAACATCCCTTGCGATTGTAGACAATGCGGGAACCGTCGGGATTGTGCTTGGCCTTGTAGCTGGCGGATGGTATTTCCTTTCAAATTACACTATTGAAATTTTCGGCATCGTCATCGGGGCATTTGGCATACTTGCTATTGGCGCATCCTTCGCAATATTATTCCTCGCATACAAGATATTGAAAAACGTCTTCATCGAATACAACCTCCTGCGGCTCTCGCTCTCAAAGCACAGGCACGATTTGACTGCCAGCCATATTGCAAGCGATTTCGCAAAGCTCCTCTTCGTCCTGGCTCTCTTCATCATATCCCCCTTCGTATTTTCCATAGTGGAGGTTCCATCCGCGCTCTCGAGGATCTTCATTGTCTTCATATTCCTGATACTCGTCTGGAGATTCCTCGACCTGATAGGCTTTGAGAAGGAAAAACCGGAAAACAGGAACCGGCTGTTTTTCAAGGAATGAATTAGGGGACAGCAAGAGCAGGAGGCTAGGATGCGGTCATGCAGGGCTTTTTAGGGGGCCTTCTTCAAGGTCCTTCAATTCATGGAAATGCCGAAAAATTCTACGCCGAAATAAAGCAGGAGGCCGACCTTTATCATCCTGGCGACAAGCACCCATACGAAGAACCTGAAGAATTTCATCTCTAATGCGCCGGCAACTATCAGTAGTGGATCGCCAACAAACGGCACCCAGGGCGCTACGAGAAGGATGGAAAAACCGTATTTGTTTATGAGGTCCTCGGCACGCTTCTCGGCCTTGGGATCGCGTTTTGCAAGCCAGTTATGGACACCTCTGAATCCGATATAGTAATTGGAAACCGAGCCCAGCATCGAGCCGATTACTGCAATGAAAAATACCTCGAGGGGGCCCATCACCTTCAAAGAGAGTACGATTGCCGGCTCGCTGGGAAGCGGGATTATTGAAGCGGATAGAAGTGTGGCAATGAATAGGTTCACATGCCATATGGTGATGATGGGTATGTCCAGAAATGGAAGCCAAAACATCTTGTTCCCTTACAAATACTAGCCGAATTGCGTATAAAAAAGCATCGTTGGAGGACTCGCATGCTCTTGAAGGCGGCATTTGGAAATCGGGAAAAAATAAATCAGAATACGGATAATTTTTTCTGTATAATCATGTCAGTAATGCCCGATATATTTTCAAGGTGGTCATCTATCAGTTCCCTAATTCCCTTGCGGACCCTGTTGAAGTCCGCTCCGTTCTCGCCCATTTTTATGCGGATATCCGCAATCTTGGGCTGGTCAATGGGCTGGCCGATCTGCGAGAGCAAATAGATTTCACAATGGTCTATTTCCGGAAAACGCTTCACGATTTCGTTTGCATAGTGAAAGGAGGCGACATTGTAGATTTTTCCAATGTGGGTGACGGGATTTTTCCCTGCAGCTGCTTCAAGTGACATGGGCCTGAAGGGAGTAATTAGGCCATTGACCCGGTTCCCCCTTCCCACGCTCCCGGGATCGCCCGCCTCGGCCGATGTGCCGATTGCCGTTAGGTAGACGCTCCCGGCCGCATAATCATCGCCGGTGTTGACATTGATTTCCGTTTCGCCATCGCCAATCACCTTATGCGCCTCCTCCCCTATCCTTGCGATGGTTTCACGGTATTCCGAAAGGCCCGAAACATATTTAGAAACGATGGCGCAGGCAATTGTTATTTTCTTTAGGTTGCCGTCCCTTAGGCCCATTACCTTAATGTCCTCCCCACAGCCGGGCACCTTGCGCTTGAATTCGGCTGAATTTAGGTGCTTTTCAATTTTCAGCACCTTTTGTTCCACATCTGAAAAAGGCGCATAACCGCATCCGAATGAAGTGTCATTGCTGCTTTTTACGCCCTTGCGCTTAAATATATCTACAAGATCGACGGAACCCTTGACGATGCGCGAATCCACGACGACATCATCCTCGACATCGATAAACCTGAGGGTTTTTTTCATGTACTCCTTTGCTGCGGAAATAGCAATATGGGGCACGTTTATTTCCAAATCAGAGGTGCGGTAGGTCGCATTGCCCGACAATACCAGATAGATGGGCTTCAGGATCCTGCCTTTGCCGTATTGCGCTTCGGATTCGCCCGCATTCAGGAGAACCTTGTCGGTATTATGGTGAAGGATGGTGCCGCATTCCTTCAGGTATTCCTTGCAAAGTGCAACGCTCACTTCCTCTGCAATTCCATCGCAAAGCGAATCCGGATGACCCTTTCCCTTGCGCTCGACGATCTCTACCCCGCCCAGGTCCCTTTCCAAAGGTTCGATGCTGATGTTCCTAGTTTCCATAATTCCACCCGATAAATTCTTAATGGAATTAACAACCTTCCCTCTTAATAAATGATCCGGGTATTCTAAAGGAGAAAATAATATTACATTAGGAATATTTATTAATGAAGCTGCCGTGAATAAACACATGTTTCCTGAACTGTCCGAAATCCCAAGATTGAGAAGGGAATCAGCCCTCACCCAGGCGCGGCTCGCAGCGCTATCAAGAGTATCGCAATCGACCATTGCAAAGGTCGAATCCGGCCGGACAGTCCCATCATATTCGATAGCGAAACGAATCTTCGAGGCCCTTGTTACCGCAGGAAAAAAAATGCAGAAAAGTGCAGGGGAACTGATGAATCCCCGCATAATATCGGTGGCCAGGGATGAGGGCATAATGGTGGCCGTTGGGGTAATGAAAAAAAACGGCATTTCCCAGCTCCTAGTCACCGGGGCCCACAAGCATGTGGTAGGGAGCCTTACCGAAAAGGGGATATTGTCGATGTTTGAGACCGAAGAGGGGTTGGATCCCCACAAAATGACGGTATCTCAAGCAATGGAGGATGCGTTTCCGACGGTAGGGCTGGATACGCCCCTTTCCACCCTGACCCATATACTTCACGATGCGCCCGCGATCGTTGTTATGAGAGGGGAGCGCATAGCGGGCATAATCACTAAAGCGGACATATTGAAGGCTGTTTAGTCCTTTCTGCCTGAATTAAGCTCATATGCGATATCGAATGCAAGAAAAGCAATGAAATGGCTAAAGCTGACAAGGCCTAGATAGGCTACAAAAAACACCGCAAACTTCAAAGTGAAGCGTTTTGCAAAGAACCATTTCATCAGGTGATCGCGTATTTGCGGTATGCGGTCATGGCCATATTCGTCCACAAAACCCGCAAAAGCAAGTGAAATGGATAATGGCAATAACATCATAAAGTTGCGGTAAAGCAATGCATACAGCAATCCGCCGCCTGCGATAACCGCCCCAATCAGGTAAGGCAGGGCATCCACTTTTCCGCCAATTACTACGCCTAGGATTATTCCGGCGAATATGAGTGCGGAGCTTGGATCCTGGACCGTAAGCCGAACGATAAGGAGGGCGCAAACGACCGAAAGTAGAATCGCCGCAAATTCCCCGCCCCTCTTACCCCTATCGACAATGGCATCGATCTGGGAGAGCATGGCGCCAATCAGGGCATATTGGAATATCAGGCTAAGGTCCATGGCAATACGGAATCAGTAATTTATGCCCATTTATTACACTTATGATTGGTCAGAGAGGGGCTATTGTTAACTTCGAATAACCATTACAAAGAGGAAAAATTCTATGATTAAAATTACGCCCACAATCTTCAAAATTACCGATAAAGAAGGCATTTTCATAAGAAAACTTCCTCTCTGATTGTTAATAAAAGTGCCTTTTGGCGCTAAATTCGGGCGAAAAGGGGAGAATGCTCCCTAATTCATTCATTCCCCATGATTTTTGAATTAGGTAAATTCCTTCACCACTTCGCCTTTAACTTCAAAGGCCAGCTCGAGATTCCGGGACACCAGCACGGTTACTGGTTCACTTACCCCATAAATCACTCGGTAGAAATCGGATAGGAGGTTACCGTTCCGACGCTGGGAAGCCGAAAAAATCCGGCCGAGTTTGCGCTTTGTTGCCTGTGAAAGGAATATCTGGACCACATAGTCGTCGAATGCAATCATGTCGCAATTGCGGGAGCATTCGGCCCCCAGGCGAACTTTTGCACCCGCCATCCTCCACAAGGAGATCAACGACTTATCGAAGGCCAAATTGCTCCTGCAGGCGATATAATGATTTCCTGATGAAAAAAGCGCCTTTAATCCAATGAATTGGCTTTTTGAAAGGTTGAGGATGGGCCAGGGATGGTAGGATATGGAATAGGTCGAAATGCCTTCTCCGTTATTTTCAGCAGCGCGCTTGCCGAGTTCTTCAATCAACCAATAAAAATAATCGATGAACGAATCGAAGACGAGCTGGACTGTTGAATTCCCTGCCACCTCACCCAAATGAACGCAGCGCTTGCCCCGGAAAGCCTCCTGCAATTCATCCCCGAATTTGGAAAGCCCCGCCACCCAATCCGGGTTCAATGAATATTTTGAATGAACCCTTTGCAGCACATCCTCGGATGCAAGCTGGCGGATGGATTTATGGATTCCCTGGTAGGTGATGCTTCCGCCGCTCTCACGCTGGATCCTGAAATATATGTCCTTGGCAGCAAGGGGCCATTCCTTGCTTAGGATTTTGATTATCCATGCTCGCGAATCCCGCTTTGCCCCGGGTGCCATGGACTTTGGAATGCTTAAAAGGCCCTCCCTCAAAACTCCCATACCAATCCAAGGAAACCAAGCTGAATTATCAAATTTATAAAACCCGATGTTTGCAGATAAACTCCAAGTTTATTGATTATCAACTGAAATAATCGCACGGTTTTGTTTTTACCTCGCAATAAATCAAAGCATCAACTGTATTTTGATAATTATTTTACCAAAGGAATATTACCTCCACTCGCAATTTTACCTTGGCGGGAACGCCGGTAAAAGAATAAGCCTCCACGACCTTATTGCCGGCGCTTCCGCTGAAAAATAATCGGTGCGGTCAAAGGAACAATCTTAATATTTTTCTCCCCCATCCAGAATTCATGAAAATTCCTGGCTGGTCCATAACTTTGTGGATTGTGTTGGGATTCCTATTCCTAATTGTTGCTTTGCTTCTTTTACGCATCTATTTTGGTTCATCCCCTTGGGGCATCTAAAACGGAACATCCGGCCTACT
>JBDRDM010000048.1:0-30869 GCA_043820675.1 Microcaldota archaeon
AAAACCGCAGAGGATCCGCATGATCGTTCTCCTTATTTTCCTGCTGTCCGCCCTTATTCTTGGCGGATTGGTTGCAAACAGGCTCAAGTTTTTTGCATATTGGGAAAGGGCCGCAGCTGCGCTGATAATCAGCCTTGCCGCATCGTCAACATCCGCTTTTGCCATTTCAAACTTGCTAGGTTCGCTTACCGCAACTTCTATTGCACTTTCAGCGGGAATTAATCTGGTTGCATCATATTTCATTTTAAAGCATGAAAGAATACGCATCAAACCCCTAAGGATCGTTTTGCCCAGGATCGGCCTTCCCCAAATGGCAGTCCTGCTGCTTATTGCAATAATGCTCTATTTTAACGCTTATTCAATTTATGATGACCCGAAAGGTAACATCTGGGCGATTTCAAATACATGGGCGGATTATGCACTCCATATAGGCATAATCAACTCTTTTGCGCTAAGGGACAACTTCCCTCCGATTTACCCGAATTTGGAAGGAGCGCCGATGAGGTATCCTTTCATGGTGGATTTCCTTTCGGCAATTTTCGTCACGGAAGGCGTGCCGATAGTCCCATCAATCACTTTTCCCAATATGCTCCTGATCATCTGCCTTGTAGGACTCACATGTTCATTCCTTAGCCGATTTCTTGGGAAAAAGGAAATTGCGGCAATTGCGCTCATACTATTTTTCCTTAACGGCAATCTGGGCTTCACACATTTCATTGATGGATTTAATTCAGCGCCGGATAAGGTTCAGTTCCTAGCTAACCTTTCAAAACCCTACTCCTATTTGCCGGAAGCCAACATCCAGTTCATGAATCTCCTGTATTCTGTTTTCATTCCCCAAAGGGCGGCGCTCATGGGCTTTCCGATCGTGATGCTGGTTTTCATCATGCTCTTGCGCATCCATAAGCGCGAGGCTGCAGGTTTTGAATATTTCCTTGCGGGCTTCCTTCTTTCCCTCCTTCCGCTTGTTCATGCATCCTCTTTTGGTGTTGCCGCATTTATCGCATTTAGCATTTTTTGCTTCAACCTCATAAGTTACAGGAGATTGGATCCTCAATGGCTGTTATTTGGGTTGCCACTTATCCTAATCGCTCTTCCGCAATTATTATTCATCAACGAACAGCAGCGGAGCGATAATTTCTTCGGCCCCGAGGTTGGCTGGATGAGTAAATCAACCGGTTATATGGATTTTGCAAAATTCTGGGTTGAAAATGCCGGATTGGTGCTCATATTTGGAATTGTAGGCCTGTTCCTCCTCAAAAGGCAGCAACTTATTTTCATGCTGCCGTTCATTGCGATTTTCATAATCGCAAACCTGATCAGGTTCCAGCCCTGGGAGTGGGATAATGTAAAAATTCTCATGTATTGGTATTTCGCTTTCTCGGCACTTGCCGCCCTTGCGATATTTAAGGGCTACGAGAAGATCGGAATTAGGAGAAGGCAATTGGGGGCAGTTTTTGTGTTCGTTGCTATTTTCCTTTGCACGCTTTCCGGAATTTTGACGCTGATTGCATGGAATTCCAGCAATGCGCAGCTCTGGTCGGCTTCCGATGTCCGGATGGCAAATTTCATTTCTGAAAACACGGGGAAAAACGAGGCATTTGCGGTTGCTGGAAAGCACAACCAATTGGTTTACACGCTTGCAGGAAGGCAGATCCTTTCGGGCTACGATGGCCATCTATGGTCGCACGGCCTGTCATACCTGGAACAAGCAGGGGATAACAGGAGAATCCTTTCGGAAATCGATCTTACCTTAATCCGGAAGTGGAACATAAATTACGTATTTGTGGGGCCTGCGGAAAGGAACGAGTGGGGCGCCAACCTTGGGGCGTATGAAAGCAATCCTGACCTTGAAGAAATCTACATAAGCGAGGATGGGCTTTCGAGACTTTTTAGGGTGAAGTGAATATTCTTGATTAGCGTATTTGGATTGGCGGAAATTTGAAAGCCAGTTGGAATGTGCATAACAAAAAGCATTACGAATAGTCTAATCCGGCCAATACCCAATCCATCCACTTCAATTCCACACTTATTCTCATGCCGGAAGGTGGCGTTTTGGTAATTGGAGCGCAAACTCGAAGAGGGAATAAGCCCCAAGGGATGCAAGAAGGACCAATGGGATTTGCAAATAAACAAGGAAGCGGTCCATGAACACGCGGGGGGCAATGAAAGGTATGGCATCATTCTTCACTGCAACAAATCCCGCGACAAATAGGGCGAAAAGGAAAAGGTAGGCGAGCTTATCGTGCTTCGAGAATTCCTCCGAATGGTCCAGAATTTTTAGCACGAATACGCCAAAAAGCGCAACCACAAGCGAGATTAATGCAATTTCCATTCCGGCAAGCGGGCCCAGGTACACCGGGAAGGAGATCGACACCTGCGATAAGTTACGGCTTATGGAGAAGTTGTTGAGTACCAGATAGCTGCCAAATGCCGCGAATAGGAAGGTGAAAAATGAGCGCAAGCCCGGCCGGACATCATCGGGAATCGCAGAAAACTCCTTAAGCAGGTATTTGACGAAATATGCGACGCATAGGAACAGGCCCGCAAGGCAGAAAGTGGAAACCAGGCTTCCTGTTTTCAGGAGATAGGAATCCATGCTCACGACATTGCCCTCGTGGTTCTTGAACTGTGCAAGCTCGAAGAAATTTATATGGCCGACAATAAGGGACTGCCATGCCAAATATACGAATAGCGAGAAGGCGATCCCTGCAAGCAGGTGCTTTAGCAGATGCGAGTGCTTTTCCATGTTGAATTCCTTGGAAATCAGCACCCTCCAGATCATGTGCAAAATTACGAACCCGAAGTACACGCAAAGCCCCCCAACGAGGAAGGCGGCCGCTTCTTGGTGGATGAGGGTTATTGCCAGGGCCGTGAGCAGAGCCACGCGCAAATTCCTCGTATAGAACGCATGGAACGCAATTGGGAGCAGTGCAAGCCCCATTGCCTGCGGGAGGGGCCGGACGGTATAAATCAGGAATTCTCCGGGAAGCACGCAGGCAAATGCAGCCAGCAGCCCCACGTTCGTCCCAAACATCTTCCTCCCAAGAATGAAAAAACCAATGGGGACCATGACCGAAAATATCAGCACCAACAAACGGCTAGCTTCGTCAAGGGTAAGGCCAGTAAGAAGTACAAAAACCGCAACAAGGATTCGGTAGGCGGGAACGTAAAGGTTTGGTATGCCTCCCCCATACGAATAGTCAATAAGAGGATAATCACCGGTCTCGATTACATGGCGGGCGCTTGCCACATGTATCATAGTATTGCCGTAAGTTGGCATGTGCCATTCGCGAAGGACCATCCAATGCGTATGGAGTGAAAGAAGGATCGCAATAAGCAATAGGAAAGCTACCTTATGCCTGCTGATTAGCCGGAGTGCTGATTTGATGAAATCAACATGCACTTGCCGACCCTTTTCCAGAAGCGTCATCTGCCTCATTTCACCCGGTAATATTCAAATTCCCCATCCTTGTATGCTAGCTCGAAATATTGCGTGTTTTGCAATTTCGTCCTCTCCGGCCACATCCATTCAAAGCCCGCGAATATCTGGCGATTTGGAATCATTACATAATTGGCCCCGTATCTTTTGGCAATGTCGTAGGCCTTTTGCGAATCATCTGTCTTGAAGAATTCGTTGACGTCACTCATCCGTGTTACCACATTTGGAATTATCGCCCAATCACCGCCTTCCGTTCCTTCGCGGAGGGATTCGCCCATCATGTGCTCGCCGCCAAATATGTCCGTAACAAAGGTTTCACGCTCTGCGGTGTTGAGCCTTACCCATTCCATGGATTTCTCCTCCTCCTGGGTGACAACGGGATTCATCCAGGCATCCGCCTGCCATTTGGCCTTGTTCATGTCCTCGTTGAAATAATAAGCAGCCGCTAGCGAAAGAAGCAAGAATAAGCCGTAAAACGCGATTCTAAGAACGCCCCCTATCTGAGGATTGGAATAAATGCCCATATTGCCCACCACGCCTGTTCACTAATCCACTCAATCAACCATTTTAAACCTTGTTTGGCTGTTAATTGCGATACATATGAGGCTGTTCTTCTCAATTCCGCTTCCGGGTGAAGTGAGAAAAAGGCTTGAGGGGGTTTTGAAGGATCTTGGCAAGACCGGGGTCAAGGCAACCAATACCAAATTTGAGCAGATGCACATAACGTTGCTTTTCCTTGGGGAAAAGACTGAAACGGAAGCGAAAAAAATAATCGAAAACGCCAAAGGAATAGATATGCACCCATTCAGGCTCGCGATCCGGAATGTTGGCTTTTTTCCAAACGATAAGTTCATTCGGATCGTATGGGCAGGCGCCGAGGACGGCAACGGCGAATTGAAGTTGCTTCATTCAAGGCTTTCCAAGGCAGCTAGCAAAGAGCCGGAAAAGGATTTCTTCGGGCATGCGACCCTTGCGCGCATAAAGGCAAGGAGGAACATCAACAACCTCAAGGCATTTGGCAAAAGTTGGAGCAACGCAGTATTCGGTGAGTTCGATGTGAAGGAATTTGCATTGATGAACAGTGAACTGACGCCCGAAGGGGCGAAATATACGGTTGTGGAAAAATTCCAGTTAGGCTAATGAAATAGGTTCAGGTCGATTGGAATGCCCACCAACCCTTAAAAACTTCCTTTCCGGAATAGTTGCGCATGCTGGGGTGGCGGAATCCGTCCGGATGGAATCCGGATGGGACGCAATCCGGTAACGCGCTAGACTCGAGATCTAGTTGGGCGCAAGCTCAGTATGGGTTCAAATCCCATCCCCAGCGTACAGAGTTTTTTTGGCGGCGGAGCCACCGCAACCTTTTTTTCCAAAAAAGGGGGCAAGGCGTTAAAATCCCATCCCCAGCGCTTCAAGTTTCCAGCTCTTATTCGTCAAATAATATTGCTAAATAGGAGGGGTCAGGAAGACCCTCAAACTGGGGAACCTTAGGTTCCCGCGGTTCGGAAGCGCATCCCCAGCGCTTAAACAATTTCTAAAAAAATCCTTGTAACTTCTCGTGTTGAGACAAGGATGGAACGCAATTGCATAACTTCTCATCCAGGACTACTGCCAATCTGTGTTAAAAACGTTTATTAAAGACGGGAACAAATTGTTGTAAGGTAGATATGAGCAAATACGGATTCAGGGGATACAAAAGGGTCGGGCAGCCGCCGGGCACTCCTGTATACAAGGGTTCGCGCGAAGGGAAAGTCAAAATAACACTCATAGATTACGACTCGGAGAAGATGAAGGAAAGGGAAATAACGGACCTTACGGAACTCAAGCAATTCAAGCAATCGCCAACCGTCACATGGCTCAATGTCGATGGCATCCATAATACGGAAGTGATCCAGAAGATCGGCGAGATTTTCAACCTGCATCCGCTTTTGATGGAAGACATCCTAAACACCGACCAGAGGCCGAAATTGGAGGATTACGAGAGTTACCTTTTCCTTATCGTTAAAATGGCCTATTGGAAAGAAAGGGATCTCGAGTCCGAGCAGATCAGCTTCATCCTGGGAGACAATTATGTCATCTCTTTCCAGGAACGGGAGGGGGATGTATTCGATGGGATACGGGAGCGCATCCGCAAAGCAAAGGGCAGGATTCGCTCGCTTGGCGCCGATTACCTTGCATACTGCCTCATGGATTCGGTCGTGAACAACTACTTTGACATTCTTGAGAAGCTCGGGGAGGAGATGGACGGCCTTGAGGAATTGATTCTTAACGATCCCACCCTCAAAAGCCTCGAAAAGCTGCACCACCTGAAAAGCGAAACCGTATTCCTAAAAAGGAGCATCTGGCCGATGCGCGAATTGATCGGCACATTGCAGAGGGGAGATTCAAAGCTGGTAAAAAAGATAACGGCCGTCTACTTCAGGGATTTGTACGACCATGCGATCCAGATTTCGGAGGTCATTGAAACTTTTCGGGAAACCCTAACGGAAATACGCGAGGTCCATTTGTCAGGAACCAGCAATAAATTGAATGAAGTGATGAAAACCCTCACTATAATCGCGACCATCTTCATACCACTCACATTCGTCGTTGGGGTTTATGGCATGAATTTCAGGCACATGCCCGAACTGGAGGTGCCCTGGGCATATCCGGCGGTTTGGGGCGTAATGATCCTGATGGGAGCGGTAATGCTGCTGTATTTCAAGCTGAAAAAATGGTTTTAGCAAACTACTCCTCAGATTGTTAGACCCGATCGGATTTTATTCGACTGAAGCGGAATTATTTTTCCTCTAGCTGGCCCTTTTTAATAGTAAATATGGCATCATTCGCCAATCGGAAGCATATTTTAACCACTTTTCTAAATCAGGGCCAATTTTATGCTTCTTTTATACAAAAAAGCCAGGAGGAAAACGTTTAAAAAATGAAAATCGCATTTAAGTAGAACGTAGTTGGGGAGTGGGATTGCATGGAAGAGCTATTGATGTGGGCATACCAGTTTGCAATAGTGGCTTCAGCCATCTGGCTGTTTGTGAAATTGACTTTCGGGTTCGGGGATCTAAAGGAGGCTGCGCTTCTTACGATTCTTGCAATTGTGACAGTTGCGGCCCTTGAAGGAGCCCGGCCGGAAGTATTCGCAGCGCTTCTTACCGCAGTTGGCCTTATTTCATTCCGGATTTACAAAATCAGGCTCGCACAGGCGCTCACAATGGCAATAACGGTGGTTTTCATCGGGCTATTCCTGTTCAGGTTCTCGTAGGTGGATCGCATGCAGATAACATACCTTTCGGACATGATCGGAACAACGGATTTCGTCTATTCCCTCATATTCCTCACATTTGTCATCTGGCTCCTGATGAAGCTTCTTTTCAATTACGATAATTTCGCCAAATCGCTGATGTTTGCAATCCTTGCAATGGTCTTCTTGCCATTCGTTGCGGCTGCAACGCAGGTGGGCACCACATTTGCGATTATGCTTCTCCTGGGGGGCCTTGCGGTTTCAACGGCGTACAAATGGCCCCTATCAACTAGCCTTCTTGCCGTGTTGGTTGCGATGATTGCAGGGCTAGTTGTGCTGCCTGCACTTTGAGGCAATTTGCAAGGGAGGAACGCCCTCTTGGAAGGAATGGAAAAAAATTGAATGAAACGGTGAAAAAAAGTGGATTTCAGTTACCTTGGAAGCATTGTCCTGGACATGAACTTTTTGATGGCACTGGGAATCATTACGGCAATCCTTTGGGTCGTGATGAGGGAAATCCTTGGGAATGAAAGCTTTTGGGGCGCAATTGGGCTCGCATTCCTCGCCCTAATTTTCCTTCCGGTAATGCTCGATGCAATGCAATCCGGGGCAGCATTCTTCCTCCTGCTGCTCCTTGGGGGACTTTTAATTTCGGAAATTTATTGCTGGTCGGTATCCACGGGCGTGCTTGTGGCGGTATTCGCACTTGTTCTCGCTACGATGGTGCTCCCGAATTTCTAGGCCGGAACTCCGGTAATTGATTCTGGAAATGCTAAAATGCGAATGTAAAGATAAAATCCGGATTGGAAAAAATTGGGTTTTTGGGAAAGCGGCAAGGAGTAAAATACAATGCGTTTAAGGCAGATATAGCCGTTATTCCCTGATTTGGGCATTATTCAGGTTTTAAATTAGAAACGGGAGTGATTTTCAGCTTTTTTTGTCAGATTGAAAAGAGTGGGCAACGTTACCTTTATAATATGTGCCTTCAATAAAAATAGATCCTGGTTATTCGGATAACAAAGGGAGACCATTATGGTGTACAAATGCGGCAGATGCGGGAAGGAATTCGTTGAGCTTGAATTCATCAGGTGCCCTGCATGTGACAACAAAATTCTTTACAAGACTACGCCCCCGATCGTGCACAATGTGAAGGCGGAATGATGCATCGGGAAGTGCAGCAGCGGATGCAGAAGAGGAAACCTGATCCTTCTGATCGGAAAAAAATAAGCACCCCAATAGGGGTTTTTGCGTTTATTTGAGTGATAGCATGGGCGTTAAGGGACCAAGGCGCGGATCATTGGCATACTGGCACAGGAAGCGTGCCTCAAGGCTAATGCCAAGATTGCGCGCGTGGAGCGGATCGGGCAAGGGCCTGCAGGGCTTTCCCGCATATAAGGCAGGGATGGGGCAGGTGCTGATGATCGAGGATTCCGATTCCCCTCTGAAGAACCAGGAGGTTGCAAAAGCCGTGACCGTTCTGGAGGCGCCACCGATTTACATTTATTCCATAACCGCTTACGAGGACACGCCATATGGCTTGAAGAAGGTTGCGGAAATCCCCGCGATTGGCGCCCCCAAAGAATTGAAGCGCTCCCTTTCGGTCGCAAAGAAGGCAAAATTCAAAGTTGAGGATATCCACAAACTCCCCCTTTCGGATGTTAGGGTCATTATTGCAACGCAGCCCTGGAAGGCGGGCTTGAAAAAGACGCCCGAAATTGCCGAAATCGCACTTGCCGGAAAGGACGTTACCGAAAAGCTCAATTTTGCAAAGGAAATCCTAGGAAAGGAGGTCAAGGCATCCGATGTTTTTACGGACGGCGAAATAATTGATACGATTGCCGTCACGAAAGGAAAGGGTTGGGAAGGGGTTGTAAAAAGATTTGGCGTGGCGTTGGGGCCCCATAAGGCAACTCAGCGCAGGCGGCGGGGAGGGAGCCTTGGACCCGAAAGGCAGGGGAAGGTCATGTATACAATACCAAGGGCCGGCCAGCACGGTTTCCATCGCAGGACTGAAGGGAACAAGCGCATCCTGAAAATCGGCGAAAGCTCAAAGTCAAAGGAGGTAGTTCCGAGCGGCGGATTTTTGGAGTATGGCAATTTGTTGGCGGATTACATTATTATCGAAGGGAGCGTGCAGGGGCCTGAGAAGAGGATCGTAATGCTAAGGCGCAATTACGAGGAAAGGGCGGCAAGGAAGCCGGATATCCGGAAAATGCTATTCAATGCAAGGGAATCATAGTGGTCATGATGAGCGCAAAAGTGCTGAATTTGGAGGGAAAGGAGGTAAGGCTAGTAGACCTTCCCCCGCAGTTCCACTCTGAATTACGGGAAGATGTCGTGAAGCGCGCATTCCTCTCGGAGAGGAGCATGATCTTCCAGCCGAAAGGCGCATTTCCCATGGCCGGCCTTCAGACGACTGCGGAATATTACGGAAGGAGGCATTCCTGGAGGCAAACAATCAACACCGGAAGGAGCAGGCTTCCCCGTGAAAAAATCCCCAAGGGACGTAGCGGTCGGGTGCTAAGGGTCCCGCATGCCACCAAGGGAAGGAGGGCGCACCCCCCAAAGCCCCAAAAGCGAATCATCGAAAGGATCAACATCAAGGAAAAATTCCTGGCATTAAGGAGCGCGATTACGGCAACGGCGGATATGGCTGCGGTCAAGCGCAGGGGCCACGAAGTCAACGGGGCCTTGCTACCGCTTATCGTTGAGAGCTCTTTTGAGAGCGTGCACAAGGCAAAGGAAGCGAAGGGCATATTGGAGAAGCTTGGGACCGCAGCGGATCTTGAAAGGGCGGCCTTGCGGCGCCGCATGCGAAGCGGCAGGGCAAAACTAAGGAAGGGAGGCTACCTTACTCCAAAAAGCGTCCTCATAGTCATAGGCACGGATTTAGGCATATGGAAGGCCGCAAGGAACTTGCCCGGAGTTGACGTGTGCAAGGTGGAGGAACTTACCGCCGAATTGCTAGCGCCGGGAGGGGAACAAGGAAGGCTTACGATCTGGACGGAAAACGCGCTCCAAAGGCTCGGGAAGGAGAATTTGTTCATGTGATCTTTATGGCAATATTATACGCACTTACAACGGAAAAATCAGCGGCCATGATTGAAAGGGAGAACAAGATGATCTTCATTGTGGAACGCACGGCAACGAAGAAAATCGTGGCGGAGGAGACACTTAAGAATTGGGGCGAAAAGGTAAAGGAAGTGCACGTCATAAACGGATTCAACGGAAAGAAGAAGGCAATTGTGAAATTCGAAAGGAAGGGAGCGGCAGCGGATGTCGCGGCAAAATTGAAACTTATTTAAAGTGAATGTAAAATGGGCACAATAATCATATCGCAAAAAAGGGGCAAGGGCGGGCCGATTTACCGCACGCCAAAGCACAGGTTCACCTCGGATGCGAAATACCCAACGTTCATATCCCAAAGGATGCGGGGCGAGGTATTGGATTTCCTCCTCGATCCTTCGAAGGACACGCCGCTTGCTAAAGTGCTTTTGGAAAACGGGCTCGAGGTATACCTCCTTGCGGCAGAGGGCCTAAGGGTCGGGCAAATCTTGCAATTCGGAAAGGATGCCGACATCGCAGCAGGCTGCGTTACGACCTTGGAGAAGGTTCCGGATTCCGTGATGGTATTCAACATCGAGCTCCAGCCAAACGATGGCGGAAAATTCGCGCGCACTTCGGGCGCATTTGGGACGATCATATCCCATGACAAGGATACCGGCGATGTGGAGGTCAAGCTTGCTTCAAAGCGCGTCATCATCCTGGACAAGGATTGCAGGGCAACCCTTGGGATAGCGGCAGGCGGGGGGCGCACGGAAAAACCCCTCAAGAAGGCGGGCACTGCGCACTATAAGTGGCATTCCCGCAATAAGCACTGGCCGATCGTTAGGGGCACGGCCATGAGCGCATACGACCATCCCCACGGCGGGAAGAGCTTCGGAAAACCAACCATGAGGAAGCGCGGAACACCTCCGGGCAAGTACGTGGGCCATCGGGCGGCAAAGCGAGTTGGACGCAAGCAAGGGAAGCTGCAGGTGGAAAGGAGCGGAAAGAAGAAGAAGGGTTAGGGACATCATTGGCAGGTGAAACATTATGGCAAAGAAATTCACATTCAAGGGAATGGAAATGGAGGAAGTAAGGAAGATGCCCCTCGAGCAGTTCATGAAGCTGATCCCAACCAAGATACGCAGGAGCATGAAAAGGATGGCGCTGAAGATGAGGAAATTCATTGACAAGCTAAGGCACAGCGATCCAAAAAAGCCCATGAAAACGCACCTTCGGGAGATGGTCATCGTCCCTGAGATGCTCGACCGCAGATTCCAGATATATAACGGCAAGGAATGGATCGACATTATGATCATTCCACAAATGCTCGGCAGGCGCCTTGGCGAATATTCCATACCGATAAAAATGGTAAAGCACTCGGGACCGGGAATCGGGGCAACAAGGGGCTCCAAGTCGGTTGAATTGAAGTAAAGAGGATGCATGCAAATAAGTGAACTAAAAATGGGATTGTACAGGTTTTCATTCAAAGTCCTAGACGAGAAAGAGGTTGCACGAGCCCAGGCGTACGATTTGGACGCCAGCTACAAGGACCTGACCAACGTGTTTGCGGCAATTAAGGGAAAGACGGTGCCGGATGCCGCGAGCCTCCTTGAGGATTGCATCTCGATGAAGCGCGCCGTGCGCTACAGGAAATTCAACAAGGGGCTTGGGCACCGCTCCGAACTTGGCGGAAAGAAAGGCAGATACCCCAAGAAGGAGGCCAAAATCGCGCTGGTTCTTTTGAAAAGCGCACAGGCGAATGCGAACTTCAAGGGCCTAGATATGGAAAGCCTCGTTGTAAGGCAGGCCGCCGCCTATAAGCAGAACCGGATGCGCAGGTACAGGCACCATTTCGGATCGTCCATCACACTCGGATATGGGAAGCAGGCAATCTGGGCGGATTACATGACGTGCCGCGGAGAGATCGTGCTTGCTAAGGGCAGGGAAAGGGATTTGAAAAGGAAAGCTAATGCTTCAAAGAAGGAGGCGAAGGCAGCGGTCGCAAAACCAGCTGAAAAGGGCAAATGAGATTTATCGTGGTGATCAAATAAGTGGCAACAGAAAAGAAATTCCTGGTGAAAGCGCTCAACGACTTGATGATTAAGGCATACCTTGAAGGGGAACTTAAGAACGCGGGAATTTCTACCATAATGATTCAAAAGACGCCACTTGCGACCCGGATAGCTATGCGCGTCAAAAGGCCAAGCATGGTGATTGGCAAAAAAGGCGCCACGGTGAAGGCGATAACGGAAAAACTCGAGAAGGATTACGGCATCGACAATCCGCAGCTGGATATCATCGAGGTGGAAAACCCCTCGTTGGATGCAAAATTGGTTGCCGAAAAGATCGCAAGGCAGATCGAAATCGAGGGCAATGCAAAGCAGATTATGCGAATCAACCTTCGGGACGTCGTCGAATCTGGCGCTTTGGGAGTTGAAATAATCGTTGCAGGCAAGGTCATCGGCAAGGGCGCCAAGGCAAAGGCACTGCGCATGAGGAAGGGCTTTTTGAAGAAAGCGGGAGAATTGAAAAAATTAATCGACATCGGGAGGGCGACCGCCTACCTCAAGGCAGGCGCAATTGGGATCAGCGTGAAGATAGTAAGGCCCGGCACCATTTTCCCCGATGCAATGAACATCAATTATGATAAGATCAGGCAGGCGGAAGCCGGCGCTGAGGATGCTGCCATCGAGGCTCCGGAAATCGACGAAGCCGCGCGCCTTGCCGAACAGCGCATGAAGGAGATAGAAAAGGCAAAGGCCGAAGCGAAGGCAAAGGCTGAAAGGCGCAGGAAATACGCCAAACCCGTCAAGAAAAAACCAGCATATGAGGCAGAAAATTTGATCAAGAGCGCGGAGGCCACGGATAACAAGGCCAAAACCGCGCAAGCAACGCCCCTGGCACCCAAGGCCGGATGATCTTCCACATAAAGCATGCATTGAAAAAAGGCAATCAATATGGTAATAATCAGGAAAAACGAATTGAAGCAAATGAGCGTGGACGAGCTCAAAACCAAGCTCTCCGAAACTGAGATCGCATTAATGGAGGAGACCGCAAACATCAAATCCGGGAAGCGGAAAAAGGTAATCAAATACAAGCCCTTAAGGAAATTGCGCGCACGCATCATCACTTTCCTTAAGCAGAAGGGAGTTGTTGTTTAGGGGGATGGCCCGATTTTTCGAGAGATTGTGCCTCCCAAATAACATATTAGTATAACCTAATCACCCATATTGGCACATTTCCAATTGCTTTCAATCAGAAAAAGGCTAAAAATAACAATATCTATTTAAAGACGGAGTTCCAAATAATTCCAATAATAGAAGAGGATATAACTGATGTCTGAGATCTGTCCGAAGTGCGGCCTTCCGATCGATATCCATGCCTGCGATGAGATCGCAAAGCAATCGGTTGCCCAGATCAGGGTCTATACCACCAAATCCCGCTACCAAAAGATAGTCACCATTGTCGATGGCCTCAAGGGCGATGAGCTCGAATCCGCAACAAAGGAATTGAAGCACAAGCTTGCCTGCGGGGGCACCCACAAGAATGGCCTGATCGTCCTGCAGGGGGAGCATAAGCAAAAAACTGCGGAATATCTTGTTAAGCTCGGCTACCCCAAGGATGTCATTAAAATAAACTGATTTTTTTCATGGGACGGCGATAAAAGCAAATAAGGACTAGCTTGGACGTGCTTTGCGGACATAAGGGTTGATACGCAGGCGCAGCTAAGATAGCCGTTTGTCGCGCCGGAGCTAAGAGTTGCGAGGATATCGTTCTAGGCAAAATTGTCATATAAAGGATTATCTGACAAGTAGCTTTGGCACTCGAAGCCAATTTCTGGCCGGTTAAGTTTCATACCTTTATAATGGTATGAAAGTGCCTTGTTTGATACCCCTATAAAGGATACAATTAAAAAGCCTTTTACACTAAGATATGGCTATGGAAGAAAACGACCTATTGAAAATACTATACGCAGAGAATCCGTGGTGGGAAAATCGGAAAGTTCAAATCCCGGAAACCAAAAGACGGGACTTTTTCGTTTTAAAAAAGGCTTTGGACGAAAAGATGATCTCCGCGATAATTGGCCCGAGAAGAGTTGGGAAAACGGTTCTGATGGACCAGCTCATACAAGACCTGTTGGACCGGGATGTCCCTGCAAAGAACATAATCTACATGCAATTCGACGATCCCAGATTCGACAAAGAACAGGAAAATTTAATAAATTTCGTCATGGATGCGTATTCGAAAAATATACTGGAAAAAAATTTCCACGATCTGAAGGATAAGGTTTACGTCTTTTTTGACGAGATTCAAAAGATAAAAAAATGGAGCGATACGATCAAGGCGGGCTATTATGACCGAAAATACAAAATAAAATTCACCGTGAGCGGTTCCTCATCAACAGAATTGACAAAAGGCAGCTCCGAATCCCTGGTAGGGAGGATAATGCTCCACTATGTAATGCCCCTTAAATTCATTGATTATTTGCGTTTCAAGAGCAAACGCGATCCCGAATGGCTCAATTCGATTAGTTTGGCAGTACGGGACGGCCTTATGGCCTCCCTAGTAAATAAAGACCCTAAGTATTTTTGGCAGGAACTAAAAACTGCGAATACCAAGCTCGCCCCCGCTCAAAACGAGATCGAAATCCTGCTCTCTGAATATCTAGTAAAGGGAGGCTACATCGAACTTCTTTCAAAGGAAGATTACCCGGCATGCTCCAAATATCTAAGAGAAATGCTTCAATTGGTAATTTACCGGGACATCGTTAAGGTTTTTAATGTACGAAATCCGAGTGCGATAGAAGATGTGCTGCTTTATTTGGCGACCCATTCATCGGAAAGGCTGTCGAAGCAAAACCTATCGCAGACAATGAAGTTAAAAATCGATACTTTGAATGAATACCTGAATTATCTCAAGGATGTTTTCATCATTAATTCCTCCAGAATTTACGCATCGAATAGGGCCAAGCAGCTTAGGAACCCGGAAAAAACTTACATTATGGACACTGGGCTAAGAAATGCCCTGAATGGCACTTATTCAAAATTGGCGCTTTCAAACTCCACGGACGTTGGGCTGATGGCCGATACTGTTGTGCACGATCATCTTAGGCGGCTATCCTTTTTCCTCGGTTCGCAGAATGCCGAATGCTTCTATTGGAAAAACGGAGCCGAAGTGGACCATGTTCTCGTATATGCTAGGATGCCTTTTCCCATTGAAGTGAAGTACCAGAACAAGATCAATAATGAGGATGAAAAAGGCATAAAATTATTCCTGAAGGAAAACGAAAAAAGCCATTTTGGGATCATCATAACCAAGAATAAATTAGAGTATAAGGATAACGTCTTTCTGATTCCGTTGTGGCTATTTTTATTGCTGTGCTGAATGGAGTTCATCACTTGAGCAAATCACTCAAGTGACAATTAAGGAAAGATTATGTCCAAAGTCTCCCCCCAAACCGAAACCAAAGTGATGGAGCAGATTCTGGGCTACTTGTACGACAATTACGGGTTTCCGGAGGAATGCACCATTAGGCAGATATCAATTGCTATAGGCAGGAATAACCATTTCATAGACCGGTTACTCAGGAAAATCCATGAAAAGAAGCTCGTAAGTTGGGAGAAGGGAGAGAAGAACAGCCGGGTTTGGAAGCTGGTGCCGGCGGTGCATCAGGCGTATAGGAAGAGAGAGAGGGTTGAAATTATTTTCCATTCTCAACCCAAATCGTTCGGTCATGCGCTTTTTTCTGTCTAGATAGAAAGGCTTTTATTTCTACTGAAGCACGAATTAACTGTTAAGGTGTTAACGATGGTTTGTGATTTACTTCCGGCACTCATTTTGCAGGTTCACTAGCCATTTCCACGCCCTATTCTATACTTATTCTACAAAAACAACAGGTGGTCTAAATGGTACTGGGTGAATTACTTCCTGGAGGTCGAATTTGCAGTTGTTGAGAAAGACGGCGTAGCCCCAAAGGGTTTTTTCGCAACGTCAAATCGGAAAACGGAAATCCTTTACGGGCGTGAATGGAGGACAGTAAAAAATCAGCGCATGGATGCCACAATTGTCGTTGGGGCTGAACCGGAGTGCAAAATCCTAAGGGAGCTCAAGAAAGGCGAAAAGGTTGCTATAGGCCATCGTGGGATCAGGGAGGAAGCGAATCATGATAAGGAAAATGGGGAGTTTTCCTTTATGAGTTCCTCATTTTCAAGTGAAAGGAATAATTCCGCCGCCATTGCCCGCATTATGGAAGAAATAAAGGTCTTAAAATCCGGCGGGCGGAAAGTGCTGTTGATATGCGGCCCGGTTGTCGTGCATTCTGGCGGAAGAGAATACCTTGCAAGCCTGATAAGGAAAGGTTGGGTGGATGTAATTTTTGCCGGGAACGCGCTTGCAACTCATGACGTGGAGGCATCGCTGTTCGGCACATCCCTAGGCATCAATGTAAAAACGGGCAAGGCAATCGAAGGAGGGCACAAACACCACCTTTATGCGATAAACGAAGTTAACCGCATTGGGGGTATTAAGAAAGCGGTCGAAAGCGGACTCCTGACAAATGGAATCATGTACGAATGCGAAAAAAACCACGTTAAATACATCCTTGCAGGCTCAATAAGGGACGATGGCCCGCTTTCTGAGGTTATAACCGACACAATCGAGGCCCAAGGGAAAATGATGGAGAACCTTAAAGGGGTAGGCATCGCGATCGTCATCGGAAGCATGCTCCACGGAATAGCTACTGGCAATATGCTTAATGACCGGGTAAAATTCGTCTGCGTTGACATAAATTCGGGAACATTGAACAAGCTGATTGATCGTGGCTCAGTACAGGCAATGGGACTTGTTTGCGCTGCAGATGATTTTCTAAGGGCATTGGACCATGGTTTGGGAGGTAATTCGTATGAGAAAAATGGATTTTCGAGTGGATGAATCATCCCGAGATAAACTTAGGGGATTGGATTTGGGCTATTTGTGCTTCGAAGGTGTGAAGGTCTGCAAAAGTGAACCGATTTCAGATGCAGAGGTAGCTTCTGCTACCCTGGAAGCGCAGGAAAAATTCAAAGATTCCTCTAAAATAGCGGACGAACCGATAATCAAGGGCATCCGCAAACTTTTCTCGAATGCAGGAATTGATCCTACGAAGGAGCGACCTTCAGGGGAAGCATTAATACGGCGAGTGTGTGACGGCAAGAATATTTACCGGATCAATAACGTAGTTGACTCCAACAATGCGATTTCAATCAGGACTGCGTGTCCTTGCGGCGCATATGATCTAGAAAAAATTGATGGAGATGCCATAACTATACGGGTTGGCGGGAAAGGCGAGTCATACCTTGGTATTGCAGGTAAAACAATGAATGCGGAGGGCAAAATTGTGAGTATTGATGGAAAAGGGATTTTTGGCGGTCCTACCGCCGATTCAGAACGGACTTCCATCGGTTATGGCGCGAATGAAATATTGATGCTCATTTATCATCCGGATTCGGCATCCACCAACGCATTAGAAAAAGCCATGAAAATGGCTACGGATATTATGCAACGATCTATGGGTTGTAAAATGATATATGAAGGGATTTTATTTATAAAATAAATTATTAGGACAAGTTTAGTGCAGTTATGTGGAGCTTTAATAAGGGTACAACCCGAAAACTGCTGCGTTCCTTAGTTGATAACAACCCTTCTTGGACATTGGATTATCGAGGACTTTTGTTGAAAAATCGCAATTAAAACCAGGTGCAAAATATTGAAATCAAAAGTGCTTTTTGTCTGCAATCAGAATAAGAATCGCAGTAAAACAGCCGAGGAGCTGTTCAAAGGCCAATTTGATACCAGATCAGCCGGCCTATATTGCGACACCAACCAATTATCCCGCGAGCAGGTATTATGGGCTAAAGTAATCGTTGTCTTTGAGGATGCACAAAAAGAGGAGATACTGCGTAGGTTTCCAATTGATTGCCGGGGAAAAAGAATAATCGACCTGGCCATACCGGACATCTATGATTACATGGTGCCGCCCCTGATTGCCGTCATTAAGAAAAGGATGGATGAAACCCACATTTACACTGGTTAGGTGAATAAAATGCTGCCAAAAATCAGCTTCTCAAAATGGCATCCTTGGAAGGAGAGGGCAAAAATAGTCGGTATCGAGCTACCGGGCGTTTACATTCTTGCAATCTTTAGGCATAGGCTTCCAAAAGTGGCAAATCCTTTAGATAAGTCCGTGATCTACATTGGCGAAACGACTGGCCAGAATTTCAGAAAAAGATGGAGGCAGTTCAACCATTCTTCCTCTCCAAGTTCCATTATCATACTATTGTAGGAGTTTTTTCAGTGGCAAGGGTGTGCTTTCCGGTTGGCTTATTTTCCTGACTGTGCCTTTCGTCGCATCCACTTCCACTTTGTCGCCGTCCTTTAGCACCTTAGTTGCGATCTTGGTTCCGATTATGCAAGGTACCCCTAACTCGCGACTGACAATTGCCGCATGCGAAGTAAGGCCGCCCATGTCGGTCACGATTGCCGAGGCTTTTTTCATGGCAAGGACTATTTCCGGCTGGGTTGTATGCGCCACCAGGACATCTCCCCGGTTCATTTTACCCATATCCGAGGATTGATTGATAATTTTTACGGCCCCTTTAGCAAATCCCGGACAGGCGCAAACGCCCTGCAATTCCCTTGATGACAAATCTATCTTATGGAGGCTCGCAAGCGATTGTCCAAGAGTTGCCGCATCCTTGCCGGTTACCAGGCTGAATTTTCCCTTGTAAAGCACATATGCACATTGCTTCATCCGGCTTGCTATCAATCCGGCATCTGGTTTCCTGCCCTCCAGGCATGAAATAAGCTCGCTTGGGAGCAGGAAATTTGCCTGGCCGGGTAAAAGCCCAATCCTTGCAGCTGCTTCCCTTGCAATTAAATGGAGGGAAAACCATCCGTAGGTCTGGGCATCCTTGCGATAGATCTTAAGGAATGCCATCTGGGATGCAACATACGCCAAATGTTTTTCCTGCCCATTAAGCTGCATTTCCAGCCTGCGCTTTTCAACCATTATTTTGCGGATATTTCCAACAAGCTTTTTTAGTTCAAGGCCTGGTGACAATTTCCCTCGGGCCATGGAGGAAATGAGCGAAATATAATAGTCGCGGGTCCACTTTACGGGGCCGATGAATAAGAAGGATAGGGGGGAAAATTCGCCCACATGCTTATCCACTAATCTCAAAGCGCCGGGATGGCTTCGTTCCAATTTTCCAATTATTTCGCTTTCTTTGCCGGCAAATATTCCCCATGCCCCCTTGTTTTTCGACAATGAAGAGGCAAGTTTCATGAATGCTTTTTGTTCCTTCATGGGAAAGGTCTCGTCCGACGGGAACGTCAGAACGGATATCGCATGCGTTATTTCTTCTGCCGAAAGGCCCTTCGAGGAGAGCAAGGATTCCAATTCGGAGGATAGGGGGTTGGTTTTCATCTGGTCATAGTAGTCGAGCGTATTTGGGAAGCTGCCGTAACTGCTTTGCATTGCATGGAGCTTGGAATAATTTGTAAGCAGCTCGATAAGTTCTCCGTCATCCAAAGATTTTAGGTTGAGTTTCGATACCCTGCGGTTGAATGCCATAAGAGAGTTGCTGGCTCGAATTGTCTCCCGCCTCAGCTTCCCAATGAACCCCCGATCATCAAGCACGAGCCTTTTGGCGATTTCGCCCACCTTGCGGCAATCATCCGCATCCCAGTAAAGGAGGGCATGGGTCCCATTGAAAAACATTATCGAATGCGTAAATCCCTCCCCATGCGCCGGCTTGGAAAAACCAACGTAATGCGCCTCCATGGCGATTGGCGCAAGCGGGAAAACCTCCTCGCAGAACCACCATTTAGCACGGAATGGGGTAATTGCCATAATGATCACGGATCTGTTGGGCATTTAGGGATATTAATGCTAGTTAAGATTCCACAACCCTTTATTTACCTCATTATATCAATTGAGTTTGCGGACAATTCCTTTTGTTGCATCCACCTCGACTTTGTCGCCATCCTTTAGGACTTTTGTTGCGATCTTGGTGCCGATGACGCAGGGGATTTTGAGCTCCCTGCTCACGATTGCGGCATGGCAGGTGACACCGCCCTCATCCGTGACTATCGCGGCGGCCTTTTTCATGGCAGGGACCACATTGGGGTTGGTTGCGGGAGAAACGAGGATGTCGCCCTTGTTCATTTTCACCATGTCCTGCGCCTTTCGGATAAGCTTCACAAGCCCAATTGCATGCCCCGGATACGCCGGAGTGCCCTTCAACTCCTTAATCCCCCCATCCACTTTCTCCTCGATAATCATTTTCGACCATTGTTGAGCGCCCTTGCCGGAAAGAATGCGGGGGCCGGCCTCGTTTGCAATAAAAACGCAATGGCTAATCCGTTCGTTCAGGATATCCGGATCGAATGAACCGGCCTCAAGGCCGCGCCTGACTTCTTCCGGAACCATGTGGCGCACCTGCCGCGGGGATAATTGGAGGCGGCGGCCAATTTCCCTAACCAATGCATCCGAATTGCGGCTTGCAATGAACACCGCATCCTTCCGGAGGCCCTTGAGGAAGGAAAATGTGCGTGCGACCTTTAGCCAATAAATTTCCCCCTTAGAAAGTTTCAAGGAGTTGGCCATTTTCATCTGATCCTCCTGAACTTGGGCAAAATGTTTCAACATTTCATCCGTTTTCCGCTTCCCATCAATTCCCTGCTTAATCTCGCTGCGCAAAATATCAACAAAATAATCCTCCTTCAATATCGTGGGGCCGTCGTAGTGGAATGAAAGCCAATCAAACCGTTCCACATGGCGTTTGATGGACGAATAAATTTGGGGAAGTTCAGGAAGTTTGGCAAGTATTTGGGAGATTTCGCCCGAAAATACCGCCATTGCCCCCCTATCCTTCTGAATATTTGCAAGTATCCCGTAAAGTTCGAATTCCTCCTGTTGCATGAACGAACGCTCCGTGGGAGTGCCAAGAAGACCGAATGCTTCTCCTGCGGATATATCCGAGTTCGATTTATCCACAGCCCTTTCGAGGAACCCCATAATTTTGTTTGTGAGCATGAAATGGTCAAAATCGGAAAGATTTACGATATCGCCCCAAACGTTCATCACGCGCCAAAGGCTAAGCAAATCATCGTAAAGGTCAGCAAGGGAGGGGTTAGGTTTTTTTGAAAGGGGGGTATCCCTCAACTTTTTTGATCGTGCAAGCAATTCCATGCAGGCTGCCGTCTCCTCCACGTAAACCTTATCCAGGAATTTGGGATCCTCAAGCCGCAAAAGGACTAGCCTACCCAATTCGTCCCATTCGGATTCCTTTCCAGCCATTCGGCAACAATAGCGCCATGTGGAGTTCTTGAATTCAATTAGTATAGTGTAATTGTTCATTCCTAGAATGGGCTTCATGAGAGTGCCGCATGCGGTCGCATAGGATGCGGCATGCATGTATGGCGATGAATGGTCTTCTGCAAAGGGCTTGTATTGCTTACTCATGATGGCGTCCACCCTCCCTACCTACGAGTAATCTTGAAAATCTCCCTGTTTTTTTGGCAAGCTCCTCGCGGCGCTTAATGCCCAGATCGGTAATCGAAAACGTATGACGAATTTTCGGGCGTATAAGCAAGCTGGTTGCACCAACCACTAAGGATTCAAATCGTTTCCCGATTATGTCGAGCATTCCCGCCTTCACCCGATCATTTTCTTTTTCACGTAGTGTGGCTATGAGATCGGAACGCCCTGCAATTGGCATCCTTGAGATCAATCCCTCCGATTGTAGATGAACTAGGTCTGTTGTTCTTCCAGAAATTGCCCTCCACCTCTCCGGGTGCAACTGATTTAGTATTCGCAAATGCCTGATTTGTTTTAGTGTTAATGCCATAGAGATTCAACAATTACCATAAAGAAACCCTATTGATAGTTGCCTTGCATCAAATCGTCGTAATCGGCCGGCTCTGGACTATGTAGATTTTGCCCTTTTCCATGGCGAATTCCATGTCCTGCGGGTAGCCATAGTGCTTTTCTATGCCGGAGCAGATTTTCGCAAGGGCGATGATGGATTTACCGTCCATCTTCTGTTTTGATTTAAGGGATGCTGGAACCGGAATTGTGATGGTCGAAATCTTTTTGCCTTCAATTTTCCTTGCTATCATTTTTTCCTGCTCATTTACGGCTACGTCGACCAATGTGAGATCCCGCTTATCAACGATATAATTGTCGGGCGTGACGATGCCCGCTACAACCGATTCCCCAAGGCCCCATGCGGCTTCGATGACCATCTGATTGCGTTCCTTTGTGACCGGATGGACGGAAAAAACCACGCCTGCAATATCCGATTGGACCATCTTCTGCACGACAACGGCAACGGACACCCTTTGTGCCGATAATTTTTTCTCGATGCGGTAGAAGATGGCGCGGGGGGTGAAGAGGGATGACCAGCATTTTTTCACAGTTTCCAGCAAATTGCCCCTCTGGATATTCATGTACGATTCGAGTTCGCCCGCCCAGCTGGCATTGGCGGCATCCTCGGCGGTTGCAGAGGACCTGACGGCAACAAGATCGGCGCCCAAGGCGTCAAACTTAGAATAGGCCTCCTTTTCGACTATTCCGGGAATTTTTCCCTTACCGATTAGAGCGCGTATCTCCTTTGAAGCCTTATCGACGGTCTGGGTTTTTTTTATGTCAACGGATTTGAGAATTGCGGCTATTTTGCCATCCAAAAGATTTTCCTGCAAAAATTGGTCAAATGAGGGAGTGATCACCACAAACCCCGGGGGCACGGGGATTCCCGCATTGAACATCTCGCCTAGCTGCGCTCCCTTGCCTCCCGCAATGGAAACGGATTTCCTGCTAAGCCGCTTGAAAGGAATTGCATATTCGGCCATGTTTCCCACCTATTAAGAAAATCGATGCCACAATATAATAGAATCAATACTTACGGAGGTAATTTTCATACCAGACCTCATGTTGTTTCCTTTTCCATTTCATCGGAAAGATCGCTCTTCGCCTTTTTTCCGGATTCATTCCCCTCTATGGGAGAAACGCCCCCCTCCGGCCCTTCCTTAGGATCGGGAACCTCAATTGTCAGTATATCACCCTTAATTTCCGCTTTGATCCCGAACTGGGAAGTGATTTCGCTGGCAATTTCCGGATCGGCCTTTTTTTGACGTTTCAGCTCCCTTGCAAACTTCATGTTTTTTTCCACGTTCTCGAAATCATTGTAAACGTAATTCCCCAAATCCAGGTGTTTTTGCACCTCCGCTTCGAACTTCTTGTGGGCCAAATGTTGCTGCCTTAATGTGAATTCCAGCTTTTTCAGGGAGGAGATGTCGGGTTCGATCGCCTCCTCATCATTTGCACCCTCGACCAGCTGCGATATGGAAAAATAATATTCGTCGGCCATTTCGGAAACGCTCGGGAAGGGCTTTGGGGATGCGGCCTTGAATTTATCCGTCTTCAGGGAGGAGAAACCAACGGGCTTTCCATCAATGTAGAATACCTCCGGATTCGCGCCGGAAACATCGGAAACGGGATGGGGGTTTTCAGGCGGGGAATATGGTTCCCTGCGCTTTATTGTGCGGGTTTTGGATTTCTCAGGCCGGTAAAGCTCAATTACCAAGGAATCGGGACCGGTAATGATGATGTTCCCCCTTGCAAACATCTCCAAATAGAGCACATATTCCTCCTTTTTCCTTAGGGAAAATGCCAAAAGGCGGTCGCCATTTACCTGCCGTATTGCCGTTATCTGCGCATTATCAAGGTACTTCCGCAGGGCCATCACGAAATTCGATGGCGTTTCAGGCGATTCCTCAATGTATTTCGAGAGGTGCGCCCGAATCCCTGGCTCTGCCATAAAATTGAATTCCTTATCCGTGCGGATCTTGAAACGGAAAAGATTTTGGCGGATCTCGTAAATTTTCCCCAAATGGCCGCCGACAAGAACCTGGAGCTCACGCTCAATTAGGGCATAGTCGGCATTGGACATTTTCTGCACCGGAATTTGCATATTAAACCGAACAATTATGAAAGGTAGGGTTTTAAGCATAATCTACTTAAGCTTATCCGCGGATTTGGCGCTTGTTGGAGGAAAATAATGAGCGCAATATGAAACATCCATTTTTACACAAAATCCGGTGCCCCACATATGCCCCAATCAAAAAGCGTCATGAAACTTGAAAATATCTGCAAGGTTTACGGCGAGGGCGACGTTGCGGTACGGGCGCTTTGCAATGTCGACCTGGACATCAAGGAAGGGGAGGTCGTAGCGATCATGGGCCCATCCGGGAGCGGGAAAAGCACGATGCTCCACATCCTGGGGCTCCTGGATAGGCCATCCGATGGCAGGCTGCTGCTTGATGGCATCGAAACATCCACCCTTACCGACGATGAGCTTGCGGAAATCCGCGGGAAGAAGATCGGATTCGTTTTCCAGTTCTTCTTCCTTGTGCCCTCCTTGACAGTGCTGGAAAATGTGGCCTTGCCGATGATGCTCCTTGGGATCGATGAAACGGAGCGCATCCACAGGGCAAAAGCGCTCCTCAAGAAGGTTGGCCTTGAGGACCGGATGCACCATCTGCCCTCGGAATTATCGGGCGGGCAGCGCCAAAGGACGGCAATTGCAAGAGCGCTTGCAAATGACCCATCCATCATATTCGCCGATGAACCGACCGGGAACCTGGATTCGAAGACCGGAAATGAGATAATGCAGCTCTTCGACGACCTCCATAAAAAGGATGGCAGGACAATTGTGTTCGTGACGCACGACTCCACACTTGTGGACCATTCAGAAAGGGTTGTTTTGCTAAGGGATGGAAAAATTGAGAGGATAATCGGGGATGGGAAAAAGCTTATGAAGGGCTCGAAATTTAAATTAGCGAACATTAAAAATAGGTGATCTTGATGGACGGAATTATGAGGAGATATGCAATCATGGGAATCTTGCTTTTTGCGCTATCCCCCCTTGTTGACGCGGGCGTGCAGCTTCAGAGTTATGCGATTTCCCCAACCACCCTCAAGGCGGGCATGTCGGGAACCCTTAGCATCGTGCTGAACAACCCAAGTTCCACCGAGTTCGTGACGGGCGCATACCTCGATGCGAAAGCTCCGGGAATCTTCTTTGTCCCCTCAACGAATATCGGAGATTTGGGCGCACTTGGGACAACGGAAGTGGCATTGCCATTCAAGATCTCCGAAACCGTTACGCCAGGAACAATACCCATAGGGCTGACACTGACATATACGAGCAGCGTTGCAAGCGGATCGAACTATAAATCATTCTCAATACCCATAACAGTATCCGAAACGACTCTGCTTAAGGTTACGGATGTGCAGTTCTCAAAGGATACCATTTATCCCGGAGATACGTTCACGATTGATGCGGTAATTGAAAACGGCGGGGGAACAATCAGGAATGCGGTCCTGGGCTACTCCTCAACTGCGGAATATACATTTGATGGCACAAACAAATTGGATATCGGCAAACTGGAAGGCGGCATCCGGAAGAAGGTTACAATACCAGTAATCGCGGGGAATGCCATCACCTCAGGGTATGTTTCAATCCCCTTCACCCTTACATTCGATGACGCTGTAATCGCCGGCAATACGGAGGTACTGCAGTTCGGGCCGATAACCGCCATCCAGGATTACGACAAGTTCTCGATCTCCTCGGAGACAATTGATGCCAATCCCGGCGGCGAGGGAACCTTTAAGATAATCATAAGGAACACGGGATCCAACGAGCTCAAGAACCTCAAGATAACTCTCCCCGATGACAGCACATTCTTCACGCCTCTTGATTTCGGCGAGAAGACAATTGAGAGCATTAAGCCAGCTGAAACCAAGTCTACGGATTTCAGGGTCGGCATCGGAACGAACATCGCCGCCCAGGTATATCCCCTGCCGCTTTCCATATCCTACCAGATAAAAAGCGGAAGCGAAACCGTGACGAAGACCGTCGGAGTAAAAATTGGCGGTGCGCCGGACCTGTCATTATACATAAGCTCCAACCCCGCAGTCATAACAAACGACCTTCGGCCGTATTCGATATCGGTGCAGATTTCAAATACGGGAGATTCGGCAGTGCGGGCCCTTTCAATTAGCGCTTCCTCGCAGGAATTGGAAATCCTAAGCCCCGCCGATGCATTCATAGGCACACTCAACCTTGACGACTACAGCACCGTGCAATACGATGCGCTCATCAAGAAGGGGATCCTTCCCGGAAAATATTCCCTGGAGGTGGTGCTTTCATACAAGGATTCTTACAATAAGCCCCACGTTGAGACGAAAAGGGCGGAATATGAGATCTTCAGCCAGGATATTGCGGCCCTTGCAGGCAACCAAACAAGAGGAACCCCGTTGACGACAATAATATTCGTGGCGGTTGGGGTAATCATAATATATTTCGTCTACAGGCGCTTCTTCAAAAGCAACATCAGCCAGAAGCTCAAGCTGAAATAAGGCTCAAGAGCGCCCCCCCAAGCGGCATCCCCAATGGATTTCGGGGCCTCTTTTTTTGATTTTTGGAAGTTACATACAGAGGGTGTTTAGGCGCATGGTTTCCAATTTGGATTTACTTGATTATGCCCTTTCAAACATGCGCCATCGCAAGATCCGCAGCTGGCTTACAATATCCGGAATCGTCATCGGGATCGCCTCCATAGTGCTGCTCGTATCAATAGGCCAGGGGCTTGATAGGGAAATCAAGGGGCAACTTAGCAGCATTGGTTCGGATTATATCATAATAACGCCAGGCAGCCCTTACGAGGGCGGCTTTAGCTTCGGCCCGCCGACGTTCAAGGGCGGGCTTTTACAGGGGGATGCGGACAGCATCAGGCGGCTGCCCGGCGTGAAATCGGTATCATCGGCGGTTGTAATTGGAGTGGCAAACATACAATACAAGGATGAAAAGGTCAGCAACTCAGCTGTAGGTGCCGAACCATATGCCATGGATGATTTCCTCAAAGTCGGCTTCGAAAAGGGGAAATTCCTTTCGGAAGGCGACCAGGGCGGCGCCGTCATCGGGAACAATGTCGCAAAAACCCTCTTCAAGGAGGAAATCGAATATGGGAAAACCATCAACATCAACGGCAGGGACTTCAAAGTCAAGGGAATACTTAAAAAAGGCGGTTCGTTCAGCCCCTACGACGGGATGATTTTCATCGATCAGGATATTGCAAGGGCCCTTGGGAAAACAGAGGGCAGCAAGAGGGTAGATAGGATTTTTGCGATAGCCAATTCCGCCGATGACGTAAAGCGCGCAGAAGAAGGCATCATAAGGGAGATATCCAAAAGGCACAAGGTGCCAATTGATAAGCGCGATTTTGCAACCAATACCGCTGAGAGCATATCAGCAACGGTCGGGCAGATCACGGGAGTCCTTTCCATCTTCCTTGGGCTTATTGCAAGCATATCCCTGATCGTGGGGATGGTCGGCATCGCAAACTCCATGTACACTTCCGTTCTTGAAAGGACACGTGAGATTGGCATCTTAAAGGCGCTTGGGGCAAAGGAAAAGACCATCACAAGAATATTCCTCTTCGAATCCGCGCTTATTGGCCTTGTTGGCGGGCTAGTCGGGGCCGCTCTTGGCTGGATAATTTCTTCTGCAGCAGCTGCCGCAGGCGCTCCATCGTACACGAGCATCGAGTTCGTGGCGTTTGCGCTTGTGCTTTCTATTCTCGTAGGTTTGGGTTCGGGCTATTTCCCGTCAAGGGATGCAGCAAGACTGGTACCGGTTGAGGCGCTAAGGTATGAATGAACTTGAAATGCTCAATTACGCCCTGGAGGGCCTTCGCTACCGCAAGCTCCGCAGCTGGCTGACCATATTTGGTGTTGTAATCGGCATCGCTTCGATCGTGACCCTGATTGCGCTAGCGCAGGGTCTTGATGTTGCGGTTAAGGACCAAATAACCGCATTTGGAACCAATTTCATTCAGATCGTTCCGGGCAAGCCGTTTTCTTCATCATCGTTTGGACCTCCGGTTTTCAAGGGCGCACTTTATGAGAAGGACACGGATTCGATTAGGAGGGTGCAGGGAATTGATGGCATTTCGTCAATAGTATCTCCAGGGTATGGGACTTTCGCATACAAGAACAGCTCATTTACCTCGATCCTCACAGGCCTGGAACCCGAGGCATTTAATGCGTACGTGAAGAATACCGGCATGGAATCGGGCGCGTTCCTTAAAAGCACCGATAAATCGGGAATCGTCATTGGGAATGCCGTTGCAAAAAAAGCCTTCAAAGAGGAGGTGGAGGTGGGGAAAACAATTTACGTGAATGACGTCCCCTTCAGGGTCAAGGGGATCATCAACCCCGCCGCGGCATTCGACCAGGATATTTATATCGTTAAGCAGTCCGCAAGGCAGTTCATCGCCGAAACGGAGGATCCCAACAGGATATTTGCAATATTCATAATTACCGAGGAAGGCCGCGACGTCAAGCCCATCGCCGACCAGGTTGAGAGGATAATTGCCAGAAACCACCGGGTGCCATTGGATGATACGGATTTCTCGCTCCTAACGGCGGATTCCATACTGGAATCGATCGGGGTGATTTTCGGGCTCCTGTCCATATTTTTGGGGATGGTTGCTGGAATATCTCTCCTTGTAGGCAGCATCGGCATCGCAAACTCCATGTACACTTCCGTTCTTGAAAGGACGCAGGAAATAGGCATCCTAAAGGCCGTAGGCGCAAAGCAAAGCGTCATTGTGCGCATCTTCCTGACCGAAGCTGCCCTCATTGGGCTTGTTGGCGGGCTTGGCGGCATCATTTTGGGCTATTTGGTATCGGCATTATTCAATTACCTCGGGGCGCCGACGCAGGTCTCAATTGAACTTATCGCTTTGGGCATCCTGCTTTCAGTAATAGTAGGGATAATATCGGGCTATTACCCTGCACGGAAAGCATCCAGGCTGCAACCGGTGGAAGCGCTCAGGTACGAGTAAACTACCTGCCGCAAAAGCGGCAGGCGTTTGAGGCAAATGAAAAAGGCATCCCCCTTAGCAACCCCAACGATTCATCCCACAGCTGAAGCAGTGAGATTTCTTGCCCAAGAGGGGGGTTTGGGCATGCTTCCAGAAACACCGGTGTTTCTGGGCACGCTAAGAACCTCCGGGGGTTCTGACGCGTCCGCCAAAACTAAGGGGGAAATGCGTGCCCCCCTTGGGTTGGTCAAGTAAATAGGTGAGCTGGGGAGGGGGGGGTTGACTCGCCCATATAAGGATTATAAATAACTTATCAAAAAGCAACGATTATTATACTAAAACGCAATGGGATTTAACTCTAAACTTCAATCGAAGGTACGCCCGTATGCCAATAATCGAAACCTCATCTCTGACGAAAAAATTCGGCAATTTCACCGCGGTGGATGGGATTTCGCTTAAAATAAACGAAGGCGAAATATTCGGGCTCCTTGGGCCAAACGGCGCCGGCAAAACGACCACCATTTCGATGCTTTGCACCATTCTGAAACCGTCTGCAGGTAATGCGAAAGTCAACGGATTCGATATCAGCAAAAGCCAGGACCAGGTACGCAAATCAATAGGCATCGTATTCCAGGACGGGAGCCTCGACGAGGAGCTTACGGCCGTCGAGAATTTGGAAATGCACGGAAGGCTCTATGGCATGGGCCGCGAAAAGATCGCAGAACGCATACGGGAGGTTCTCGAGGTCGTGGAACTAACAGATAGGAAGGACGATGTCGTCAAATCGTTTTCCGGCGGAATGCGAAGGCGCCTCGAGATAGGACGGGGGCTCATGCATTTCCCGAAAATACTCTTCCTTGATGAGCCCACGATCGGGCTCGACCCCCAAACGAGAATTCATATCTGGGAATACATCCAAAAGCTCAACAGGGAGCACGGCGTTACGATAGTCCTCACAACGCACTACATGGAAGAAGCCGACAAGCTCTGCAGCAGGATCGCAATCATCGACCATGCAAAAATCGTGCTGATGGGAACCCCGGATGAGATGAAGGCAAAATTAAACGGCAGGGGAATCATCACAATAAGCGCCCCCAAGGCCCAGCTTGGCGCCCTTAGCAAGGCCATTGCCGGCAGCAAATACGTGCGCAAGATGCAGGCAACGGAAGGGCAGCTCAACATCACGGTAACGGATGGCAAGGCGGCATTCCCGAAAATCCTGGGAGTTGCCGCAAAAAAAGGCATAAGGATCGAGAGCATCGAAACCCACAAGCCTTCGCTGAGCGATGTATTCATCCATTATACTGGGAGGGACATGAGGCATGAAGAAGCAGCGCCTTCGGCAAGGATGCGGATGATGATGCGCAGAAGATAACCAAATTGATGAACAGGTGAGGGGGGGAACCTGCCGGATCGGGCCAATGAAATGCGCATATATAAAATCAGATGATGATTATGGAATTTTGGAGGGAGTTCAACGGCATACGGGCCATATGGCTAAGGGAGTTCATACGATTCAAGAGGCAAAGGTCGCGGATCCTCTCATCAGTGATTTCGCCGCTTCTTTGGCTGTTCATTTTCGGGAGCGGATTTGGCGCCACGGCCGGATTTGGCGCTTCCTCCTACCAGGCGTTCATATTTCCCGGAATTCTGGGAATTACAATACTGTTCACCTCCATCTTTTTCGGTGTGTCGATAATCTGGGATAGGCAGTTCGGGTTCCTTAAGGAAATATTGGTCGCGCCGCTCTCGCGAATTTCGATATTCCTCGGAAAGGCGCTTGGAGGGACCACGACTTCCATGCTCCAGGGATCGCTGATTTTATTGATCGGCGTGCTTATTGGAATTAACATAACTCCGATCACGTTTCTTGCGGTACTGCTTCTGATGTTTATTTCCGCACTCACCATCGTCAGCATAGGCCTCATAATCGGATCATCGATGGAAAGCTTCGAGGGGTTCAACCTGATAATGACATTCATAAATATGCCCATGTTCTTCCTTAGCGGCGCACTTTTCCCAATAAAGAACCTTCCGGTATTCCTGCAGCCATTGAGCCTGATCAACCCGATGACTTATGCCGTTGATGCCTTCAGGGCCGTACTCGAGGGCATATCCGAATTCGGCCTATTTGCGGACGTTGTTGCAATGCTTTCATTCTGCCTCTTGTTCCTGGGGATCGGGGCGTATGTTTTCACAAGGAGGAAGTGAAAC
>JBDRDM010000049.1:0-2333 GCA_043820675.1 Microcaldota archaeon
TGTTCGGGGGACACCCGGGCATAAACGGTCACGGATTCGACGATCCCGTCAAATTCGGAATCTGGCATCTCCTCAAGCTGCCTGCCGGTAAGGAAGCGATTCACCCCCTCCTTGAACATTCCTAGCTCAGCAGCAATTGCCTTTGCAGTAAGTTCATTGTCCCCCGTGATCATGACGGCCCGGATTCCGGCTTTTTTGCATAATGAGATAGCTTCCCTGACCTCTTCCCTTGGAGGATCCATCATAGCCGCAAGCCCAAGGAAAACCATATCCGTTTCCACAACGGGGATTGTGAACTTGAGCTTCCTGCCCTGCTTCAGTTGGCGCAGTGCAAACCCAAGGATCCTAAGCCCTCCGGATGCAAAATCGGCATTCTTCTTCAAGATCTCTCGCTTTGTAGCTACGGAAAGCGTAACTACTTTCCCATTGACCAAAACAGAAGAGCACTTCTCAAGAACCATTTCAGGCGCTCCCTTCGTGTAGGCGATTACGCCCGCTTCCTCCTCGTCGAAAATGGCCGTCATCATCTTGCGACTCGAATCAAATGAGAGCTCCTCAAGCTTCCTGTGCCTTTTCCTCTCCTCGAAATAATCGATTCCTGCTTTTTCACCCAGAACCAAAAGGCAAGCTTCAGTTGGATCGCCAATTACCGACCTGCCGGCATCACTTCCGGAAAGCGCCGCATTATTGCAAAGGACTCCTGCTTGAAGCATTTCGGAAAGTGCGCCGCCATTCTTTGGAACATTCAAATCCTTTCCGGAGGAATCAAGGATTTTGCCATCCTTCACATATCCCTGCCCAGTGACCTCGTAAATTTGGGAATTCACATATAGGCGCCTCACGGTCATTTCGTTTTTAGTAAGGGTGCCCGTCTTATCCGAACATATGACAGTAGATGATCCCAGCCCTTCGGCTGCAGGAAGCCGGCGGATAATCGAGTTCCTTTTCGCCATTCGCTGCACACCAATGGCAAGTGAAATTGTAACAACAGCCGGTAAGCCTTCCGGAATCGCTGCCACGGCAAGGCTTACCGCTATTAGGAAAAAATCCATTGCCGTCTTGAAATCCAAACTATTCCCAACGTATGCCCTCCCGATGCCAACAATGAAGACGATGCCAACAGCTGCAATTGCCAATTTACCAAGCTGCTTTCCAAGGCCCGACAATTTTATTTGAAGGGGGGTTTCCTCACTTTCAATGGTCTGCACAAGATCGGAAATCCGACCTATTTGGGTTTTTTCGCCCGTATAGCACACAACAGCCTTTCCAGAGCCCTTTGTGACAAGGGTCGACATGAAAACCATGTTGCGCCGCTCGTTCACAACCACTTTAGCGTCCAAAACTACCTGGGGGGTTTTTGATACCGGATGGCTCTCGCCAGTAAGGCTTGCCTCCTGCAATTCGAGATTGTGGGCCTCAATGATGCGGCCATCCGCCGGAACCTTGTCGCCTTCATGAAGCAATATGATGTCGCCCGGCACCAGCTCGGAAGTATTCACCTCCATTTCCTTCCCGAGCCGAAGGACCTTTGCTTTTGGCTGCACAAGCTTTCGCAGCGCCTCAATCGCCTTTCCCGCCTTGAATTCCTGGTAGACGCCTATGACCGCATTGATGATTACGATTGCAATGATGGCAACAGAATCAATGTATTCGGGCTCGGGTGAAAAATAGGATGCAATGGCCGAAATAATTGCGGCCGCAATAAGAAGGAGAATAACAAAATCCTTGAATTCGCCAATGAACATCGAAAAGAGGCTTTTTTTCTTGCGTTCCGGGAGAATATTTGGGCCGTAAACCGCAATCCG
The DNA here is from genome assembly GCA_043820675.1 of Microcaldota archaeon. Classification (GTDB taxonomy): domain Archaea; phylum Micrarchaeota; class Micrarchaeia; order Norongarragalinales; family SBBD01; genus JACRGC01. Next base: position 1,806 of record JBDRDM010000049.1, read on the forward strand.
GGCGGATGCATCGGAACTTGTTAACCCATCGGGGCTCGATTTTAGCGCTGCCAGGGCCTTCTCAGCGGATATGGAGTGGAAACTAACTTGTTCTGTTGGCATTTCAGATCAGAATCAATAGAATGCATGGCTATAAATTGGTTTCGAGGAAATATATAATCATGGCAGCTGAAATAAACCTGGAAAGGGCCCGATTAATCAGGGAAATCTTTAAGGGACGTGGCATGCCCGAACCAACAATAAGAGATTTAATTGCCCATTTTGGCCGCGGCAACCCCGAAATAACAATCCCCCGTTCCGCAGGGGAAAGATGGAGTATACTTAAAAGTTCGGGCATTTCCGAGGGTTTCGATTTCAATCTTCTAGACAGCAACCAGGTCGCCCATGCCCAATTCAGGGATGCCATAAGGGAATTGGTGAGTGAAAAAACCCCATCGCCCTCAACTTTGCCGATAAAAGGAATTAGTTTGCCAGATGATCCCTTATTGGCTTGGAGCGTTAAAAGACTACGCGCAGGAGGGGCAAATC
>JBDRDM010000050.1:0-3975 GCA_043820675.1 Microcaldota archaeon
TCAGATATCGTAAACATGTTTCCTATTGGCAAGGAATGCGAAATAGATGCTTTCGCCCCTAACCGCATAAATAATGCGGAATTTCTCTACCCTTTCACTGCGGTAATTCTGCATCGGCGCGTGCAGGGGCTTTCCCAAATCGGGCATTTCAAGGATTTTATCCATCCTCTTAAGGATTAGCCGTTGTTGATTCTTATCCAATTTTTTCAGCGAATTTTCAAATTCGCTTGTTAGAGCGAACGGGCGCATCAAGTTTCAGCTCCCTGCGCAGTTGCCGCAGATGCCTGTACTTTTTGCCTCCACGCCCTTCCACTTCCCTTACCGCAAGCCAGAATTCGGGCTTTGAGAACAATTCCAAATCCTCCAAATATCCCTTGAATTCGACTTTGAGGCGCCTTGCCTCCAGCATCATCTTCTTGCCATACTCTTCTGTCTTTTCCAGTCTATGCATACCCGTCAACTATATGGTTCTTGCATTTTGGAATTAAAACCCTTCTGCTATACCCCTATCTGTTGCTTAATCGTTTTTTTGGCGGAGAGCAGGAATTTTTTCAAGGCCTCATCCGTGTTCGGGAATGACGCACCTGCAGCAATCGAATGGCCGCCACCAAACCCCCCGGCTTCCTTGGATGCAACGGACATTAACGCCCCAAGGTCAAGGCCCTTATCGATTAGGCCCCGCCAGGCCCTTGAAGAGCCCTTTACCTGGCCTGTTTCGTCGATGGAAAGAGCAATTATTGGCTTGCCGCGCTCGATTAGGCCCGAATTGAAATAGCTCCCGGCAACAGTGCCGATTATCGAATCGGGAATCTCGCCCCTGGCATCAAGGAAATAAAAAGCGCCCAAATCCTCAGTATTTTTTTTCGCTATTGCAATCGATTTCGCAATCCCCATCCGATGCTGGGCAAGGAGAGCGTGCGCCTCCTCATAAGCGCCGGGCTCGTTCATGCAAAGCCGAATGCCAACATCGGGCTTGCCGCTCCTTCCGCACGCGTTAAGCAGGGAGGAAAACTCGTACGCGTCATAGAGCTCGGTTTCCCTGCGCTCATGCGGAAACAAGTAAACCTCGCCGAGCATGGATTTGATCACATCCTCGGTGATCCGCTTCTCATAACAAAAATACATGAGGGCTCCGATCAGCTTTATGCGCTCGGCCCTGGGAAGGTCATAGTAACGCAGCCATTTGCGCATGCCGTTTTCCTCCCGGAAGAGGGGAATCCCGTTCTTCTTGAGGAAGAGGGCGCACGCCTTCGAATTTCCGGTCAGGCCCGGAAGGAATGGTTCGGAGCAGAAGGCAAGGAAGCTTACAAGCCCCCGCGAAACCCTGCCAAAAAGGCGCAAATCCGATGATGCATCAACCACCCTGAGCTTCTTTGCTTCCTCGAGCATCAGATGGTTGAGCCCAGTTAGCCCCCTTAGATCCTGCACATCCCCAACAGCGCCAACGATTCCAAGCTGCGCCATCCTCTTTGCAGCCTCGATTGGAGCACTCTTTGAGAACGTGAAGTAAGCGCCGGATGCACTGCAAAGATGGAATGACCCATCGATGTTGAAAAAATGGGGGTTGATGATGGAAAGCGCATCGGATTTCTTATCGATTTCCTCAGGCAGGTGGTGATCTATTTGCAGGATGCTCTTTCCGGACTTTGCAATGCCATTTATTTGGTTCAAAAAGCCGGTGCCGGCATCGGAAAATATGACGCATTTTGAGGAATCGGATTGCACCTGATCGAGCACTTCCTTTGACATTTTCTTGATCGTCATGATCCTAAACGGGATGCCCCTTGCCTTCAATGCAAGCGCAACAATTGCGCCCGATGAAAGCCCGTCCGAATCGAAATGGTTCACAACAAGGACATCCTTGAAGGTGTCCAGGGTGCGCTTTCCTTCGCGGCCGGCAAATTCCATGAACGCGAGCGCATCGCTTGGGGAAACGCCCCCCATGGGATCGGGCAAGTCTAATGGCAGCCTTTCTGGCTTTGGCAAAATGCCATCGGCATTATTGGATAGTTCCTCGTGCGCCTCCTCGAGGTAATCTATCATTTTACGGTTCATCAACCTCACGGAATGTATAGAGGAAAAAGCAATATTAATAAAGAATGGGTTGTTCAGGTAATATTGTGGGAGGGAGGTGCGGTTTGGTCCGTGGAAATGATAAAATAGCATAGGTGGTTGGAATGGCGGTATTTGAGCTGGTACTGGTTTTCGTACTGATCATGTTCATTTTGGCAAGCATCAAGATAATCAACCAATACGAAAGGGCCGTGAAATTCAGGCTTGGCAAATACGCGGGGACGCTCGAGCCGGGGCTTAATATTGTAATACCAATCCTGGAAAGGATCGTGACAGTCGACATACGGCTTCAGACAATAGACATACCCGCCCAGCAGGTGATAACAAAGGATAACGTGCCCGTGCAGGTTAATGGGGTAATATATTTCAAGGTCAGCAACCCTGAGGTTGCGATAATCAAGATACAGAATTTCGGCTATGCGATTTCGCAGTATGCGCAAACCGCCCTGAAGGACGTCGTGGGCGGAATGACCTTGGACCAGCTCCTTGCAGAAAGGGACCAGATAGGGCAGGAAATCGAAAAACTTGTTGAAAAGGAAACAAGGGACTGGGGAATGGATGTCGAGGTAATCAAGATGCAGGATATCGACATGCCCGAAGAGCTTAAGCGCATCATGTCAAGGCAGGCCGCAGCGGAAAGGGAAAAGCGGGCCAATATCACCAAATCGGAAGGGGACAGGCTAGCCGCCGTCAATCTTGCGGCAGCTGCTAAGGTAATGTCCGAATCCCCTGGAGCCATGCAATTAAGGACGCTGCAAACAATCGATGGCCTTGGGCCGACCCCGAGCAACACGGTGGTTATGTTCCCGGTCGATGTCGTGGAGGCGCTGAAATCATTTTCGGAAATGATGGTTAAAAGGAGGAAATGATTTTTAAAAAAGGCCGCAAGTTGGGGCCGTAAGCAGAACCCGTAAGGGAGCAGTAGCGAGGTGTTCCGGAAATGGAAGGATTGATAACGCCAGTTGAGACCATTGATGCGGATGAGATGCTCTCAAAGGGATTGAAAAAATTGGAGGATAGCGAAGTAATCGCCGTGACCCGGGCAGGCAAGTATGCGGGCGAATTGCGCCCGGACATGCTGCTGCGCTTCAAGGGGGATGCGGACACCATCAAAGTAGGAAGGGTTGCAAGAAGGGCGAGCGTGATTTCGGAAAAGGACGCGGCCAAATTCGATTTGTTGTTCAGTAAATTCTCGCGTTCGGGCCAAAGATCCGTAATTATAACGGATAAGGCTGGAAGGCCATCTGGAATAGCGCTTGCAAAAAACGTCCTGATGATCGCAGCAGAAGCATTGAAGGGTACGAAGGCATCCGATGTTCTCGAAAAGGTGCTTGTTGCGGATGGCAGCATGCCTGCGGACAAGGCCGAAGAGATGATGGTTAGGAATGGCGCAAAGGAGATCGCGGTTTTGGAGGAGGGAAAATTTTCAGGCATACTTTCCGCAAGGGATATTGCGGTCAAGATAAAGCCCTATTTGCATCAAAAACTCCACGACAAGGGCAGGCGGGAAAAGGTTAACCTGGAAAGGGTGCCCATTAGAAGCGTCCTTACGCCCGAATTTGAAATCCGGAAGGTGGGTCCCGGAAAGAGCGCATTCGATGCCCTGACGGAGGCCGAATTCGAGGAGGCGTATGTGTTCGATGGCCAAAAACTGATGGGGAAGGTTTCGTATTTCAAGCTCCTTAAGGGCCTGGAATTGGAAGAGCCCGCCCATATCGAGATTTCGGGGCTTGGCCCCGAAGAAGCGATGTTCAAGGAATCCATTTTTGAGGAATGCGCAAAAATATTGCGCAAATTCGGGAAGGGCGGCTCGCTCCATTTGAGAATAAAGAGCTCGAGGAAGGGAAAGAGCAGGAAGATATTCGAGGTCCATGGCAGGATGGAAATTGCCGGAAGGGCATA
>JBDRDM010000051.1:0-7178 GCA_043820675.1 Microcaldota archaeon
GTTGCGGATCTATCCTTGCGAGCTTTTCCCTCACAAAGCTCGAAATCAACCTGCCCTCCGGCGCGCATTATTATCTGCTGCGTAGCTTCCGGATCATTCAGATCCAAAGGCAGCTGGCGGCTATCTTCCGGGAACTCTATAGACCTTATTGCAGGAAGCGAATAGGTGCGCTCCCCAACCTTGAACCTGATTTCCGTGCAGGATTTGAGGTTCACGAAATTTCCCTTCTCGCTATCCGGATTAATGCCCGTTGGCAGCGTGAATGCAAGGTCCTTCCCAAATGTCCCATGCAGCATGAATTTGCCGTTCTCCTCCTTGACGATCCTTGGTATCAATAGCGAGCTTGGCGGCATCACGATTGTTTTGGGCTCCGAAACGAAATCAGCTGACCCCATGTCGTAGCTGTTTGTCATAAGGCGCGTTGCCCTCACCGTGAACTCATCGTTCAAATCGAGCGCCCCGAACTTCAAATCCATTACATCATTGAACTTGAACGAATGGTAGATTTCGGCCCGTTTTTGGTTGTAGGGCTCTAGAACGGGCGTTTGGAATACGCTCTCCGGAATTTCCGCCGTTATCGGGAAGCTGAATATGAATTCAAAATCCCTTCCCTGCAAAGTCTTGTCAGCTCCGCTGAAAGTGACTCCCGCATATGATTGCAGGGGAGCTAGCATGACATCATTTGTGTTTCCACTCGTGCCCTTCTTGAAGGAAATCCTATCCACATTGAAGAATATTTCATAGCCCTCGAGCTCGTTGCGGATGATATTCGGGGGCTTCAATGCGGCATTGCTTGTTGGGAAATGGTAAATCGTCTGCGCCGGTATATAGATAGTGAAACGTTCCGTTCCAAAAACGCTTCTCTCTTCCCTAATCATCCTGTAACCTGAGACGGGCGAATTTGCAGAGAAAACTATTTCGGTGTTTGCGGGGATGTTTACCTCCTTTGCCTCGAATGCCTTCTCCACAACCTCGCCGCCCTCAAGAAGCATGCGGTTGCCGTTATCGAATTCAATTTGCGTCTGGCCGCCCTTGCTTTTTACAACCGCGCTTGATGGCAGGTTTATTGTAAGATCTATTGGAAGGCTCCTCCTTGGCCCAACAACCCCAAAATCCGTTGGCTGGATTCGGATGGGCGCCCTTGCGGCAGTTTCAATCATGCGGCTATCGTCCGCAAAGATTAGCCCGGCCTTCGTCGATCCCGGTGTGAATATGATCTCATACACATCGGTCGTAATGGATTTGGCGCCGATCCCAAACTCATCCAATGCAACGGAAACCCCCGAGCTCTTTGGTATCTTGAATTGGATCTTGAATGGCAAATCAAGCAGCATCTCGCCCTGCAGGCCCATCCTTGCATATGGCGGCGGGACCCTAAGTTCGCTGCCTGCCGGAATCGTGATCTTCCTAAGTTCGCTAGCAAGCGATCCGCCGGCTCCCTGCACCACCGGGTCGTTTGAGAAGGATGCATCCGGGGGAATTGAAATGACCACATCATTTGGAAGCTGAATTGCCTTCCCTCCCGTGAAATCATCCTTCCTAAGGCGCACCTGGTCCTGAATTATAAGAACCGTTTCCACCGGGAACGAAACTTCCAGCGATTGCTGCGAATTGACATATGGTGTAAGCTGCACGGTGATTGGCGAATTCGCCTTCAGGTTGGCGCGCCTGTCGGCTGCGCTTTTTCCGCGAACAAGGGGCGCAGTTGCATCGAAATAAATATCTATATCATCAAGGCTAGCAACCCTGCTTCCCGCATCGATGGAAAACTCCGTTTCGGGCTCGAAATCAAGCGCTGTTTCGAATGGGAACGTTACCTGCCAAGATGAAGTTGCAAGCGGAAGCAACGCGGATGGGACGCTTGATGTATCGTACCCGGAATAGAATACGGTTTGCTTTGGCGCATTCCTCTTCACATATATTGAAGGAACCTCTACAAGAACCCCCGGCGGTATCTTCACATAGCTTCCTGCAGAGCGCGAGGGCGTGGTGAACGCTGGAACGCTTGATGAAGAGAGGTATTCGTTGGGGTTATTTGTCACCTGCGCTCCGGATCCGAAAACAAACATCGCACCGGATGGTAATAGCATGAAGATGCTGCCGTCGTTATTGTATTTGGTTTGCGTGTCCCTCGGCAAGGTGGCTGTAATTGCAACCGGGAATGTGAACCTCTCGCCGTCCGTTAGGCCGCAGTTCTCCGATGAACTGGTTGAAACCCTGGATGATGCCGTGCGCTTCGAGATGATCCCGTTTGAGGAAGCGATAAACTCGATGTTGCCAGCTGACTCCTCATCCTCGAACCTGCATGGCCCAGCATCGCTAGCAAATGCGCGGACGGTAAAGTCCGCACTCTCCGAAGGCTGGATCACCGCCGAAAGCGGCTCGAGGTAAACGCCCGCGGTTTTGGATTGGTGGTTGATGAGGATCGGATACGGCCCCTCGTTGCTAACAGTAATCGTCTGCTCTCCTTCAGGTGTTTTGGGTGGCTGCAGAGCAAAGTTTGCGGTTTCCGGCGATATGCTCCAAAGCGTATTGAAATCCATTTGCGTGAATTGGGATGTAACGACGAATGGGATGCTCTCCTCCTGGATCGTGTTCCCAAGCTTTGCTGAAATGGAAATTTTTCCCTGCACCTTCTCATTTATGGTTTCTGGCTTATTTGAAATCTTCAGCAATTCTTCCGAAAGCTTTGCGCGCAAGCTGTTTGCAGCGCTTTCCGATCCCTTCAGGTTTACGCTTGGCAATTCAAGCTGCACATCGGTAAATTGCACGTCCAATCCTTGGAAAATAAGCGAGTACCTCACGCGCACCTCGTTCGAGAGGAGGTTTTGCACGCTGAATGGAGCCGCCTTTTCCTCCTGGGAATTAAGGCTCAGTGAAAGCGCCTTGGAATCAATCGAGATGAGGCTTGTTGCCTGCACAGGGATGGCCCCCTTCTTTTGCTTGAACCCTTCGGCTATTACCTTATACTCCGCGGACCCGACGGATGGGGGATTGACGTTCTCTATCACATAAGTGATGCTCCCATCTTTTGCCTCCTGCAATTGCCCTTCCAATATGAGCCCTCCTAGCGCATCCATGCCGCTTCCCACCGTTACATATGCATTCTTCAGGGGGTTATCCAGGGAATCCGTCACCGTGAAAATGAGCTTGTTTTCCTGGAGCGCTTTAAGCGTCTTGCCTCCGCTCTTTTCGGAGATGATAGTGTATGTTACCCGCAAATCGGGCCTTTCCCCAACGATCCTTGCCGAAAGCGACCTGCTCACGATATCCTCGCCGCTTTGCACCTTCAGCTGGAAGTCCACATTGTTCGCAAGCCGCCTTGCATTGATTTCAAACTCCCCTTGCGCATTTTCCACAGGTGTCGTAAGCGCCGAAATCTGCGTATCTTCCGTGGTCTTCAATACCGCCTTTGCATCTCCGCTTGAGCCTCCGGTAAGAGCAATCGTCTGGTCGTTGAGTGGCGCTGAAAGTTCGACCGCGGTTCCCTTCGGGGCAACGAGCTTGAAAATAAGCTTGAAGGTTTCCGCAATCTTTGCCTCGAAATTGTTTTCTGCGCTCCCCGAGTTGCCCTCGAAATGCACCTCGAGGCAGATGTTGTTCTCGCACCTTCCCTCGTACGATATTTGGAACACCTTCGAATTCATGTTCGCCAGGAACGCATTGCGCGGCGCCGTCTCATCTATTGGGTCCCGGAGCTCCTCATCCTTCGTGAAGAACGCCGACCTGTACTGCAGGTCCACTTTTCCGCTTTCAACTGCCCTTGTCCTGAATTGGACGCTCACTTCCTTGCTGCCGTCAAATGGCTGGAATTCGAAATTCACGTATTTGTAAGATTCGGTTGCCTCATCCGCAAATGTCAGGCTTGCATTCACCGTGGGTTCCGGGGAAGGTGAAGGCACTTCCGCCGATATTATTGGCGCTTCGGGCCTTTCCGATGTGGCTCCCTTAGTTACGTAAGCCCCTGCGGCATCATAGCCGATGATTTCCGCGACCTCGCCTTGCAATCCGCCTGGGTTCCCAATCCTTACCTGCACTTCCGCCTTGGTGATGGTCACGCGCGGCCTTGTGATCGTGAATTTTGCGTTGTAAACTGCCGAGGGTGAAAGTGAATTTACGCTCTCCCCCCTTTGGTTGTAAATCCCGTTGAAAATTATTTTGGTCTTGTCCGCAATCTGCGAGGACACGAGCTCATAATTGAATTTGTTGTCGATATTCGGCTTAACCTCGATTTCCCCTGAAAGGAAGGTATCGTAGCCATCGGCGCTCACCTGCACGGAATAGAAGCCTTCCTGCAGGTTCACGGTGCATTTACCTACCTTCGTCTTGCAGGTATCTTGGGCCTCGAATTCGATATCCGATTTCGAGAATTCGACTTTAGCATTTTCAAGGCTTTTTCCGCTGAAATGGTCCTTGACGCCAACAAGCACCCTTCCCTTTGCGGGATTCAAAACGACCCGTATGAGGTTGATTCCCTCCTCTTCTCCGGTGCCTTCGGATGTAAGCTCGATTATTCCACTGCTTCCAGCCCTTCCCTGGTAGGATGCTTTCACGAAGATATTCTCAAGGGGGAGCTCGTCATAATTTGCATATCCGTCGTTGCCCGTGATCTTGTCCACGGTGCCAATTGGTATATCGTCCTCGTAAAACAGGGCAACCGATGCCTGCGGAACCGCATCCCCATTCTGGTTCTCCACAAGCACCTTCAATTTTGCGGTGTTTAATCCCGTTGCCTGCACCAGCTTTATCTCATAAGTGTTTCCGCGCCTTGCGCTTGCGATGCTCTCCGGGACGTAGCCCACCTTGAATATTGTGATGTAATATTCTTCGGTGCCTGCCTCGTTGAAAAGGGCAATCCCATCCGCCGGGTTGCTCTCCCCGATCTTGGTATTCCTCGAATTGAACAGCTTCACGATTGGATTGGGCACCTGGCCGCCCGCTTCATCCTTTACAACAACCCTGATTGCTTTCATCTCCTCTTCCGAGATCTTGAGCATATCAATTGTGACCTTGTTCTCGTCTTCTGCACCGATTTCCTCCTCGGCTGCCGCGTATCCCTTCGCGGTCACCACGATATTGAGCTTCGTTCCGATTTTTACGTCCTGAGTTGGGATATAGCCGTTCTCGCCGGTTTTGAGCTTGCTATATATTGATGTGCCCGTTTCCGCATCCGTTATGTCAACGGAAGCATCTTTGATTGGCTTTAGTGTTTCCGCATCATCCACAAGGACCATTATTGTTCCAATGTTCTTGCGCTCCTTGGGCTTGAGGGTAAGGCTTAGGGGCAGGTCCCTTTCCTTCACACTCGCGGTGATTTTCCCCTGGAGGAATCCTTCCGCATTGGAGATTACTGTGTAATCGGTATTTGTTGGAAGTGAAGCGAACCTTGCATTAAGGCCGGTTTGGGTCGCCCCCACCTGGAAGCCATCGGATCCAATAAGTGCTGTATGAACGGTATCCGGGTCTGTTGGGCCCTTTATTTCAACCGTAACCGTAATGTATTCCGAAAGCGAAGGGGCTGTGAGCCGAAATTCCACCGATTTGGTGCTTGCAAGGACCGCAAATGAATTGTCCTCCAGCTGCAGCGCATTCCCGCTGTTATCCGAGGCGGAAACTTCGAAGGTGGTTCCGATTTTCAATCCCTCGAAGAGGATTTCGCCATCCACATTGGTAATGCCACGCTCGCTTATCTGCTCGCCGCTCGTGGATGTTATGACCACCTGCGCATCCGTCACGGGCTGGCCTACGGAATCAACCAGCGTGAGGTAGATATCCGCCTTTTGCGGTGGAAAAATGGAAAGGCCCTCTCCCGCCCCCTGGAAGACCGTGAAGTACAATATTCCCCCCACTAGCACCAGGAACAGGAATATGAAAAACGGCAATGCGGGGATGCCCTTCTCCTCAAGCGCATCCGAAATTGACCGCAATGGCAGGTTGCCATCATCTGACCATTGCAAGATCCCCTCCCACTTCTCCTGAAGGTCCTCCGCTATTCCCATATAGAGAAAAGTGAGGAAACGCATATATATAAATATAGTGCGATTGCGCTCTCAACCTCCAATTATGCCTTGGAAAAATCGGTGCCGGCAGTGACTTTTAGATTAAACGGTAAAAAAATGGAATCCGACCGGAATTTGGACTACTAATTATATATTAGGCCTATATGTGCAATTGCCAAATGCGTTATTTTTGGGACAAACTCATCATTAGCCCGCATTAAGCTCATTAGAATTTTTTTTCAGTTCGCGGCCTTCATCACTATTATTATTTCCAAGCGCCCCCTTGCATATGGTACAGTCAGGGTTCGATCGTACACATCCACCCTCCTTCCCAGGTCTGTTTGAGCATATACATTGAATTTTCCATTTACCGGCAGCTTGCTAAAAGGGGCCAGGCCATCGGGGCCCGTTTGGGCGGAAAATTTGATTTCCGATCTTTCATCCATCAGGAAGATGGTCGCATTCTTAAGCGGGAAACCATCAAGGGTCTGCACCGCAATAAGGACGTCCACTTCCCTTGGCTCAACTGTCAGTAAGGCAACGGAAACGATCGGAAAGAGGGATGCGAATAGGATCAATGCCACAAGCACCAATATTGGCAATGGCGGCCAGCCTTTGTTGGAAAGCGTCCGCGAAATCCTTGCCAACAGCCCTTTCTTCCGGTATGGGTGGAAACCTCCCTTTGATTGCAATTCGAAGTAAGCGGTCTCAAGGGTCCGTATTTTTGGGGGAATGTGGGCGGCTTCGTTCCCGGTCTTGGCATTTACCGGTTCCTTCCCATCTAATTCCCTCTTGTGGTGCGTAGTAGGGGCCGCTGGTTTTGCATGGGTTTTTGCCTGCTTTCCCTTATCATCCCTGAACCGGAAGCTCCCCCTTTCAAGTAGCATTCCCTTAATCCTGTATTTGAGCCTCCGGAGGTGGCGCCTTACCATGCTCTATTAGACGGAGAGGTGCAATATAATTGTTAGGACGGCAAGTCTAGTCTGGGAATGCATGGAGGTTATTGGTTTAGGCTTGGTCAATGCACATCATATTGCAGATTTTATGAATTACGACTTATTCGGTTTCGAGACCAAGTATGCCCTGTGGCAATAGCCTTCTGGAGTCAAAACCGCCCCTACTGTAACAGCTTATTCCTTAGCTTCAAACCGTCTTTTCTTTTATCAACCGGCTGCGCGC
>JBDRDM010000052.1:0-12594 GCA_043820675.1 Microcaldota archaeon
TTGATCACCAGCACAAGGAAATATTATCCAAATGAATGTGGCTTTACGCCCGAGTTCTTAGCGAGGATGTATTATTTCCAGTTGCGCAGGGAAAGCCAATTCCAAAGCTATGCGAGCTCCGGCGCCGGGGCAGTTGGGCCCTGCCAATTCATAGAAAAAACGGCCCGGGATTATGGGGTTAATGATCGGCACGACTATCGGCAGTGCATACCGGGCATGGCACGGATGATGAAGGATTTGATACAAAAATACGATTGCAAGCTGGATTATGCGCTTGCGGGATATAATTGGGGATCGGGCAATATTGCAAAATATGGGTTCGAGCAGCAGCCAAGCGAAACACGCGTTTACATTCAGGATGTGCTGGGGCCGGCATATGGCTACACCTGATTTTGATTGGGGAAAGCTTGGGATATTACTGAATGCAGATTAGGGGCATCTTGTTGGCGGAATGGAAAGAAACACAATTCAGTCTAAAATAATGATAACCCTATTTCTTTCCATGGAGCATTATTTGCGCGAGAAGTGCCTCCAGTTGTATGCGCTCGTTTGCGCCCTCCACCATCCGGAAATCGTATTCGCCCACCTTGTCGACGAGCAGCACCTTTTCCTTGTCGCCGATTTCCATGCGCGTGATTTCCCGGAATATCTGCAAAATGACCTCCTCCCCGGACATGCCGTATTTCAGCATGATTTCATCGAGCATTTTGCGCGACTCCATGAAATTTCCCTTGAGGGCGTAATGCACCATCTTTTCAACTTCCTCCGGGCGCGCCCTGCTTGCGATCTTGAAAATTTCCTCCGCGGTTATTTTTCCAGAAACGGAGGATGCGCCCTGCATGGTGTTGATGAGCTTCCTTGCATCGCCCTCCGAAACGTAAACCAGCGCTTCCTGCGCCTTCGCATCAATCTTTAGGCCCTCGGAATCCGCAATGAGCTTGACCATCCCTAAAAGGTCGCCCTCCTGGAGGCGCGAGAATCGGAAAACGGCGCACCTGCTCTGGATAGGCTCAAGGATGCGCGAAGAATAGTTGCATGAGAGGATGAAACGGGTCGTGCCCGAATACTTTTCCATCGTCCGCCTAAGGGCCTGCTGCGCATCGCCCGTTAGGGCATCCGCCTCGTCAAGGAAAATTATCTTGAACGGAACGGAAGTAAGCGAGAGGGTGCGTGCAAAATCCTTGATCTTGGTTCGGACGACGTCGATGCCGCGCTCATCACTCGCATTAAGCTCGAGAAAGCATTGCTGGAAATTCTCGCCAAAAAGCTCGCGTGCCATCGCAAGCGCGCATGACGTCTTGCCGCTGCCGGCTGGGCCAGCGAAAAGCAAGTGGGGGGGGTTCTTGTTGCGCACGAATGCTTTCAGCTGGCCTACGATTGCCTCATTGCCCGCAACATCGGCAAGCTTTTTTGGCCGGTATTTTTCCACCCACGGAATGAATTCGTTCATGTTATAAGCACCGAAAACGGTTAAAGAGCCCATGAAAAGGGAAAATGCAACCGCCATCGCTCAAGATAGGATCAAAACCCCACGCTCAACATAAATAACTAATTCCTTGCTTTCCTTTTTCCCCTCCTCATTATCAGAAGCGCAGCAATAAATATAAACGGTGCGAGCAGTGGGGGAAGTTCGGGGACCGTGAATTGCCCCTGGAAGCTCTTGCGGTCGCGGGAGCATTGGTATTCCGCGGAAACAACGTTAGAGGTGTTAAGCAAATAGACGCTGACATTATAATTTTGGGAAATTGGGGTAGTGATCGAAAAATACCAATGCCCGGGCTCCGTATCATAGCAAGAGCAGCTCTCGATGTCTGAAGAAGCATCCCCGTTGACCTTAACCATTAGGCGGTATGTGCCGGCAGCCCCGGTGTTGCACACATATGGGCCCGGAGGGTCCTGGCACTTTGCAACCGGAGGAGAGCCGTAGTAGACGTAGGCGGTAAGATTCGTTATGTCGGTATTGAATAGGGATGGGCAGTTCATGAAGACCGCATCCGCATTGGCGCTGCTGCTAAGTGCAAGCAAAAAGATTGAAAAAAAGGCAGCTGCCAGGGCGCGTCCGTATTCCATGCTTGAAGAACGTGCCAGGCATATTTAAAGATTGTTCATTTGCCTCATTACAATTCGCCGACCCTGCGCTTCATCTTCTTCCGAAGCCTGCGCATCCTTTTCCTGATCCATTTCCAGCGCATATGGCCCTTCTTTATATGGGAAAACGCCCTATTGGGCATCCTCATTCCACTTTCGGGGCCTTGAACCCATAAGCTACACCTCTTAAATCGCATAATTTTGCCGTTATATCATCAACGATGGCAACCGGGTCGCGTTTTATATCTGCTTCCCAGTACCTTTGTACGGTCCAACCATTATTCCTAAGAAGGTTATTAATCCTTTCATCCTTTGCTGCAATGTCAACTCTTTTATGCCAATAATCGCCATCGCAAAAAACTGCCAATTTGCAATCCGGAAATGCCTTATCGGCCTGGCACATGCCCATGATGGAATAATGTTTGTAATGACCGATTTCACGGTTGGCCAACTCTTGCTCGATTAAACGCTCAATGGAAGTATCTTTTGTTGGCAGTATTTGCATAAGCCTATGGAACCTGAGCGATTCGATCAGTTTTGGGGACTTTTCCAGCATTCTTTTCCTCCCGGCAGAAATATTCTTTCGGTGCATTGGTGTTTTGCATCTTCCCGAAAGGAAAAACCCCTTTTTTCTAAGAGTCACTCCCATCCGTTTAAACGAACGGGATAAATTTTTTCGGGAAATGCCATAAAGGGAGGATAATTTTTTCAGGGAGAAATCCTCATCAAAATACCTTGCCATCAGCTCAACTGCTAAAGAGCGCGGCATACTCCTCTCCCGCCTGATTTTCCAAGCCTCCCTGTAAGACCTTCTGCGAATATTCAAATCGCGGAAAATTCTAAGAAGGGTTTTCAAATCGATTTTAAGCTTCCAGGAAATTTCCCTTAGGGATAACTTCTTTCCAAAATACATTTCCGACAGCAGCTTCCTTGGTAATGAGATTTTTTCCATGGAAATTATGCAAATATGCCAATATAAGAACGAATGCAGGGGTGATTTCGTGTGGAATAAAAAAGAACGTTTAAATAGATTCCCAACCCAAAATCCTTGCTGATTTTAGAAGGTGGATTGCCATGAAACATTCAGTCAAAGACCTGGGGCTTGCAGCCGAGGGCAAGCGGAAAATAAGCTTCGCGGAAGAGCACATGCCAGTGCTGCTAAAAATCAAGGAAAGGTTCGCAAAGGAAAAACCCCTCAGGGGCATTAAGATCGGCGCGTGCCTCCATGTGACAAAGGAAACGGCCGTGCTCATGCGCACGCTTCATGCCGGCGGCGCGGAAGTGGCGCTTTGCGCATCCAATCCCCTAAGCACTCAGGACGATGTCGCCGCAGCGCTTGCCGAGGAAGGATTCCAGGTCCATGCAATAAGGGGAGTTGGCAACGAAGAGTACTACAGGCATTTGAATGCAGTACTTGACATCGGGCCTAACATCAGCCTTGATGATGGCTGCGACCTGATTTCAACAATCCATGCCAAGCGGAAGGAACTGTTAAATGGGATAATCGGCGGACAGGAGGAGACCACAACGGGCGTGATAAGGCTTAGGGCAATGGCAAAGGACAGCCAGCTGAAGTACCCCGTAATCGCAGTCAACGACACCCCAACAAAGCACATGTTCGACAATTACTACGGCACGGGCGCATCGACTTTGGATGGGGTCATGCGCGCAACCAACATTTTGCTTGCGGGCAAGACCATTGTTGTTGCCGGGTACGGGGATTGTGGCAAGGGGGTTGCGATGCGGGCAAAGGGCATGGGCGCCAAGGTGATCGTAACCGAGATCGATGCGGTGGAGGGGCTACGGGCATTCATGGACGGCTTTGCGGTCATGAAAATGGGGGATGCCTCGAAAATAGGCGATATCTTCATTACACTCACGGGATGCAAGGACGTCATTACGCAGGCGCACTTCCCCATGATGAAAAACGGGGCGATAGTTTGCAATTCGGGCCATTTCGATGTGGAAATCGACGTGAAGGGCCTAAAGAAAGCCGCGAAAAAAATCGAAACCATAAGGCCCAACCTTGAGAAATATTCATTATCGGATGGCAAATGGATATACCTGATAGGCGAAGGACGGCTGGTAAACCTTGCCGCTGCTGAGGGCCATTCATCGGAGGTGATGGACCTCTCGTTTTCAAACCAGGCGCTTGTAAGCGAATACCTGGCAAAGAACGCAAAGAAGCTCGAGATTGCCGTTCACGAGGTCCCTATGGAAATCGACGAATGGATTGCCAAATTGAAACTCGAGGTTCTTGGAGCAAGGCTCGATGTGCTTACTCCCGAGCAGAAGCGCTACCTCGAAAGCTGGCAGGAAGGGACCTAACCATGAGCCGGGGGTCGTTTCTTTTTGCGATTCGGAAAATCTCCCTAACATACTCGTGCACAGTGGGATAGCAATTTGCCCTAATATATCTCCTTGTCAGCATCCTACCGGGAAGCGTACTGAGTTCGAGAATAATGCGAGAGGCCTTCCTGATCCTGCTTTTTCGGATCAATGCCGGCAATAGAGTTTCTACAGCCGTCAGTACGCAACCGTCACCGTGTTCCCCGTAAACATGGAATCTCAATTTTTCCGGATCGTAACCAATCTCAATAATTTTCCTTGCCATCGCCCCAAACGTCACTATATCCGGATGTGGGTTAAGACCGGGCGACAACTTATCTTGCACTACTATGAGTCGATTGGGGCCCATCTTTTTTTCCGCAAAAGCGCTAAACGTCCTCCATTCGGATTTTGCGCCATACCTACTAAAAATCCATTCAGAAGGCACTTGAATTGCCAGGAAATGGTCCGGTCGCTTTGAAATTTCGGATATGCGCGCCTTCCACTTTCGCATCCTTTGCGGCCCCAATTTCTGATAAAAAGGATGCACAAGCACGTCAAGTTCCTTTATTCCCATAACAGAGTAATGCCCTCACGCCAATTTAAAGGCAGCGAGAGAAAAAGAAGTCTTTAAATACTTTTTTCGGCTGTATATCATCGCAATTTGCCGATTTCTACTGATGACGAAGCATTAAGGGAGCTTAGCGGGTAGGCCAACATGAAAAAAGAAGAAAACGGGGGGAATGCTACCGAGTTTTCAAGGAACCTCGAAGAGCTTAGGGCATCCGAATTGCAGGCGCGCGGAGAGATTGAGAGGGCGCAAAAGCGCAGGGAGGAAATAATCATGCAGGGCCAGGCGCAGGCCTCAAAAATACTGGAGGATTCTGAAGATGAAATTGCTCTCGAAAAGGAAAGGATAATTACGAAGGGCAGGAAGGAAACCGATAAGGAAGTGGAGCTGATATTGCAAAAGGCCCAAAAGGAGGCCAAAAAGCTAAGGAAGTCCGCAAACCCCAGGCAGGCCGCCCAAAAACTGCTTCCTATAATATTGAAGACATAAGCCCAAAAAAAACCGCTGCAAGAAAAAGCTGAATGACATGCTGACTTTGGAGAAAATGCAAAAGGTCCGCATAATTGCGCCACGCGATTCTGCGGGGAAGATAGTCCAGAAACTCTACGATTTCGGCGCAATCCAGGTGCAGGAATGCAAATCCGCCGAGCTTGACAGCGCATTGGGGGAATTTCTGGAAATTTCAGAAATGCTAATTCGGCTCCGGGCTGAGGAGAGGCTGCTTGGGCTAAAGGGCGTTTCGCCAGCTACCGAAGCTTCGCTTTCCGATATGAAGGAGACCTATGATTCATTGAAACTCGTTGAGCTGGATGCAAAAAGGAGAGAGCTTCAAGGAATGCAAGCGGAGATCCTCCGAATGCAGGAGGACTTGTTGGCGCTATTGCCGTTTAGGAACCTTCCGATCAACCCCAAAGATGTGCTTTCGGAAAAGCTCGCATCAGTTTATTTTGAGCCAAGTCCCCAATCGGAAAAGGCATTGCAGCTGGGGCTTAGGAAAATTGCGCATGAAAAGCTTCCAGTGAGGGACGGCAAGCGCAATTACATCCTGCTTGCTTTCGACAAAAGGCATTTGGAAAAAGTAATGCAGCTGGTAGCGAAGAACTCCCTTGGAATATTCGAAATGCCAGATATAGAGGGGGGCTTTAAAAATGAAATTGCCGGGCTGGAGGGGAGGATCGAGCCAACCAGGGCCCAAACGAACGATCTTAAGGCGTGGCTTGCCGATTATGCAATAAATAAGGGGCCTATCCTCCTGACCCTAAAAGAGCAGCTCAAAACCGCTGCCCTGAAGGCGGAATTGCCATTCAAATTCGGGAAGACCGACCATTTCTCGGTCGTTGAGGGCTGGATCGAGAGGAAAAACCTTGACGTGTTGAGGTTCGAGATATCCGGAATGGAAAGCGCCCTCATTGAAACGGTAACAACCAAGGATGTGCCGCCCTCGAAATTGCACAACCCCAAACTCATACGGCCATTCGAATTCATGGTCGAATTCTTTTCGCTCCCGAAGAGTTATGAGCTCGATCCTACGCTGTTTATCGCCATAACCTACCCTTTGTTTTTCGGCATGATAATGGGCGACATCGGCTATGGGCTCCTTTCGCTATTTGCCGCGCTTGCGATCAAATTGAAGGCAAAGGGAGATTTGCTTAAAAGGATCGGGGGGATGCTCGCCCTTTCCGCGGTAAGCGCAATCGCATTCGGAATCATTTATGGCGAATTCTTCGGGCTTGAGCACATCTTTGGAATCGAGCTAGCGCCGCTCATCCACAGGGCCAATGAAATGGAGGAGATGATCAACCTCTCCATTCTTTTAGGCGCGCTCCACCTGGCGCTTGGCTTTCTGATAAGCGTCGTGACGAATGCCTTGCATAAGAACTACAGGCATGCGGCCGGTAAATTGGGCTGGATTTTGCTCGAGGCATCGATGATCGCAACAATCATTGGCATTGCCGACATTCCACTCATGCACATCTTCGAGCCCTTGAAGCACATTTTGCCAATGCCCTATTCGCCCCTTGGAATGGTTGCCGGGGCAATAGCCATTGCCGTTTTCGAAAAGCCAACCCATTTGCTGGAGCTTCCTTCACTGTTATCTAACGTCCTATCATACATGAGGATCGCCCTCCTGGGTCTTTCGGGAGTGCTTATAGCGCTTATTATCAACAAGCTTCCGGTTGATTTTGAGGGATTTTTCGCCATGCTGACTTTAAGCCACCCATTCGATCCGGGAGCATTCGTCGGCACCCTTCTTTTCGCCACGCTATATGTAGTCGGGCATGTCCTTGCTCTGATGCTGGCAATACTGGAAGCAGGAGTCCAAAGCCTTAGGCTCCATTATGTGGAATTCTTCTCCAAATTTTACGAGGGGGGCGGGCTGCCCTTTATCCCGCTTCGGGAATTGGAAGAGAGGAAAGCAAGGAAATGACCAGTAAGGGGGATGCCTTAAGGGCAACACCGGTGATTTAATAACCAATATTGCTAGAAAATTAGGAAAGGGGATTTTTCGCATTTAAGCTCCTTCTTGTTTGAAGAGCGAGGTGAGTTCAGATGGTAGAACTTGGAAGTGGATTGGTAGCAATCGGCGCTGCAATCGCAGTGGCCGGAGGCGCAATTGGAACCGCATGGGCACAAAAGGCCATCGGTAGCGCAGGCATGGGCCTTATCGCGGAAAAGGACGGCAAGGAAGGCCAGGTCCTTATCATGCTTGCATTGCCTGAGACGATGGTCATATTGGGCTTTGCAGTTGCATACCTGATCCTGACAACGAAAATAGTGTGATATAATATATGAGTCTGGACGCGCTCAAGGAGGAGCTCGCAAGGAAGACGCGGCAGGAGGTGCAGCGCCTGGAAGCGGAGGGAAAAAAGGAAGCAAAGGGGCTACGGGACGAAGCAGCCAAGGAAGCTGAAAGGAAAATCGTATCCGCTAAAAAAGAGGCCCTCGATTATGTGGAAAGGGACCGCATGCGAATAGCCGCTGCAAGGCTTAAGGCCAAGCACATCGTGCTGGATTCCAGGTATGGGGCGGTTTCGGAGGCAAAAAGGCAGCTTGGCAAATTGCTCGAAAAGAAGGCATCCGGAAGGCGCGAATATGAAAAAATGCTAGGGGATATGATCCAAGAAGCTCTCTTTCAAATAGGCTCCGAAGATGCGGTAATTTATGTTAGGAGGGACGACCTTGCCCTTGCCAAAAAGTACGGGACGGCCAAGCCGATCCAATGCAAGGGGGGTGCCATTATTGCCTCGCAGGATGGTAGGATCAGGATCGATAGCACATTCGAGGCATTGCTTGAGAAAAACAAGGAGAAGCTCGAGCAGGCCGCATTCGATGAGATGTTTGGTAGGAAATAGAGTTGTTTCCTTTTTGGCCGGATTGGCATTTGGAAAAAAAATGCCCTTTTTTATGCAACATTTTTTTTTAAGCATTCTTCAAAGGCAGGAGTAATATGTCGCTGGAATTCGAATATGCAACCACCCGCGTAAAGGGAATGAAGAGCAAGCTTCTCTCGGAAGGCAGGATGCGCCAGCTTCTCGAAGTTAGGAGCATCCCCGAAATGATCGGCCTTCTAGAGGAATCCGATTACAAAGAGGAATTCGTGGCCGAGTCCACCAAGTACTCTGGGATGGAGCTCATGATGCGCGCCCTTCAGGAGAATTTCAAGGACGATTTGCAAAGGCTTGTGCGCATCAACCCCGATGCGGGAAAGGCCGCGCTTAAAATCCTCCTCCAGGAATACGAGATCCAAAACATCAGCAAACTAATTACGGCAAAGGCGGCGGAAATCGAGGCGGGCGAAATCGAATTCATCATTCTTGATCCGCAGCAGGAGAAGATGGTAACAAAACTGAACTCCGCAAAGAACCTGCCAGAGCTCCTAAGGAAACTGAAGAATACCGAGTACGGCAAGGCCATGCAAAAGGTGAGCAAGGAATTTGAGAAAACAGGGGATTTCAGGGTTCCGATAAGGGCCATGAACGAATATTATTACGATAAGCTTCAAAGCTTGGAACCATCCGGAAACAACCTGCTCTGGAAACTGATAGATTCCCGCAATTCCATGAGGAATCTGATGATAGTTTTGAGAGTGAAAAAAGCCGACCCTTCGGCTGATGCAATGAAATTCCTTTTCCAGAAGGACGACCGTTTCCTAAAGCAATTAAATGCATTGAGCGATTTCGGGAAAATATTGGAACGGGTGGCGCAAAAGCATTTGCAGGTGGCAGGCGCAGTGGAGGCTTGCCAGAAGCAGAGTTCGCTCATTCCGCTGGAAATCGCCCTGGAGCGCGGATTCATACGGGACACGTTAAGGCTCCTGCAATTCGCGGTCCTTGATTTTGCCGCAATCCTCGGGTATTTGTACCTCAAGGAACTCGAAGTTGCCGCGATAAGGAAGATCGCCTATGCCAAACAGTACGGTTTCACGGATGAGCTCAAGGGCATGATTTTCAGCTTCAATGCATGAGCATAAATGAAAGAATGGGTTTTTGGAAGGAAAAAAGCCCTGTTGCGTTTAAATTTGAAAAAGGTCGAAGAAGATGGATAAGATATTGGTGCTGGGGGATAGGGACCTTGCAATGGGCTTTAAATTGGTGGGAGTAAAAGAAGCAATCATCTGCTCGCAAGAGGATGCGGATTCTAAGCTTAACGAGCTATTGCAGCGCCAGGATGCCGGGATAATCATCTTCCAGGACGAATTCTACTCTTATCTGAGCCATAAGACTAAAAAGCTCATCGAAACCGTGCCAAAACCGGTGGTCGTGAGTGTTGGCGTCAAGGCCGCAAGCTCCATGGAAAACCTCCAGGCAATGATCAAAAGGGCAATAGGCATCTCGCTAGATAAGCTTTGAAGGGCAAAAGGCGCCGATTCCCGGAAAAAAAATAATCCAGCCTACCTAATGGGAAATGCGCCCCCCCTCAGCTCTGCCAGTGAACAGCGCCGTTTATATACAATAAAAAATTATCCCTACTATGCGCAGCTTGGTGCCAACAATACTAATTCTATTTGCAGCCCTCATTGTCCTGAGTCATGCGCAGGACGCGCCTCCGGACCTGCCAGCGGGAAATTTCAACCTCCAGCTCCAATTGAGGGATTCCGGCACATCCAATTCATTGGGGGGGTATATTGCTGATCTGAGGTTTTCAGGATATAACGGAGAGATGCGGAACGTAATTCTCCTCGATGAGTTGGGGGTGGCGCATATTTCTCTTGATGGAACCAAATGGCTATTGATTGCCAATATCGATGCACCGGATACGCCGGGAAACGACTATTTCGGAATGCTCGAATTGAACCTAACAGGTGATTCTAACATAACATTGCACATGATGCCAGTTGGAAGCGTATCGGGCATTGTCTTGTCAAACAACCGAACCGTTCAGGGTGCAAGGATAGCACTCAAATGCCCAACGCATTTTTACGACATGGAAAAATTCTACGGGGAAATTCGAACCGATGAATTCGGATCATTTGCAATGAACAGCGTTCCGGCAAAAAATTGCGAGCTCTTTGCCCGCTCCAATGGAATGAGCGGCAGGGCAGGAATTTTGCTATCGAAAGGAGATCTTAAGGACGTCCAAATCCTGCTAACGCAAGAATCCGTCAAGGAAGAGGACAATCCAGCTCCCTTCATAGCATTTGGGGGGTTGCTGCTATTGATCATTGGGGCCATTATTTTCATTGGAAGAAAAAAACCAAAAGAACAAGCAGAAAAAACTAGGCCGATGGAAAAAAAGGCGCCTTCCAGTAAAACTTCAAGGGCCCCTCCCGGAAGTAACACCACAAGGGTAACCCAAAGGATGCGGGCCATCATCGGAACCCTCAATGGAAACGAGCGCAGAATCATTGAATTCCTAATTCAGAACGGCGGGATTGGCAGGCAAAATAAGGTATATCATGCACTCCTTATTCCAAAAGTGACGCTATCAAGGGCGGTGTTTTCGCTTGAAAATAAGAATATCATCAAAACCAAACGCATTGGGAAGGTCAAGGAATTGGAATTAACGGAATGGTTTTTGGAATAACATTTCAAATGCGTTTCGATGCTTAGGTGCGCAATTAAATGAAGGCATTTAGGGCTAAATCAGGTAGATTTTGGCATAATAGGGTAAATTTCGGTTTATTTTGCCAATGAAAAAGATAATATACTCCATATTACCAAAATGAATGAAATGGAACGGTTTCCCACCAAATCGTTCCGCTCAAAGAATATATATAAAGAAAATCGAAAGAATAGTCCGCGGGCCTAATTTGCCCCTATCGGCGGTTTGAAAAAACCGTGTGGTGCGGAAAAGATTGGGCTTCCGAAAAAAAATTAAAAAAAATCAGGTGAGATTGAATGAAAAATCTGCATGCATTTTTCGCTTTCGCGCTCTTTGCACTAATCGCACTTCCGATGTTTGCATCGGCAGTGACTTATGAGGCTAATTCTGAAAATGCGGAATCGTCCTCAGCATCATCTGGAGGGGCATCGGCGGCAATTGCGGTTGCTGAAAAGGTAATTGCAGCCCCAATCAGCATGTTTCCGATCCACTTCCAGAAAGGGTGGAACTTGTTTTCCTCGCCCATCAGCAATTATGGTGGCTCCGCAATGATTAGCAGAACAGATTGTCTAAGCAAGGCAATATACTATTACTCGCCACCCTTTGGGGACCAAAAAGAGGGCGGATACAGCATTGTTGGGTACATGCAAGATGGGACGTCTATTTCACCAGGGAACGGATATTGGTTTAAAGCGCAGGAGGATTGCTCGGCAGTATTCATGGGCGCAGGTTCGGCCGTTATTGATGGAAAAGTATTATACAGGGGCTGGAACCAGATCGGATCAACAGCCGATAAATTGCAATTTTCAGAGATGCTTGGTGGCTGCAGCATCATTTCGGGGCCCTACGAATTCAATACTGCCGCATACCAATGGGAGAAGGCGAGCATTAATTATCCGGGCAAGGGCTATTTTGTTAAGGTTGCTTCGCAATGCAATTTGGAAACGTCAAATCCGCCAAATCCGCCGGAAACAACACCAACAGCAACGACTTACCCCAAGGAGGGATTTGATATCGGCATAAGGGACATAGTTATTGATCCGGCAAATCCAATAGCAGGAGAAAGCGTTACCGTAACCGTTTCCCTCTACAATTATGGCGATGTTGGCGGTTACTTCACCAGCATGAGCTTGATGTTTACCGGAGGGGGCGAAGGCATAAATATTGGGGGCGGAACCGGAGGCTCTTTGGGAGGGAATGTTTACCTTGGGCCCGGGGAATTCTATTATTTCAAGGCAACGAACAACTTCCCAACAGGCGGCTGGTGGACCGGTACGGTTACGGTCAAGGCCAAGGAGGACCTGAACCAGAACAACAACATATATTCCGAGAAATTCTATGTGAAACCACACGGGGCAACGCCCACACCGACGGTTTATCCGACGGCAACTTCAGTTCCGGATTGCGCCTACTCAGGCGACGGCACATACAACATGAGAATTGGGTGCACGCTAAAATCCAGCGACGGGAACATGGTGAAGCTGACGAATGTGTATTCGAACCCAGGTAACCCCATACCGCTTCTTGCGGAATTAGTGGTGACGGATTCAAGCGGATCTACCAAG
>JBDRDM010000053.1:0-2246 GCA_043820675.1 Microcaldota archaeon
TCATTTCATATGCAGCTCAACAACATCCTCATCCTGCAGGATGAAATCGGCGGAGACCTGCTGGCCCTTGAATTTCGAGCTCCCCCAAAGCCGGGCATACTTGAGGTTCTGGAAGAATTCCTTGTGTATCTGCTTTGCAAGGTCGGAGACGGTGCTGCCCCTTACCATAACAAACGGCTTGAGGTAGTCGGTTTCGCCCCTTGGGTTTTTAGTGTAGACACGAATAAGCTCTAGGCTTCGCACAAGCATTTTCTTGAGTCCGGTAATGGAGCTTTCAAGGTTCACATCGTATTGGAAATCCTCCGAATCGGTGTGGATCTGCGCCTTCTTCGAGAGGATGAACATTTTCTTTGCCTTCAATTCCTCGAAATATTTTTTCTGCATTGCAATGTCCTGGAACGGGTCCAAAATAATCAGCACTAGGTCGGCCAGGCGCGCTATCCCAAAAAACTTGTTCCTATTCTGGTCGGTGATGGAAGGCGTGTCCAATATCTGCAATTGGATTTTTTCGAATTCCAGCATGCCTGGCGTCACCACCCCCGTTTCATATGCGACATCCGTCGAAGGCCTGTTCAATTGGCATAGCGTGTTCAGAAGGGTGGTTTTCCCGGAATTCACAAAACCCAGGAGGACAACCTGCGCCGCGCCTTGCTTTTTTATGAAATCGCCCCCTCCCCTCCTCCCCGCCTTCTTTTTCTTTTCGACGACAATTTCATCGCGGAGAAACGATATCTTCTTCTTGATTTCCATCAGGATGGACTGCGAGCCCTTGTGCTTTGGGGCAAGGGCGAGCATCTGCCTAAGGGCCGCCATCTTGTCTTCGGAAGTCCTTGCCTGCCTGTAGCGCTCCTCTGCGGCGTAATATTCCGGTGTTGCGTTCAGGGAGGCCATGATTTTACCATTTTATTTTATTTTAATATAAGAAATTGCCAAATGTATTAAGGGTAAAACCCAATTGGCAAAAACGAAATCTTTTCCCCCAATCCCCCAAGCTCCATTCAACCCATTTACAATGAAATTAGCATTATCCCAATTATAATCATTGCGACGAAGGCGATTTGCCATTTAGAGAGGCGCTCCCTCATGAAAATGTAGGCAAGAAGGGCCGTGAAAACCGGGTACATGGAAGAAATCGGCGCAAGGAGTGACATCAAAAGGGTGCTCGCTGCAATGTAATAGCAAACGATTCCAAGCGAATCAGCTAGCCCTGCCATCACGACGGGCTTTAAGTTTTTCAGGTTTTTTGGAAGGAGTCGATAGCCCGTCAGGATGACGATTCCAAACGAGACGAATTGCGAAAATAACATGTGCGACACAAGCACGACGCCGACCGGATTAACCTTAATGATGGGCGCAAGGAAATAGTATCCGAATCCCCAGCTGAGGGCCGCCAGGAATGCCAGGAAAATATTCCAATCGAATTGCGCCCTTTTGAAAGAGCGGAAACCCGAAAGCAGGAAAACGCCAAGTACTATTGAAACCGCCCCAACAATCTGCAATTCCGTGGGCCTCTCACCCAGCAATAATACCGCCAGCACCAAGGTGATGAATCCATATGAAGCCCCAACAGCCGTCTGCAAGGTAAGCTTTCCGGATTGCAGGGAATTCCAGAAAAACCACCAGCCGCCCGTCATTGTTATCGAAACGAGTGCAACCTGGGGGATTATGGCGAATATGGAATAGCCCGGAGTCGGAAAGAGCAGATTGTAAGCCACGATCACCAAAAGTCCGATGAAATTGGAGACGTGGATGGGAATGAATTTCTTTTCACGTGTTACGGCAATTTTAGCGAAATAGTCCGCGGCGCCCCAGAAGAATGCCGCGGATATGCCAAGGATGAGGCCGATGGATAGCATTTTATTTTCACGGGAGGTATGTTTTCTAATTATTAGCGGAGGTAGATTTTAAATGAAGCTTATTTTGAAGGGAATCGGTGCCTCGGAAGGGAAGGCGCAAGGGAAAGTCAGAATAGTGGAGAGCGCGGATGACCATTTCAAGTTCAGGGAAGGGGACATCCTTGTTACAAGGATCACGGACCCCACGATGACGGTACTGATGAACCGGGCGGCCGCAATAGTATGCGATATCGGCGGAATCACTTCTCACCCCTCAATTGTAAGCCGGGAGATGGGCATTCCGTGCGTTGTGAACACGAAGAATGCGACCAAAAACCTCAAGGATGGGATGGAAGTGTTGGTTGATGGAAAACTTGGGGAAGTTTACGAAATCTGATTATTAAATTTTTT
>JBDRDM010000054.1:0-28489 GCA_043820675.1 Microcaldota archaeon
AAGTTCAACTTCCTTGGTTTGGAATCAGCGGACTATGATTCTCTGCAGTTTTCAGTAATCAAGGACCTCACGTTGACAACTTACGAAGGCACCGTTTTTGGCGATTTCATTGTTGTCAGTTCGGGTTTGGCGAACGCCTTCCATTTTTCAGGCAGAACCGTGGATGAGGTATATGTGGCTATGAATGCGACGGGCCCAACCAATCAATCATCAAATGGCAGCAACGCCAGCACTGGAAGGAATGGGTGGGTGTACTACTTGGATTCAAATGGTGTTGCCGTTCCTGGCAATTACTTACTGGTCTATTACTATTACAGGGCTGACAAAAGGGCCAGCATATTCTTCAACTTTATTTCCCAGAATGGAGTTGCTATAGAAGTGCCTGAAAAGATCTCGGATTTGGAGGGAGGCACTGATTTCACTCATTACAGCAACTGGCACCTGAATCTCCTGTATGATAAAAATCTCCGGCAATTCGTCAACATCCTTGGGAATTCTCAAATAAGCCGTATTGGTTATAGTTATGGGGTCGAGCCATTGAATTATGCATCAAAGGAGCCCGGCTATACCACCTACCGCGGGACCATCTTCAACAGCATCACCCCGGCAACCGCAAGCATTAGCTATCCGGTATCCATCGTACATGCACGCTATGCTCTGACTCTTGGCGGAGATGATGTTGTGCGGAGCGGGATAGGAGGCGCGCCGGCGCAGAAATAAGCAGCGTTCTTTTTTCTTTTTTTGCCGATAGCGGATGCTTTTTTTTATTTAGTGCGGACGGCTTTGGAGGTTATCCCGGTCCTTCATAATCGTATGTGTCGATTTCCCTCCAATGCCTTTTGACATATTCTGTGACCTTATTCAACAGCGTAAGCCGTTCCTGCATAGCCCTCCTATTATGGAGTATGGATTCGTGTTCTTCATCACCGATCCCGCGGCGGCGGCTAGCGGGGCTGGCAACTATCCTAATCTTACCGATTTCCACTCTCAACTCTTTCAGGAACTCATCTGTATCTGCATGATTCCTCCCTCTTGCAATCCTCAACACCTCATCGTGAATTTTCCTATTCGCCTCAACGGTCATTTTAGGGATCTTGCTTAAACCTATCTGGAAATGGCTTTCTACCATAAGTGGATTATGTATGATTGTTATTATATGCTTTATTGGCCGGGTGATTTTCCAAAGCCCATCCAAACCATTTAAAACCCAAAAACCGATAAATTATTCCTGATTCTATGGTTTTCCTGGAAACGCAACTCTGCGGACATAAGCTTTCCAACCCTACTGTTCTCGCTTCTGGCTTTTTAGGCCTTGATTGGGCCTCCCTTGATAGGGTAGCAAAGTCCGGCGCGGGCGCCGTCACGACCAAAAGCTGCAATCTTGAGGGAAGGGAGGGCTACAACAACCCTACGGTGCTCGCCAATGAGAATTTCATGCTGAATGCGATCGGGCTTGCAAATGCGGGAGTGGAAAGCGAGATTGAGGAATTGCATGTTCTTAGGAAAAAGACGAAGGCCGTGATTATAGGGTCCGTATTTGAAAGCTCACCTGATGGTTTTGCACAAGTGGTTAAACGCATTTCTGAAGGTTCACCCCACCTAATAGAGCTCGATCTTTCCTGCCCCCACCTTGGCGGGAAGGGCTTCGAGAAATACCATGATTTTGCCTCTGATCCGGTCTTGATTGAACAAACTGTTCGGGCGGCAAAAAAATCCACAAAAATCCCCATATTCGCAAAATTATCCCCCAATGTCCCCAATATTGCCGATCTTGCGCTTGCCGCGGAAAAAGCGGGAGCGGATGGCATAACTGCGATAAATACGGCTGGAGGAATGATGATTTCGGCGGAATTTAAGCGTCCAGTACTCCATAATAAGTTTGGGGGCGTTTCCGGCCCTGCCCTTAAGCCAATTGCCCTAAAGTGCGTCTACCAATGCTATGGCGCCGTCAAAATCCCAATTATTGGCACCGGGGGCGTTACAAACGGCAAGGATGCAATTGAAATGTTGATGGCCGGCGCAACTGCTGTAGGGGTTGGCACTGCCACCTATTATCGGGGAATCGGGGCATTCGAGCTCATATGCGATGAAATGGAAAAATGGATGGAAAAGAACGGCTACAACTCGGTTAAGGAACTGATTGGCATTGCGCATGAGGAATAAATTGAAGGGGAATAATTATTGGGGAACGGTGTTGACTGTTCGCTCCGTGCAATTTTTAGGGAAATTAGGGCAAATTCGCCATTAAAACTTAGGGCTGAAAACATTTATGGAAAAATCCGTCACTTCCGAATACAAATTCCCACGCAAGATCCCTATACCTTTCACCATTTCCAAAATCGAGCCCGAAAACTACCGCGTCAAAACCTTCTTCTTCAAGGAATTCTTTCCATCCAAACCCGGGCAGTTTGCCATGATATGGCTTCCTGGCATAGATGAGAAGCCAATGAGCATCAATTCAGGCGAACCGTTTTCCATTTCATTTGCGGCCGTGGGTGAATTCAGCAACGCCCTCTCAAAATGCAAAGTTGGTGATAAGGTTGGCGTTTCTGGTCCCTACGGAACTGCATTTGAGTTGAAAGGCAAAAATATCCTTCTGGTTGGCGGGGGCTATGGCGTTGTTCCCCTGCGTTTCCTTGCGCAGGAGGCGAAAAGAAAGGGCGGCGTCAAATGCGTTGCAATTGTTGGGGCTAAAACCGAAAAAGACCTGCTCTTTGAAAAGCGATTGGAAAAGGAGGGCTGCAGGGTTCTTGTTTCAACTGATGATGGCTCCAAGGGCTTCAAGGGAAATGCGGTGCAGCTCGCCGAAAAGCTCATTTCCGAAAACAAGTTCGATGTAATATATTCCTGCGGACCTGAAAAGATGATGTTCCATCTCTCAAAGCTTGCCAAAAAGCACAATATCCCCTGCTTCGTTTCCGCAGAAAGGTACATGAAATGCGGAATAGGGATTTGCGGCGCCTGCACGATTGGGGGCCTCATGAGCTGCAAAGACGGTCCGGTGATAGATGCGAAACTGCTCGAAAAAGTTGAGGATTGGGGGAATTTCCACCGCGGCAAAGCCGGAAGGAAGGAGAAATGGTAATGATAATAACCTTCCAGCCCGTTTTGTAACTGATCAAATGCTAATCAAGAACGGCACCGTCGTTAACGCTTCCGGAATGCAGAAAGCGGACCTTTATTTGGAGATGGGCAAGATCCGGAAGATCTCCAAATCCATTCTGATGCAGGGGGAGGAAACGATCGATGCGACCGGCCAATACATCCTGCCCGGGATGGTTGATGTGCACGTCCACCTGCGGGATTTTAGGGAAATTGCCAAGGAGGACTATTTTACAGGAACGAGCGCGGCGCTTGCCGGAGGGGTTACTTCGGTAATAGACATGCCAAACAATTCCCTTCCCACGATTACTATGCAGAATCTGGAGGCAAAAAAGTTGGTTGCGGGGAAAAAGGCCGCTTGCAACTACGGCTTCCATTTCGGCGCAACCTCCGAAAATTTTGATGAGGCGAAAATGGCTGCATCCGACCCTTCCATTGCCTCGTTGAAAATCTACATGGGCTCCTCCACCGGCCCGCTCCTCCTGGATGATTTTTCAGCCTTCTACTACCACCTCCAAACCTTCAAAAAAACGATCATCCTGCACGCCGAGGATGAGCATGCCATAAGGCATTTTTCAAAAATGCATGGAGCGGATGATGAAGCGCCAAAAGGGCATCTACCTCATCCCCCAACTTCACTGCACTCCAAAATCAGGAACGAGATGGTAGCAGAGCTTGCGGTTGCAAGGGCGATTTCAGCTGCGTCCAAAACCAGGTCAAAGCTCCATTTTGCGCATGTTTCGACAAAAAAAGAAGTTGACTTGATTGCGGCGGCAAGAATGAAAAAAATGAGGGTTTCTTGCGAAGTTGCCCCGCATCATCTATTCCTTGATGAAACGCTTGCTGGAAAGATGGGGAATTACGTAAAAGTGAACCCTCCCTTAAGGAGCAAGAAAACTATCGCGGAACTTTGGAAAGAGCTCAAATCCGGCAGGATAGATATTCTTGCAACGGACCATGCGCCCCATTTGAGGGAAGAGAAGGAAAAGAGCTATTGGGATGCACCTTCCGGAATTCCCGAATTGGATACGGCGCTATTGCTCATGCTTGATTCCGTGAACAGGAAGAGAATATCCCTCCAAAAGGCAGTTTCCCTCTATTCCTTCATGCCTTCCAGGCTCTTCAAAATATATGGCAAGGGAGAAATCGCGGTAGGCAAGGATGCTGACCTCGTTTTGGTTGATATGAAGGCAAAAACCAGGATCTCAAATGAGCGGCTCTTCACGAAATGCAAGTGGTCTCCGTACGATGGCTGGGAAGTGCAGGGGAAAATCAAATCGACGGTGATGAGCGGCAAGATTGCATTCGACGGGGAGAGTGTCATTTCCAGGATGGGTGAGGGGAAAGTGCTAAGGTTTGGGAATGTCGCATAGGTTTTTTTGGCGAATCTCGCAAATATTTCATTCTCTTTGGGTTTTCGAGCATTCGCTTGCAAGACAAATCTTTAATAACTTTTATCGAGAATCCATTTGTATTCTTTTGCTATGGGGGTGGGTTTATGCAATTCTCTTTCAAGGATGCCAAATTCTTCAAGCAATGCCTCGATGCGATAGGGAACCTGATCGATGAAGGCAGCTTCGAAATAACCAAGGAGGGCATCCATCTGCGCTCGCTTGATCCATCCCAAATCGCAATGGTCGACTTCAAGCTCCCAAAAGGCCACGTGTTCGCATCCTTTGATGTCGACGATCCCCGCACCATTTCCGTCAACCTTCAGGACCTCTCGAAAATAATTGCACGCAGCAAGGGTTCCGAAAAGGTAACGCTCATGTTCGATGAGAAGGAGGGCAACCGCCTGCAGATAGAATTCGTGGGCGACACGAGGAGGGCATTCAAGCTCCCCCTATTGGACCTTCGCGAAACAGCAATGCCCAAAGAGCCCAAGGTCCAGCTCGAGACCGTAGTCAAGATCCGGGCCGGCAATTTCAAGGAAATGCTTAAGGATGCGGTACTGGTTTCATCCCACCTGCAAATGGAGGCACAGGACAATCAGTTCAACATCGAGGCGCACGGCGATTCCGGGGATCTTAGGGTCGAAAACAGCATGAAGGCCCTGAAGGACCTGGAGGTTAAGGCTTCCTTGGCAACAAAGGCGATGTATCCTGCGGAATACCTTGACAAGATGACCCGCGCTGCTGTTGATTCCGAGCCTGTGCAAATAGAATTCGGTACGAACAAGCCCGTCCGGCTTTCCTACAAGATTTCGGATGCGGAATTCATCTTCTTCCTTGCGCCAAGGGTTGAGAGTGCGTAAAATATACCTGGGAGGTTCGATCTATTCTTTCCATAAGGCTCATTTTGCTATCTCGGGAGGGCAATACCTTCCGTAATTATTTTTTTTCAGTTAGCTGCCTAGCAAGCGCCGCCCTGATTGCCTCGTTTGCGCCCTCGAATATTTCGAATACTTTGGCGTCAAGGCTAAGAATCCCAAGCGGATGGGTTTCATTGTAGGCATCCGTACCAACAACTTCCATGCCTTTGTGTATAACATCGTTAAGCGCCCTTGAAGCAAATATTTTAGCGCTTATGGCGTTGCCCGAAAAGCCGCGGGTTGGCGCATACTCCGCTGCAACTGTATAGATCTGCCTCCTCATCGCCTCGATAGATGTCTTCATTTCCGCAATCAGGCTTGAGCGGTGTTCCATCTGTTTTGGACCCAACATCCCCCGGTTAACTTGCTTTTCATAGCCAGATCGGGTTTCATCATATGCGCGCTGCGCCATCCCCAGCGCAATTGCCGAAAGCGTCACCCTGCTTTTATCCAATGCCATGAACGCATACTTCCTGCCCTTGCCAATCCCCCTTTTCAATCCCAGTACGTGATTTAGGGAAAGAGGCACTTCATCGTAATGGAAAGTGCTTGTATGCGAAGACCTGAGCCCCATTTTCCTTGCGTGCTTTTCTCCAATATATTTGGCTATGTCCGGAACGATCACTGCTACATGCTGGAACTTGCCATTTATGGTCGGATGGGGGGTCCGTGCGATTATCACCCCGAATTTTCCCAGTTTGCCATTGGTCACGAAGATCTTGTTGCCGCTAAGCGTAGCGTTTCTTTCATTGATTTTGACCGTGGAGCGCACATCCGTGTCGCTTCCCCTATCGGGCTCCGTGAGCTGAAATGTTCCAATAGTGCCAGAAGCTATCTGCCTTGCCCAAATCTGCTTTTGTTTTTCCGTCCCTGCAAAAAGGATCGTGCTTGCAGTAACCCCTGCAGGTATGCCAACAAAAAGCCCAACAGCCCCTGAACCGTATCCGAGCGCCTCGTCCCGGATGCATGCGCTGATTAGCCCGCCGCCCCTTCCGCCGTACCTTTCCGGGATGCCAATACCAAAGAGCTTCCTGCGCCTTATTTTTTTTATCAATTCCTGCGGAATTTCTTCTTTCTCATGCATTTCCGCAAGCAAGGGGGCGATCTGTTCCCTCGAGAACCTATGGAGGTCTCGGTGGAGTTTACGTTGTTCCCGGTTAAAGATGGTGGAAAAGATCACATCTCTTTCGGCTTGGGGCATGTAGGAATATGGGGTAGCCATTTTAATAATCGTTTTTTTGGGGAATTCGAGACTGCTTCAATTCGGCATGAGAGTTGAAAAGGAATCGGTTATCCCATGTACCCCATTCCCACTATTTCCTTTTCAACAGTATTACCCCATATGCAACTGTTGTCGCCATCAACCCTAAGCCCGCCGCCAAATAAACCACATCTCCGTTCACTATTCCGAGGAACGGATTCGCAATTGTTAAAGGCCAGTACGGCTGCATGTCCTTGTAAAGGAACGAGTCCAGGAAGATGTGCGAATATGCCGCGAATAGGGTGGAGAGGTATATCCGCCTATTGGGTACATCGGATTGTGGCACTTTCAGATTCGCCATCAATCCATCCGTTTGCTTCCTTATTTTCACCAGCAAGAAAGCAACAACCATCGCAACCAATGTGGCTCCAAGGTATGTGTGGAAAAAACCATGGAGAATTGGCGAACCCTTAGCAATAAACAAATAGTAAAACGGCTCCAAATCAATGAGTACGCTGGAAATGAGAAGGGCGGGAATGTAGGCTGATTTGCGGAAAATAAGTCCTAGGAATGCGATGCCCCAATGGAATGGTGTAAGTGGCATAACCTATCCTCCGGAAATAATTGCAGATGTTTAGGTAAACGCGAGTGTGGCAATGCCCGAATAAACCGGAAGTGATTAAAAAAATCAACCCAACTCTAATATCCTCATCTCAATAGCTACCTTCTTTATGGATAATTTTGATTGCCGGTTCATTGCGGAGCTTAGTGGCCTTCACCTTAATCATCATTTTCCTTGGCGCCACGCTTTCAATGAGAGCAAGTTCCATCTTTATCAGGTGTTGGGCTGCCGGATTTGCCTCATTAAGCTTGTACAGTTTCGCCTTGCCGAATTGCCTTGCAACTTTCACTATTCCCAACCTCTCCAGCTTCTCAAAATGCGCATAAAACGTCGCCTTGCCCATCTGCGTCCCCTCAATCATCTGCTTTTTGGAAAAGTCAAAGGATTTGTTCTCAATAAGGAAGTCTATGATTCTCATTTCCGGCGAATCGCCCAAATATTCCAAAAGCACGCTCTTTTCCATTCCAATCACGGAAGATTTTGTTTATCAAAGTTTAATAATAGATACTTTGAAAGGTGCTAAAATTGAACCAATCCATTTCCGATGAGCAGCTGAAGGCAATGATTTTGCATAAATTGGCAAGGAAGCGCAAATGGTCGCATAGCCATGCGAGTTTCGATCTTGTGGTGAAAGGCATTCCGCCCCATCTTGGAAGGCGTGCAAAAGAAGCGACCAATTTGTTGGTCAAAGAAGGGTTGATTTTGCTAAAGCCAACAGCTTATGGTGAGGAGATTTCGCTCAATTCCGAAAGGGCGGAAGAAATACTGGCGAGAATCAGGCGATATTTTGAAAATTAGGCAGGGTAGGGGCAGCATGAAAACGGAACGCTTGGGCTGGGGTTGTAAAGAGAGCAGCGGTATCCGGTTTTCCCTCTCTCAGAGAAGTACACGCCGAATCGCAGGAGGTCTTAACTTCCGAGTTCGAAAAGGGATCGGGTGTGCCACCTCCCCTATGACCGCTGACTCCAAGATTCTGCTGATTCCGGTTTATATACCTTGCGAATAAGGGGTTTGGAATACATGGGTCCGTGCTTGCAGGAAGGCCCAATCCATCCGTTCTCTTACTTCCCAAGGCATCAGTCAAATTTCAACTTTCTCATTCATCTCGGGCATCCTGCAATCAAAACCTTCTTCGAGCAAAGTTCCATGGAATGTGCTCATCTCGTCCAGATCGCCGTGCACCAGGAATATTTTTCCCGGGTTGATTTTCCTTGCGTATTGCAGCAATTCCTTCCTTCCGGAATGGGCAGAGAAATCAAAGAAGTGGACTTCTCCCCTAAAATCAATGGTCTTTCCGTCGATGCGGATTTTGCGCTTCTCCTTTAGCAATCTTCCGTTGGTTCCAATTGCCTGAAATCCCGTCAGGAACACGTGCGTTGGGATGCCCGATGCCTGCAGCCTTGAGATGTAGCCCAGCACGGGCCCTCCTTCCAGCATACCAGCGGTTGCCACGATTATCTTCCCCGCTTTTGCAAATTTTTTCCTGTCCGCATGGCAAAAGGATTTATCCGCTTCCTCGAATGCCTCCTTAAGCTTTTCCGCATCCCTCAGGTACGATGGGAATTCCAAATACGTTTCCGTTGTCCGGATGCCCATGCCATCCAATACTATGTTGTGTGTGAGGCCGTTTTCGTGCAGCATCTGCAGTATCTCCTGCGTCCTGCCTACGGCAAATGAGGGGATAACGACCGTCTCATTTGCCTCGATTGCGGCCCGTATTTTCCTTATGAACTCCCTAACGAGCGCTTTGCGGTCGGTGTGGTCCCTGCCCCCGTAAGTCGTTTCCATCACCAGGCACTCCACCTCGTCCTTTGGAATTGCCGCCGGGTTGTGCATTTCCGTTTTTACGGAGTTGATGTCCCCCGAATAGAGCAAATTGCCCTCCTTTGAATGCAGCAATATCTGGGCGCTTCCAGAGATGTGCCCGGCATCATGGAAGCTAAGTTTCGTGCCGTTGAAGAACTCGTATTCCTTCGAGTAAGGCATTGCAAGGAAGGAGCGGTTGAGGCGGCGCATGTCCGTTGCAGAGAAGAATTGCGCAAGCCCTTTCTCATCAAGGAGCTTTGCCATGTCCTCCAGAAGCATGTTTACCAAGGGAACTGTCGGGAAGGTGCATAGCACCGGCGGATTTGCGTGCTTGAATACCGCCGGCAAAAAGCCCGAATGGTCGAGGTGCGCGTGCGATACCGCAATTGCCTGGGGCTTTTTTGCATACTGCAACGGCGGCAGCGGACTTTCCTGGTTTGCCGCAACCCCGCAATCAAGGAATAAATTCAATCCAGCGCTTTCGACACCAAGGCAGCTTCGGCCTACCTCACGCGCCGCTCCAAGGAAATGCAGTTTCATTTATACCACTTCGGCTTCAGCAAGCATTCTTCTAGCCCTCTCCTTTTGGGTTTCATCCACTTCCAGCACAACCATGCCTTCGTTTGGCTGGCCGTAGGCGATCATGCTTCCAATTGGGGCATGGATTATTGCAGCTAGCACCGCTAGATCCTCTTCACCCTCTACAATTATCTTGACTGGATAGTCCTTGGTTGAGAATGCGTTCTTGCAGGCCTCCAAGAGAGCTCCAGAAATGATTCCAGGCGGGTTTTGGATTTTAATCTCCCTTGCCTTGAATTGATCTAGTCTTTCTCGCTGCTCAACAGATATCTTCTCCCTTTTGCAGATGAAATCCAGGAATGCGATGTCGGGCTCCATGCCGTTTCCCAGGAAAGTGAGGGTGGTGATGTCGCCAACGGCTATTGCAATCCCTCCGGAAGCCTTTAGCGCGGCAATAGCGTCCTTTCCCGAAAGCAGCTTTCCAAGCGGCCTTTTGAGATCGAGCCTTGCCCCCTCGCTGATGCGCCTATCTTGCATGGTAGAATTAGCCTTCGGAATTTAAAAATATGCAAAAAAATGAAAAGGGGGCTATTCGTCGGAGCTCTCGTCATCATCGTCGCTTATCTCATCCCAATCCTCTTCGTCCTCCCAGTCTTCTTCATCGTCGTAAAAATCATCTTCCGGCTTGCGTTTTCCTTTGGGCATACATCCCACCTCACAAATGAAAAGTGCAACCATTTACTAACGTGCATTTATAAACATATTTATGCGCCCAGTTCAGCCAATTCCCTAGCTTTCAGCCGTGGCAGCCAGCGGATTATAGCGAGCCTGCGCTTTTTTTTGAACCCATTGATTTTGGCCAGCAGTTCCCGGGCGCTAATTTTCCTTGTCGCATCCACCTGCATTACCTTTCCTTTCGGGAAGTTTTCCATCGCATGTATGAGGCAATAATCGAGCGCTTCCAAAAGAACGTTCTCACGGGTTTTCTTATCGCTATAGCCCCGCTTCATTAGCCTTTTTTTCAGGTCGTGGGGCTCGCACCTCAATACCACCACCAAATCAATGGGCAAGCGCAATTCGCAAAGGAGGTGCCCTTCCAATACTGCATTCCGCTCCTTCCTAAGGATGCCCCAAAGTTTTCGCTTCAACTTGCCCATATCTGCAACATACTCGCCCGCTTCCCTATGCGTATGGCCTCCTGGAGCCTTGACGAGGCGGCCTGCCTCCACAATTTTACAGCCTAAAAGCGTCCCTAGCGCTCTTGCAATAGAGGTCTTTCCGGTTCCGGGGGTGCCCGTGATGGCTATTTGCATGCGATCCCATATTGCAGGAAGCGACATATTTTTAAGTTTGCGAGCATCTTGATATTGAGGGGGGGCGCACATGTCGTTTTCTGAAGTCATTTCCCATACGTTCGAGGCATACGAAAAGAACTTCAAGCTTATCTCCTTTTTCGCATTCCCCTTCGCCATCGTTTTCCTCCTCTCCCTCAAATTCGAGAACTTCGTTTCGCTTTCGGGCATTTTCCTTAGGTATGGGAGCATCCAAACCGACCTCACGCCCCTTGACGCCCTTCTTACTGTAGTAGTCTTTTTGCTATCGCTTTCCTTGTTCTCGTTTGCGCTCGTTGGCGTGAACCTTGTCATCAAATCGCAGCGCACATTAAAGCGCCTCACGCACTACGAGCACGAAAAGATTGAGGCCAACACCGCAAGGATGTTCACGGTATTCCTTGCGGCATTCGTCATCACGCTGCTCCTTAACATTTTCCTTTACGACCTGCAGCTTGCATCCTCCATCGGGCTTTTCATCGCTTTGCTCATTTCGATTGTGATCCTGTTCGTTCCCCAGGCCCTTGTAATCGACGATTTGAGCATCACGAACGCCATTTACATGAGCATTTCCATAATACTCCGGCGGTTCACGTACTTTCTCGCTTTCCTGTTCATCGCCTCCTTCATGATCATCCTCAACACCGCGGTCTTCATTGAGCTGTCGGCGGCTGTGCCCTTTGCACGCTACCTTGCAGTGCTCGTCAATGCCATCCTGATCCTGCCTTTCCTGGAGGTAATGAAGGTCCAGATCTATTTGAGCAAATATCCGGTATTGAAATGAGCAAATCCACCGCTTCGGAAGTTCCAAAAGAAATCGGTCTGCTTAAGAAGGCCAAAATCGACCATATTGTTCTACCGTACAATTTCCTTCCGAAAAACCTCCGTTCTAATATCGATGTTGTTTTAGAGAAACGAACTAACCGAACCAATGCTACGAATGTATCTTGGTCTACCCCCCTAACTTATTTTAGTTTTTCCAACATAGCTCGACGCAATGCTCCTTCCAAAAAACAAGCATTTGTGGAGCTTTTAGTCATTCCATTTCTCACGGCGATTTCAGGATATGTTGCAACAAGCCATGCTGTGGGAAGAGCTACCGTCCGGACCGCTCAAGAAACCAGTTTATCACAGGTCCATCATTTCTTAAGGGCCGATCCGACATCGCTATACATGGCGATACATAAAGAAGGCCATCTGATATTGGCAAAGAAACCACCTGAAGGGTTGCGGAGATTATTTTTCAAATTCAATATTCCGCGAAAGTGGGTAAAAGTCTATTAACGCTGTTCATCATTAGGAAAACCCGCGATGCGTATTTTAAATTGCTATCTTCTTTCAATTAACTCCTATGCAAAAAAAGAAAGTCCAACTGATAATTTCCGAAAAGCCAAAGACCGCCCAGAAAATAGCAGCCGCGCTTAGCGCAAACTACAAGGTCCACAACCTCCACGGCGTCAACTATTTCGAGCTGGAAAAGGGCGGTATGAAGGTTTATGTTGCACCTGCTGTTGGCCACGTGTACACTCTTGCCCAAAAGGAAAAGGGCTCCGGATACCCGGTCTTCGACATCGAATGGAGGGCCTCGAGCGAAGTCAGTGACTCTTCCGATTTCACGAAAAAATACCTGCAGGTGCTATTGAAGCTCGGCAAGGAGGCAAGCGAGCTTGTAAGCGCAACAGATTACGACATCGAAGGTTCTCTCATTGCAGGTAACATCATTAATCATATGGCAAAGGGAAAAAACGCGAAGAGGATGCTGTTTTCTACCCTTACCGAAGAGGATTTGCGCGAAGCGTATGCGAATGCGGGCCCTCTTGATGTCACAGCCATTGAAGCTGGCGAGGCGCGCCATATGCTCGATTTCTACTGGGGAATAAACTGCAGCCGCGCCCTCATGCATGCACTCAGGAGCGCCGGAAGGTTCAAGGTCCTCTCAATTGGCAGGGTCCAGGGACCCGCTCTTGCCCTTCTTGCCCACAAGGAGAGGGAAATAGCCAAATTCAAGCCCGAAAAATATTCCGAAATACATGCCCGCATTAAAAAAACCGATTTCCTGCACGAAAAGGGGAGATTCTTTGATGCCAAGGGGGCGCTCGAGGTTTTCAGCGAATGCAGCGCCCAAAAATCAGGCACAGTTGAAAAGACCGAGAGCAGGAAATTCAAGCAGCTGCAGCCGGTGCCTTTCGATCTCACGACTATGCAGGTGGAAGCTTACAGGAATTTTGGAATGTCGCCAACACGCACCTTGCAGGTCGCGCAGTCTCTTTATGAGGGCGCATACATAAGCTACCCCCGCACATCCTCCCAGAAATTGCCAGAGAAACTGGGCCTTGGAAAAATCATTGCACAAATAGGACGCAACCCCGCCTACTCGAAATTCGCCTCCGAGCTGATTTTGCAAAACCGCCTAAGGCCCCACGAAGGCGCCAAGACCGACAGCGCGCACGTTTCAATCTATCCGACCGGACAAATTGCATCAAAGCTCTCAAAGGAGGAAGGGAATTTGTATGATTTGATTGTGAAGAGGTTCCTTTCCGCCTTTGCCCCGGAAGCAAAAAGGGAAAGCATGAAGGTTTCAATCAAGATCGCCTCCCACATTTTCATTGCAGATGGCACGCGCACCATTGAAGAAGGCTGGTTTGCGTTCTATCGTCCCTACCTGCATTTGGAGGAGGTCACTCTTCCGGAATTTACGCAGGGCGAAAGAGTTGCAATTGAAAAAATTGAAAAGCTCGAAAAGGAAACCCAGCCCCCGCGCAGATATACTCCCGCAAGCATAATCCGGGAGCTGGAGCGGCAAAACCTTGGAACCAAGGCAACGCGTTCCGTTGTCGTTGATACGCTCTTCAACAGGGGCTATTTGACGGACAAGAAAAGCATAAAGGTGACGCCCTTTGGGATGGCTATCTTCGAGGCGCTTTCCGAGAACGTCCCCGAGATCACAAACGAAGCGCTCACCCGAGAATTCGAGGAGAGCGTCGAAAAAATAGAGAGGGGAGAGCGGAAGGGAAGCGATGTCGTGGAGGAAGGCCGCAAAGCCCTTCTTGGGATTTTGGCGGAATTCAAGGAAAACGAGGAAAAAATCGGCAAGGGCCTTTTGAAGGGCCATGACGTTGCCCAGAAGAACGCTTCCATTTTGGGGAAATGCGGCGCTTGCAAAACCGGGGATCTGCAGATACGCAAGAGCAGGTTCGGCTTTTTTGTCGGGTGCAGCAGCTATCCCAACTGCAAGAACCTCTATCCACTGCCCAAAAACGCTCTCATCGAGCCAAAAAATACCTATTGCAAGGTCTGCGGCGTCCCCGAAATCAAGGTCATCCGGAAGGGCAAGCGCCCATTTGAAATGTGCATCAACACCAAGTGCGAAAGCAAGGCTAGTTGGGGCAAGAAGGATTTCAAGAAGAAGGAATGGACGGGGAAGGAAAAGCCCCAAAGTCCAGTTTAAGCGGTGCGAATGCCTATTTTTTAAACCACTTCGATTTACCACTAATTATGTCCAAGAATGCAATAGCTCCCGAGCGCATTTTTTCCCTGGTTGCAAAAAGAGTTTCGCCCACTTTGGAGGAGGCGAGGGAGGAAAAGGCATTTGCGGAAAAGATCAGGGCGCGGCTTCAAAGGGCCTTTTCGAAAAGAGCCACCTTGTTTTTTGTCGGATCTACCGCCCGGGATACCGGAATTCGGGGCGATAGGGACATCGACATATTTGTCGCATTCCCGAAGGGAAAAAAAAAGGAGGCGATCGTGAAGGATACCGTTGCGACCGTGAAGCGGACCCTTCCCGCAAACTGGGAAATGCATTACGCGGAACATCCGTACCTTCAGGGGAAAATGCAGGGCTATAAGCTGGAGGTCGTCCCCTGCTTCAAGATTGAGGTTAACGAGGGGATCATATCCGCCGTGGATAGGACGCCGCTTCACGCCCAATACCTGCAAAAGCACCTTTCTGAAAAGCAAAAGCGGGACGTGAGGGTTCTCAAGGCACTTTTGAAGGCGCATGGAATTTACGGCGCGGAGCTGGAAGTTGCCGGATTTTCCGGACTCGTGTGCGAATACCTGATCCTGAATTACCGATCCCTCCAAAATCTCCTAAGCGCCTCTTCCTCCTGGGCGCCCCCGATCGTCCTTGATATCGAGGATTATTACGACCAGGAATACTCTGCGCTGGAAAAAAGGTTTGAAACTCCCCTCATCATCATCGATTTCATAGACCGCAACAGGAATGCGGCGGCGGCAATATCTCCGCGCAGTTTTTCAAAATTCATTGCAATTTCACGGGCGTTCCTTTCGGCCCCTTCCGAAAAATTCTTTTCTTTGCAATCGCCTTCCTACCCGGCAAAAGCCCTGGAGAACGAAATTGCCCGGCGCAATCTGATAATCATTAAAACGCGTCGCCCGGGCGGGCTCATCACTGACATCATGGTGCCCCAGCTCCGGCGCAGCGAGTCCGCGCTTGCAAAGCAGCTCCAAATGCGCGATTTTCGCGTGTTCAATTCCGGATCCTTTTATGATGAGCAAAATTGCTACATTCTGCTTGAAATAGAAAACCCCTCAGCATATCCTCTTGTGAAAATTAAGGGACCGCCGCTCCACTTAGCTTTGGATGTGCGCAACTTCATTAAGGCCCACAAAAAGATTGAACGAGGGCCGCTAATAGAGGGGGATAGGGTGGTGATTGAGGAAAAAAGGCAGGTGTTAAGCGCCCTTGATGCCCTTCGGAAAATGCTCGGGGCGCCTAAAAGAGTTGGCATTGCCTCGCATTTCGTTTCCGGCATCAAAGCCTCCACGCTCCTTACTGGGGATAGCTTATTATATGAACTTAGGAAAAACAATTCATTGCGGGAAAAATTGGCGCAATTCCTGCTTGCAAGTGATATAATCGGGTGATTCAATGGGCAAAATAATCGTTTCAACCCTTCATGGCATCGATGGATTTTACGTCAAGGAACACAAGGGCCTTGTATGGACGAATACGGCAAGGAGCAAGAATGTCCTGCAGGATTTTGCGGCCCTTACAAAAAGCCTTGCCGGAGGGGATTCACACCAGTACCGGCACCTTTTGCACGAGGCAAGGAAGGATATTGTGGATGGGCTTGTTGAGCAGGCAAAAGGCCTTGGCGCAAATGCCGTATTGGGTGTGCAGATGGGTTCAACCCAGATTTCCCCGGCAATAATGGATATTTTCGCGTATGGCTCGGCAGTTCTTCTTGAAAAGAAGAAAAAATAGATGGGCGCTTCCTAATATCTTCGCCTATTATTCCCGATCATTCGGCCGCTTCTTCTTGATCTGCTTTTAGCAAATGCCATTATCTTGGATTTTGTCGATTGCGGAAGATTCAAGGAATGTCCCCTTCTTTCAAGAGTGCGCAAGCTGTCAAGCAATGGCCGTTGTTCGATCAGTTTTCGCCGCATGTCGGGACTTTGATAACCAATCTCGTCAGGGCTTATCCGCAAATGCTGCTTGAGAAGCGTAATGTATATTTGCGGATCCTTCCTAGCAAGGCTATCTGCACGATTGAATATGTCGATTATTCTCCTTCCCCTTTCTGCTTCCCCTTCCTTTGAAAAATTCTCCTGCGCATTTTGCCTCTCGGGAGGTATCAGCATGCGCCTTTCGCCCTGCGTCCTGAAAAATTCGTCATCGAATTTCTCATTCCTAAGCGTTTCCATGACCCTATCCACCGGAATTTGGCCGGATGGGATGGCGCCGATATTCTGGTATGCTTTAAGGTCCGCCATTCCAAGCCCATGTCTGCGCACCATTCTTGCAACATCCCCTTCCTTGCCCTGGGTTATTTTGATTTTTTCCTTCCGAAGACTTGCCATAATCTGGGTGTTTTCCGCGCTCCTTGTCATGAAGGGTTTGTATATATATTGCTGCCCAATAATCAAAACCGCTGCGACTGCGGCAGCACCCATAATAAATGGCTCCCTAAACCAAAAAGGCGCTTTGCGGGGCCTTAAACGCTCGGCCTTCTTGCGCATCGGCAGTTCGCTCCTTTCTGGCATGAGTAAATTCACAAATCCACAATTAAAAAACCCTATTTCCAATAAGGCGAGTGTTTTTAAGAAATCGGCGCGTGTAGTTTTAGAATAGGCCATGGGAAAAATTGCATTTCCGGCATTGGTTGCACTGCTGATAATCGCATTCGCATCCGCCGAGGAGAGCGGCACTGCCTTCCAGCTGCCGGGTCTTTACGAATTCGAAAGCAACTTCACTTTGGAAACAATCGATGTTCCAACGGATCCGGGGCCGATATTTTCCAGCTGGGTGGATCCAGGAAAGCAGCTGATTGCACAAATACCCCTCAGCACAAGCACGGTTTCAAAGGTCGTTTGCATGCCGCCAACAAAGGATCAGATGTGCGTGTGCTCGGTTTACGATAATTACATCGACCCTGCAAGGAAGCTAAACCTTTCGCAAGTCAAATGCGTCTTTTTCCCAGAAGTCGGGGGCAAATACCGCATCAATGTCGAATCAAAGCTCCAGAATGCATATGGGAATCTCACCATTGAAATGAAGGCCGGCAAGCCGCCAGTTATCGTTCCCGAAATCCGGCAGCAGACGATTCCCGAATGGCTTATCCGCTTTGCCATGATTTTCGTTATCTTGGTAATCCTAAGCTACCTGGTGTATTTCCTCTATAAGCTTCGGATGCGAAAGCGCGATGCAATGAATGTGCTTTATGAAGAGCGCCAAAAGATAGAGGATGAAATGAAGGTCCTCCGCTACAGGTTCTTCAAGCGCGAAATCGATGCAGCTACCTATAATTCGCTCTTCAAGCA
Source organism: Microcaldota archaeon (assembly GCA_043820675.1). Taxonomy (GTDB): domain Archaea; phylum Micrarchaeota; class Micrarchaeia; order Norongarragalinales; family SBBD01; genus JACRGC01. The sequence goes on from JBDRDM010000054.1 coordinate 17,679, forward strand.
AAAGGAAAGCGAACTTGCAACTGCAAATGAGAGGATACTAAAGAGCATGAAGCCGCGGAAAGGCAAATTGCCAGTAGAATCCAAGGAAAAGGCCGGCAACTGATGCCTACTTGTCCTGTTTTGTATCTGTGAAATCCGCATCTTGGACATCGCTGGAATTTTCGTTTCCGTATCCCTGGTAATCATTCCCAGCGCCTCCGTCATTTCCCGGCCCCTTGCCATCTTTTGATCCATCGCCCTTTTGCCCTTCCTCCTTGTTGTAGAATGAAGAGCCAATTGCCTGCACTTCCCGCTTCAAGATGTCGATTGCGGCCCTGATCTTTATTGCCTCTTTTGTTTCAATTGCCTTCCTAAGTTCCGAAATTGCGCTTTTGACCTTCTCTTTAATGTCGTCTGGGGCCTTTTCCTTCAGCTCTTCCATGGATTTTTCCGAAGCATAGATGAGCCCATCGGCCTCGTTCACAAGGTCGGCGGCTTCCTTGCGCTTCTTGTCGTCCTCCGAGAACTTGTCGGCCTCCTTCATCATCCGCTCGACTTCTTCCTTGGAAAGCTTATGCGGCGCTGTGATGGTGATCCGCTGCTCCTTTCCGGTGCCCATTTCCTTTGCCCCCACGTGCAATATGCCGCTCGCGTCAATATCGAATGTCACCTCTATTTGGGGGATGCCCCTTTGCGCTGGCGGGATCCCAACAAGCCCGAAATGGCCAAGCTCTACATTGTCCCTTGCCATGGGCCGCTCCCCCTGGAAGACGTGGATATCCACCGATGTTTGCATATCGGCTGCCGTTGTGAAGGTCTGCGAGCGCTTGGTTGGAATTGTCGTGTTCCGCTCCAGTATTTTTGTGAACACTCCGCCTTGGGTTTCTATCCCAAGCGAAAGCGGCGTCACGTCCAAGAGCAGTATGTCCTTTATCTCGCCGGCAAGGACGCCTCCTTGTATTGCCGCTCCGAATGCGACGCATTCCATCGGGTCCACTCCCCTTTCCATTTTCTTTCCCAATTGTTCCTCGATGAATTGCTGTGCAATGGGCATGCGCGTTGGGCCCCCAACAAGGATTACCTTGTCGATATCGGATGGTTTCAATTTGGCATCCGCAAGCGCCCGCTTGAGGGGCATTTCACATCTCCTAATCAGCGGCTTGACAATATCTTCGAGCTTGGAGCGCGTGAGCTGCATCTGCAGGTGCTTTGGCTGGTTTGCAACCGAAGTGATGAACGGCAGGTTAATTTCCGTTTGCACCACTGTCGAAAGCTCGATTTTCGCCTTTTCCGCGGCCTCCCGCAGCCTTTGCATTGCCGTTCCGTCGTTGCGCAGTTCCGTACCCTCCTTTTTCTTGAATTCCAAGTTCAAATACTCGACGATCGCATTATCCATGTCCGTGCCGCCAAGCTGCGTATCCCCGGCAGTGCTTTTCACTTCGAAGACGCCCTTCCCGAATTCCATCACCGTTACATCGAGGGTGCCGCCCCCCAGATCGAATACCAATATGCGCTGCTCCTTTTGGGTCTTATCGAGCCCGTATGCAAGTGCGGCAGCTGTTGGCTCATTGATTATCCTTATCACTTCCAATCCTGCGATTTCCCCGGCATCCTTGGTTGCCTGGCGCTGGTTGTCGTTGAAATATGCGGGGACCGTGATCACGGCTTTCTTGACGGTTTCGCCCAGGAATGCCTCTGCGTCCCGCTTTATTTTCTGCAATATGAATGCGGATATCTGCTGGGGCGTGTAGGCCTTGCCAAATATCCTGTATGTATGGTCCGTGCCCATCTTGCGCTTTGCCGCATATACCGTTCCTTCCGGGTTGCTTACCGCCTGCCTCCTTGCAGGTTCCCCCACAAGCATTTCGCCTTCCTTCGTAAAAGCGACATATGACGGGAACGCCTTTCCGGCTACGGTAGTTCCCTCCGCTGAAGGCACAATCGATGGCTTGCCGCCAATGATCGCCGCCGCCGCCGAATTGCTCGTCCCCAGATCTATTCCGATGATTTTTTCCATTGCCATATTCATTCACCTTTTGTTCCAAGCATGTATGTGTTAACTTTGGAGTATCGCAGCACCTTGCCCTTCACCAAATACCCCCTTTGCACGGTGGCGCTTACCTTCCCATCGAGCTTTGCATCCCCCGTCGCATCCTTCCCTACCGCCTCTTGCAGCTTTGGATCGAAATCGCTATTGGCTTTTGCGGGAATTTCCTGGAGGCCATATTCCATCAGGACTGCAAGCAATTTCTGCAAAATCATTTCAATCCCTTTGCGCTCCTCCCCTTCCTTCATCCTGGATTTTGCCGCGTCCAGTCCATCCAGGATCGGCAGCAGGTCGGTTAGCAGAGCCTCATTTGCCATTTCCGCCATCTCGATCCTTTCCCTGGATGAGCGCTTCTTGAAATTCTCAAAATCCGCCTGCATGTATTTGAGGCGCGTTAGCAGCTCTTCGGAATCCTTGTTGGCTTCCAGGCAAAGCTTGTGGTAATCCGGTTCCTTTGCTGGTGCCTTTATTGCTGCGGGGCTTTCATCGGGGCCAGTTTTCACTTCCGGCCTCTTTTCGGGCGCGGCAATTTTCTTTTCACTCATTTCACATCACATCCCCGGAGCATTGGCGCCTTACCCTCAATTCCAAATTATTATTCGAAATTTCCGCTCATGCCAAGCTCCCTGTCAATTTCCAAAGCCATCCTGCGTATTGATTTGAATACCCTCCGGACATCCTCTTCAACCTCCTCGACGGAATCCGAAAGATTTTCACCCCGCAAAACGTAATCCCTCCCCTTCCTTACGATAAGGCCAGTTGCCATGAGCTTGTTCAGGTGGTAAACCGCTCCGCCCCTTGTAACTCGCATCTTCCTGCTTATTGAAATGCTCCTAGTGCCGCTGCCCTTGCTTTCGTGCCTAAGGATTTCCCGAAGGATTGCCGCTCCCAGCTCATCCCTTTGCTCCGAAATCCCAAAAACCCTGCAGAACCAATCGAGCTCCTGCTCCAAATTCCTTCTTGGGGGCCTATCTATCCTTTTTATGATGACTTGCTGGGAGTTCATGTTAACAAGCATTATGCGCCGAAAAATATATATAATGGTTGTTTAAACTAAACTAAAGCTATTTTTGATTAGTATGTTGCTAATCAAACATCCTGCGATGCATTCATGGAAGGCGCCTTGCTAAAAGTGCAATTGGCTGGGTGGCGAGATCCATTTCGACGGCGGAAATGCGCTTTTTTTCCCTAAAGGAGGCCGACCGCTTTTTCTATTTCCCCTTCCGCAAGCAGCTCAAAAAGCTCGTGCGCATCCGAAATCTTCAAGCTCTTTTCCTTAAGGCGCCCCCTTAGGATTTCCCATCCAAGCTCCCTTACCCCCATGCCTTCAGTCCTCATCCTGCGGAGTATTTCTATCCTTTCCTTGAGGCCCGCGCTTTCGAAATCCCTATCGATGTAAATTTGTGCATTGCCCGAGTACTTTGCGGCAATCCTTTCAATGCTGGCCATTGCAAGGGCGCTTTTTTCAACGGTTCCAGTAAGCTTTATCCTGATGACCGGGGCCAACAGGTGCGCTTCCTTTACGATGGCGGCTATTTCCCCTTCTATTGCGGCATCGATCTTGCTTGCTGAGGCGCCATCGAATTCAAGCTCTCTGAAAAAGAAGGGCCTGCTTGGTATCTGCACGAATTGGGCTTTCCCATCAAGGGTCTCGAGGATGTAAAAGCCCTTGGGCTTTTCCTCGCTTTTTTTCATCTGCGTAACCACGGTGCTGCCGGCAACCAAAAGCCTCCTGCCCTTTATGGAAAGGTCATGGTTCCAATGGATGTGGCCGTTAACGTATATGTCGAATCCCGCGGGCAATTCCTCCAGCGAAACTGTTTCATCGGTCTCGACTGGCAATAGCTCCGCAAGGTTTTGGTGGAAAACGAAAATATTGTACGCGCCCGGCACCGGCCTGAAATCCGCAACCTTAAGCGTCCTTCCGAAATATTCCTCCGGCACGCCGCCAATCCCCTGGATGGCGATCTTCTCGTTCCCCTTGCCTAGTATGATGGTTCTTGCATGGAAGCATGTCAATAGCCCTGCGGCATCCATTATCTGGATTACGTTCGTTAGGCCCTTGCTCCTGCGCTCATGCGTTCCCCAAATGGCAAGAAGCGGAATGCCGCTATTTTTCAGCTTAACTGCCTTTCCTGCCTTCAACTCGTGCATTTCCAATTCTGTTGGGAATTGCGCGCCCCTTTCCTTGATTTCCGAATAGAGCGAAATGGTTTCATGCAGCACTTCTTGCTTTGGGACCCTCACATCGTATATATCCCCGGGCAGAAGGATGGCATCGACCTTGCGCTCAAGGGCCATTTGCATCGCGACCCGCGCCTGCGTGAGTGCATCCCCGTTGAATCCGAAATGGCAATCCGATATTATGGCAATTCTCATGAGTGTCCACCAATGCCCCCTAAAATATTGGGAGATGCTGCAAAGGACCCTGGGCGAAATCAACCCCAATTCCGCAAGCACCCGGTCCTTAGGCGGGGTCAATCCCGCACATTCCTGTTTTTGGAGGATCCGCCGCTTTTTACCCTTATGCCCCTATACTATTTTAAATCCCGGGACCATCAATAGTCCGATTCCCCTATGGCTGAATGGTACTTGTACGCGCTTGCAACGATGGTCCTTTTTTCCTTTGCGAACATCACCCTCAAATCCCTCCTTAGCGAGGATCTGATTGGCGTTTTGCAAAAGAACATGGATCAGATCATTCCTGCTGCCATTACGGTTTTTGCTGGGATCATTATCGCATACTTCCTCTTCATATCAAAGCTGCCTCTTCCCCAGAACACCCCGATGCTCCTAATTGTATTCTTGCTTCTCGCTTCGGCGGGTTTTGTGATGCTGATGCTTGCCGTTGCCTCGGGGAAGATCGCGCCCGTGACCGCCATCGTAAGCACAAGCAGCATCACCGTCGCCATCCTTTCAATTGTCCTGCTGCAAAACTCCCTATCCCTTAGGGAAGTAGCGGGCATAGGGCTAGCTTTCATAGGCGTTTTGCTTTTGGCATTCAAGTAAGGCAATCGGCAGGGCCCATGCGGATGCATGTTATTGCTGCGTCCTCTTTCGAAAACCGAGTCATCATGCCGCTTCGAATCCAAAAATGCTCATTTGATTGACAGGCTCAAAAGGAACGCAATAAGCAGGCTTATGATCAGGATCGAGGGAGCAAAGATCTTTGCAATTGATACGATCGAGTTGATTGTCGATATCACTTCCGGAGAGCGCCTGGCGCCAAGGACGTCGATGCCCATCCGTTTTATGCTGATGGCCGCTTCCGCTGGTTCCATGTTTTTCAATGCCCCCATAACCGCATTTTCGATCCTTCCCACCAGTTTGTTCCGGTCGCAATATTTGCCAAGTGGATTGTGGATGCCCGATATAGTGTTCACTGCATGGGTATCGGTTGTGAAGACGTCGATGAAATCGAACCTGTGCTTTTCCGAAATCTTAAGGAGGATTTCCCTTCTGAATTCTGGCAGCACATTGTTCGCATCCAATAATATTATGCAACTTTTCCTTCCCCCCGTTTCAAAAATGGATGCGATCATGCCCATCTTCCCGATCCCCTGAGAGATCCCCAAATCACCAAGTGGATCCGCAAAGCTCCCGAACCTGAAGCGGCCGCCTTTTTGCGCCTTGAATTTTCCAAGGAGGTCATAGAATTCGAAAAATTCCGGCGTTCCAGGGAGCATGTAATCGCCGTCAGTTTTGCTGTTGTGCATGTCCGCTAGCACGACTTGCTGCAGGCCCTTGGATTTGAGGCTGTCCATGAAGATCATGCCTATCGGGAACTCCACGTCCTCGGTGCTATTGGGCGCATTGGAGAGGGCAAAAAACCCGCCTTTGCCCGCGGTGATCCCAAGCACCCTTGCGGTCCCCTCATGCGATTCCAAAAGGCTTATTGAAAGGTTCCTTTCGAATTTCCCCCGCTTAAGGTTGCGGATTTCCTTGCTGTAGGCATCGAGGATCCGCCTGTGCGCCGACGAGTAGACGGGGTTGAAGTCGTGGTTGACGGGCGCATGGAATACGCCAACATCCGCCTTCAATTCCTCATGCAGCGGCTTGGAGAGAAGGTATGGGAACTCGCTGCCGCCAAGGTTGCCAACGGGCCCGAAATGCACGTATGGAATTAGCCATGCGGCTTTAATCCGCCTTGTCCTTGAATTCCTGAATAAGACTGTTCCGTAGAATGTCTCGACCCCCTCCCCCATTTCCGCCAGCACTTCCTCGAGCCTTTTGGATCCGTATGTCCATTGGGCAAAGAATAGCGCCATTACCTGTAGGGTCGAAACCCCAAAATTCCTCCTAGCAGGCGCGTTGATGATGTAAGAAATTGAGGCAAGTGCCAGTAGCAGTACGGCCGTAGATATGATGAACTTGAGCCCCAGGGTGAATGGGTCTTGCAGGTTTGCTATAAGGAATGATTTATAGATGGTAAGGAAGGATATGTTGAGCGCTGGCTGAATTAGCGAAATTGGCGCTGCCCTCCATTTGTAATTAAGGCCAACGAAGAGGGCCACGAACCAAATGCCGAAAATAACGGAGTTGGCAAGCAGCACGAACGTCTGCAACTGGTTGATATTCTGGCTGAAAAGCAATGCGAGGATGTACGAGATCGAGCACGCCACGACCGAAATGAGCGAGACGAATGAGAAGTGCCTAAGCCTTGCGCCAAACTTTTCGCGCCGCGTGATGCTGGAGGCAAACACCCCTGCCAGTATTGCCGGCACGCCGATGATCAAAAAACCTTCGGCCCCCCCGAAAAGGAAGTAGTCCCCAAATGCGCTTAGGGTGAGCTTTTTTGTCTGGAGGAAATCGAGAGCGAATCCCGCAAGGAAGCTTAGCACTACCATGAACAGGAAATTTTTCCTGTATCCCGGCAGGGGGCCCATAAGCTTGGTTATTGCTACTGCTTTCAAGTCCCTCTCGGATTCCGAGGTCTTTTCCATGGCCATAAGCGTTATGAGAACGGCTCCAGGCTTAAAAATAAGTGGTAGGGGCAGGATGGAAACCGCCTCGTAACCCCGTGCAGATCTGATAATGGGCGGACAACAATGGCAGTGCAAGCACAAAATTGACTAGAGGTTGTATTGTTCCAATGATTGCAAACCGGCGTTCCATGATCGCGGAATTATTAGCCGCAATTTCATTTCCTTCCCGGAGGCGCCTCCCCCCACTTGAACCTGTATGATTTGGGGTAGTGCATGGTCAGTATTTTCCTCTTGAGCTTGTATGCGTTCGAGAAATATTCTGCAACGATCTCATCAAAGCTCTTGCCCCTCTCGAGAGCGATCTTCATGAGCTCGACCGTAAGGAATCTAAGCTCGGAATTCACGATCGCCAATTCCTCGAAATTTTCGGCGGGCATGAGTGCATTATTGCGAAAAGGTTATTAAATGTAATCCGGGAAGATCCGCACCTCGGCCATTTAGCGTATGGCTTTGGGAATTGGCGCCCAACCATTTTCTGGAGAGTAATCCGCCCCTTTTTTTTAATTATTTTCATTTCCAAATTGCCGCCGAGGCATTGCAGGCCTTTGCTTGCCATCCGTGGCTAAAAGAATGGGCGTGCCCGGTTCCCAAATCCAAATTGTTCCCAGGATAATAGTGTGGATCGTATCCGCATTTCCCATGGTGGTGGTAATTTCCATAAGCATTTTAAAGCCCCTCCCGTAATAGCTCCTGGTTTTCATGGAAGTCCAATGCCCGCAGTGCGGTAATCCGAATTTGGATGTGGACGAGGCAAATTCAGTAGTCTATTGCAAGAACTGCGGCTTTGCCGTGCGCGTCGATCCCCAATCCGGGAATGTGACTCCCTTAAGCGAAGGCGGCGGCGCAGGCGGCCAGGCAGCCCCGGCAGCATATGGCGCAAGGACAATCCTGGGAACGGATCCGCTGACGTTCTTCCTTGGCGCAACCGCATTATTTCTTCTCCTCTCATTCGTGGGAGTAATCAATATGACCACGTTCCTGCTGGTGGAATCAATTATCGTCATATTCTGGTGGTACAACCACTGATTTTGTTTGCGGGTTTTGCCTCTTTTTTGCCGCATCCCCTGCCTTTATCCTTGCCAATTCCTCCAAAATCCAGCCATCGCTGCTAACCAATCCCTTCCGCAGCTCGTATAGCCCGTATCTGCCTTGCTCATTGATTTGCGAAATCAATTGCAAAAAAATCAGAAGAGCAATGCACAATGCCGCGAACATCAATATCGCTTCGAATGCCGCTTGGCCCCTTTTCATTCAAATCCCTCCCCCATTTCGACAACAAGTGCCGTATTTTTGCCTACCAACATGGATGCGGCGTAGCATATTTCCCTAAGAGAATAGCCCAAAGCAAGCGCTTCTGGCAGTGCCATCAATCCCTTTTTCGAAATCACAAGCCCCTTGCCATTGCTGAAAAGGAAACCGGTTGATAGGTATGCGGGCCTTCCGTGATAATCTATTGTGAGCCTCGAAAAGCCAAAGCCGCCTTTTCCGATCAGCGCTAATTCCGATTTGAGCATTTTAATTTTCAAGGCTGCAATTTCGAAGGAAGGGCAGGCCCCAAACCACAATTTTGCATCAATCCCTTCGCGCCCCAGCTTTTCTTCAAGTGCATTCTCAAGATCTGCAAGCACTCTTCCCGCGGCCCTTTCCTGTTGGCCACCAGGCATTCCTTCCCAATGCAGCACCTGCGCAAATGCGTTCCTTACTTCGGATGCGCCGGAGCGGATTTTTTCCAATTGGTAAAGCTCAGCTGCCACTGCGCCAATCCGGCTTTGGTGGAAGATATGCGCACCGTAAAGATGGGATAGCGGGAATAGCATTGCAAGCAGGATTGCCGAGGTAAATATGCCGCGCATGCAAATCAAAATAGAAGGTTTATTAACTTCCTAATGAATATTTGGTTTATGAGATATCAACTTGCGGTTTACCTCATTTTGGTGCTTGCGGCAGCCGGTGCATATTCGGATTACTCGTTTTCGGCACATGTGAAAGTGAATACCGAAGGCAGCGTGCATGTGACCGAGAAGACCATCTTCCTTTTTGAGAATGCCGAGGAGCGCAAGGCCTTCGAGCTAAACATGAACCTTGGCGAGAGCACGATTTTGGAATGGCGCAAATTCAGCGGCAACATAAGGTTCCATTTCAAAGGAAGGATCTCCAACACGAAGATAACCGCGAAGAGGGATTTTACCGTTAGCTTCGATGCGGGCGAGGTCATAGTAGAGTACGACATAGAGCCGCTCTTCACAAAGGAAAAGATCGGCAGCAGGAGAACCGTTTACTCGCTTCCGGATTCGCTCGCATTCGACAGAACCAAGACGGGCCAAACCAGCCTTGGGAACAATGTCCAACTACAAATCGAATACCCCAAGGGCGCGGAGCTGATTAAAGCCGCGCCCCTTTATGAGGAGGACGGGAACACCCTCACCTGGAATGGGCCAATTACCGGCAACTGGGAATTTTCATATGCTGAGGAAATACCCCTCAGCAGGGAGGTCAGTGAATTCTTCATCAGCACTTATGACGATGCACTCGAGTACCTGCCCCTGATACTGCTTTTAGCTTTTTCCCTTCTTCTTATTGTCGTGCTTGTAAAGTTCCGCCGCGGCTAGGCGCTCGTCTTCCGAGAATTCCATGTAATCGAAAAACCCCGGGCAGGCGGACAGGGCTGAAAACGCATTCGCAGCATCGTCGATTGATACGTGGAGCTTGCGGGCAATCTTCCTCTTTGCGCTTTTAAGCATCGCCCTGTTCTTTTTCGTCTGCCCCATTTTCCGTATCGAACCAGGGAATTGGTACTTCGTGAATTTCCGGTAGGTTTGGGCCTTGCTTAGCGCTATTCCTGCGGTGGAAAGTGCATTGACGTATTTCAGGAATCCCCAATGCTGGCGGTTCATTATCCTCCCCCTGAATATATCGGCCCTTGAAAGCCAGCCAAAAGCCTGTGCCACATCTTCTTGTTTCTCGTACTCCAAGGGTATGTTTTCCTCGAGCCATTTCATGAACATGTCGAATTCCTGCGTATTGTAGCTGTTTCCTGCGGCAATCGCATCCTTGTAATCCATCGTCTTGAAGACTGTTCTTACCGCCTCGAATATGTTCTCATCGCGGTCGCGGCCGAATTTTACCGGATCGAAATCGGAAAGCTGCTGCGTTCCTTGCAAGTCGTTGAGCGCGCCCCTCATGTCCCCGGATGCGTTTTTCGATATCACTTCCGCCTTGGAGTCTGTATTTTCTATGGGCTCCCTTTCCGCATGCCTTGGTGTAGAATCATTGCCGGATGGGGCTTGCAAATTTTCGGCATTTGCGATTTCAAAGAGCCTTTTCCGTATGCTTGCGCTGTTCACCTTGCGCATCTCCACTTGCTTGCATTGGTACCTGAGCGTTGAAAGCTTCTGGTTCCAAACGTCGTTTGCAATAAGAATCAAGGGCTGCGTGCAATCCTTGATGATCGTTAGGAGGGCTCCGAATTCCTGCCTGTCCGAAACGGAATCTATCTCATCTATCAATATGAGGCGGCGGTTCCCAAAAAGCCCCGTGCTGCTTGCGGCAATTCCATAGATTTTCTTGAGCATTTCGGCATCCCGCAAATCGGACGCGTTTGTTTCCAGTATTTCCCAGCCCATTTCGGCCGCAAGGGCGTTTGCAAGAGCGGTCTTTCCAGCGCCTACGGGGCCGTGGATCAGGAGGGGCTGGACTTTTTTGCCCCTCTCGGCTTCAAGGGCCCATTTCCGGATTTCCTCCTTCGCATCCTCGTTGCCCGCGACCTCCTTGAGGCTTCCCGGTGCGTATTTTTGCGTCCA
>JBDRDM010000055.1:0-3622 GCA_043820675.1 Microcaldota archaeon
TCATTTGCGCTCCGGCTCAATTTATGGAAAATTAGCTGCGTCACCTTCGCATCCTTCTTGAGCCTCATGCCATGCTCATTTGCCACCATGATTGCGGTTTCGCCCTTGCCATGGTAGCCCGGATCCCAAAAGCCGTGGTGCATAAGGCAGCCGGAGCGCATGAGCGATGATCGCAAAATGTTCGTTCCCGCAAGATCAAGGGGGATTTTCACCTCCTCATTGAACCTGATCTTGTAAATTCCCTTCTGTAAAACCCACCAGCCATTTGCATCTGTTGGGATCTCTTCCGTTTCGCTCATCTTGCGCCCTTTATTGTCGAAATCAAACGCGCCCTGCGAGGTGAATTTGAAAACCCACCCAACCGTGAGATCAAAGCCCGCCGGCTGCAATTGCTCCTTCAAGTCGATGAAATTTGAAATTAGCCCATCTTCTTTGATGCGCTCCTCGATTTCGTGCTTCGATAATAGCATATTTTTCATATCACCTAAAAAAAATTATTGCAATCATCCAAATAATGCTCCGGAATCATAATACTCTTTTATTCCGGTTTCAATTGTGTATTTTGGGGCAAAGCCAATCATCTTTTTCGCATAGCTCATGTCGCATTCGGTATGGTTTTGGTAAGTTGCAGCATACGGATTGTCGAAATATTCGGTTTGTCGATCAAAACCACTTACCGTTATGAGGTTCCGGATCAACTCGTTAAAGGATATCGCTTTTCCTCTGGCGCAATTAACAATGCAGCATTTTTCCGCCCTAGTAGCCAGCAAATTCGCCTCCACGACATCATTAACATATATGTAATCGCGCTTCTGTTCTCCGTCCCTGAAAACGCGCGGTTTTCCCGCCTTTATCTGGCGCGCGAGCTGATAAGCCATGCTCGCCATCTTTCCCTTGTGGAATTCGCCGGGCCCATAGACGTTGCAATAACGCAGGCCGACAATTACCATCGCAGGATTGGAAATGGCAAAGTCCATTGCGAATTCATCCAGCGCCAATTTTGATCGCCCATACGCATTCAATGGTTTGCACTCATCGCTTTCCTTGAACGGCGGATTTCCAGCACCGTAAACGGCAGTTGAGGATGCATAAACGATGCGCTTGCAGCCAGAATCCCTCGCCCATTCGAACAAACGCTTCGCTTCGGTGGAATTTACCCTCGTCATCTCTGCCTCATCGGAAACAAGGGTGTCCGTGATAGCCGCCTGGTGGAAAATAACATCGAATTTGCCCAGATCGCCCCAGTTAATTTCCCCCAAGTCCCCAATGACGAATTTTTCTACGCCGGTTGGAATTGGTTGTTCGGCCTCCATTCCGGCCGCAACCACTTCCCATCCATCCTTTAGAAGCCTGGAAGTTAGGTTTGAACCGATAAAGCCCGTTGCCCCGGTAACAAGCGCGCGCATGGGATGGTTTAGGGGGAAATAGTTTAAAAGCGGCTCGAAAATTAAGGCAACTTAAACATAAAGATTTAAGCGGCAGCACCCATATGGATATTGGCGGAAATTATGTGCGGAAGGTTTTCCCTACTCGAAAAATTGGCCGCGATGGTAAACAAATTCGAGATCAAAAGGGGCCTGGATTTCGAATGGAAGGGATCATACAACATAGCGCCATCGCAGAATGTTCCAATTGTGCTGGATTGGGATTGGGATGCAAATGATAAGGCTAAATTAAGTGGTGCGGAAAGCAATGGAAAATCTCACGATAATAACGCCCACAATCACAACATTCGCTCCCTTGTGCTTGCCAAATGGGGATTCATCCCTCCCTTCATGATGGGCAAGGATCCAAGCGGACAGATAAATGCGCGATCGGAAACCGTTGCGGAAAAGCCGTATTTCAGGAGCACATTCAAATCCAGAAGGTGCCTGATACCATTCAATGCCTTTTGAATGGCAAAAGCTCGGATCCGACAAGAAGCCCTTGCAATTTCCTTAAAAGATCGCAAACTCGGCGCATTCGGGGGAATATTCGAGATTAATGATCGGCAAAAGCCGGATTTCAACTTCTCCATAATCACAACGGAACCCGATTCCCTCATGAAGCCGATCCATAACAGGATGCCATTAATTTTAAGTGAGGAGAATTACTCCAAATGGCTCTTGCCCTCCTCCCCACTGCACGAAATTAGCGGTCTGATGAAGCCCTTCCCCAGCCTTGGGATGGACGCATATGAAATTTCAAGGAAAGTAAATTCGCCTGCGAATAATTCGCCGGAAGTCCTGCTGCCCGTCCAGTTTTCGCAGAAAAAGCTCTTTTGATGACAAACGGCGCTACCCGATGGGAATACTCTGCTTTGCGCATAATTAGTTAAATATATATTATTCCCGCCATACCACTGTATTGGTTAGAAGGAATGCAAAAAAACCACGTACTGATCTTCGGAGGAATCCTCCTATTCGTCTTATTGGTCATAATAGTGATTTTTTCCGAGATTCGCCCACCTCTAGGATATTGCAGCGGCGAACTTCCCTATACTTTATTTCAAGAAACCGGCCAATCCATTGCAAGCTCCGATGATGCCTTCGGGTTATTGAAAAGCCGCATTATTGACGAAAGGCTAATAACAAGGAAAATAGGCGATGATGCAAAACCCGAATTATTTGTTTGGAAAGAGGCAACCGCAATCAACTTGACCAATAACGGAAATTCGACGGTTGTTTCGGGTTGGGCATATGATGGTTTCCTCATAGATCCCAAAGGGGGAATCTATGAGAAAGTATACTGCCAATAAACATTAGGCTATAACCACCCTTCCGCAACAAGACAGTTAACTAGACCGCAACCCTTAGCACCATTCCAATCAGGTAGCCAAAAAATGCCGCAAGCCCGCCCACAATTGCCATTTCCATCCCGCTCCTCCAGGGGATTCCGGTCGTGAGCTTTGCCTTTATGAAGCCCACAAGGAAGAGCGCAATCACGCTTGAGATTGCGGCAATCCAGGCAGCATTATGCACACTTAAAAGCCCCAGCTGAGGAAGCGCGGCAAGGAAGGGCAGAAGCGGGAAAAGCGAGCCGATAACAACGGAAACCCCAACAATACCGGCCTCCTTGCGTGCATGACCCATATCGACCTTTTGCATTTCAAGCTCCTCGCGCATCATCACTTCCTTCCAAATGTCCTTGTTGCGCGTAATAGTGTTAACGATGCCCTCGAGCTGCCTTCCACGGAATCCTTTCTCGAAATAAATCCGGGTAGTTTCTTCGCGCTCGATATCGGGGATTTCGTCTATTTCCCTAAGCTCGCGCTCCTCTTCTGCACGGTAATAATCCTCTTCGGCCCTTGCGGAGGTGTAGGCGACCGCGAGCATCGAAACGCTCTCGGTGAATGCCGCAGCAACCCCGGCAATAACGACAATCCTTGGGTCGTAGGTTGCGCTAGCAACCGCCAAAAGAACCCCCAGAACATTAACGACGCCGTCCTGGCCGCCCAGGATGACGCTGGAAATGAGCGCGTTTTTTTTCCGCTTAGCTAGTACCTTTTCGTGCTCTTTCAATCGCTTGCTTTTTTGAAGGGGCGTTTGTTCCCGATTTTTAGCCATAAGGCATAATAAGAACGATAGATACGAATTTAAAGATAATATTTAAATGCTGAGAAATTGAAAGTGTGAAGCCCCCG
>JBDRDM010000056.1:0-3208 GCA_043820675.1 Microcaldota archaeon
GGAGGAGCGTTCCAAAGGCGGATTAATGGTCAAGCCGTTTTTCCCCTATTCCAAGTCAGGTGTTCAAGCATGATAGTCCCAAAGGAGATCAATGGGTATTGCCCTTATTGCAGGAAGCATTCGAAGCACAGGGTTAAGGTATCCACGAGCAAATACAAGGCCGGAAGGACCCTTGCCTGGGGAACACGGAAGCACGAAAGGAAGCTTGCCGGCTACCACGGAAAGGTTAAGGGCAAGGCGAAAGTGAAAAAGCAGGGGATCAGGAACAAGATCATGCTCGAGTGCAGCACGTGCAAGAAGAAGCACGAGAGAGTCATCACCGAAAGGATGAAGAAGAAATCAGAAACAGCGAAGTGATCATAATATGGGAAGATTCCTGAAAATCCAGTGCGAATGCGGCGCCGATAGCGATATCGTCTACGGGGATTCGAAGATGGCAAAAGCCTGCAAGGGCTGCGGCCGCGAGATTGTTTCCCCCAGGGGCGGAAGGGCGCGGATCAATGCGCGCGTAATCGAAGTGCTAAGCTGAGGATAATCATTGGCAGGGGGGTTTTGATCTTCTTGGATTCTTTGCCTCCCGCGCATTTTAGTGTTTTTGGCGGGGGAAGGCCTCCTTTGCTTTTAAGTGTTTATTCCACAATTACCAAGGGGCGAAATGAATTTGGCAAACTTTCCTGAAATCGGGGAATTCGTAATAGTCACCGTGAACAAGATCATGCCCTACGGTGCGTTTTGCTCCCTCCAGGAATACAACAACCTGGAATCGTTCCTGCACGTCTCCGAAGTCTCATCCGGCTGGGTGAAGAACATACGCGACCACATCAAGGAGGGCCAGAAGGCCGTTGCGATGGTCTCGAGGATCGATTTCGAAAAGCGCCAAATAGACCTTAGCATCAAGCGCGTGAGCGAATCAGATAAGAAACGCAAGCTTGAAAGCTACCAGCTTGGGAAACGCGCCGAAAAGCTCTTGGAGCGGGCCGCGCAAAAGCTCAAGAAGAATTTGGGCGATGCGATGAAGGAGGTAGGTGAAATCCTCATCACGGAATACGGCGACCTGTACTCCTCTTTCGAGGAATTCAAGGCGGGCAACATCAGCCCCAAGGTGCCTGCCGCATGGGTGCCCGTGCTGAAGGAAATCGCCGAGGCCGAAATCAAGGAGAAGGTCATAAACGCGCGCGCGGAAATCAAGCTCAATTCCTTTGACAGCGCGGGTATTGAGAAAATAAAATCAGCCCTGCTAAAGATACCAAAAGCTGCGCCGGGTGTTTCCGTGCACTACGTCGGCGCCCCGAAGTACTACGTCAATTTCATTGTTAAGGACCCAAAGGACGTGGACAAGACCATTGCAAAAATCGATAAATCCCTCTCAACGGAAAGCGGGATAGAATATTCCATACATAAGACGAAAGGCTAGGATTATGTTCCTTTTGAAAACGTGCAACAATTGCTCCACCTACACGCTAAGGGAAAGCTGCCCTAAATGCGGCGCTGGCGCGCACGCAGCGCACCCTCCGAAATATTCCAAGGAGGACAGGTACGCAATATACAGGAGAAAGGAGCTTTTCCCGCAATTATTCAAATAGTTGGGGCAAAGCGGGGGCATTTGCTGGAAATGCATCGAGGGCTTTGCGCCTTAAGTTAAATGCAACTTTAATAAACGTCCTTAGACGAATAGGTTGATGAACATGAAAATGCCAGTATCCGAAATGAAGGGCCCCATGACCGAATCCGTCATCCGGGTGAAGCGCGGGATAAAGCCCAACAATCCGCTGATGCTGGTGGGACTGCCCGGCATAGGTTTTGTGAGCAAGCTCGCCGTGGACCACCTGATAAAGGTGACAAAGGCGCAGCATTTCGCAACGCTTTATTCGCCCAATTTCCCAAACCAGGTAATTGCGCTAAAGTCCGGAAACCTCAAGCTTTTTTCGATGCGCTTCTTCTACAAAAAACTCAAGGGCCGCGACCTCATAATCCTCAAAGGCGACGTGCAGCCCCTTACCGTTGAAGGCCAATATGAGGTCTCCTCGAAAATAATCAGCTTCTTCAAGTCCCTTGGGGGCTTTGAAGTCGTTGCGATGGCAGGCTACGCCGTCAACAAGACGGCCGAAAAGCCCGCGATTTACATTACCTCCAATAGCAAAAGCCAGTTGAAATACTTCCTTGGGCTTGGCGCAAAGCAAAACGATGCGATAATCCCAATCGTCGGGATGGCAGGGCTGGTTCCGGGCATCGCGCGCCTCTACGACGTGAAGGGATCTTGCCTTCTTGTCGAAACGCAAGGGCAGGCAATCGATGCCATTGGAGCATCCGCATTGCTCGATATGATCTCAAAGATCACCAAGGAGAAAATCGACACCGGGGAGCTCAAGGGAAAAGCGAAGAAAACCGAGGAAGTCATCCGAAAAATCGAGCAGCAGGCCGTTAGGGAAAACGAGCGCGGCATTGGCATGACCGATATGCAAAAGCGCAACCCCCAAAGCTATATCCATTAAGACTTTAGGGATTGAAGGCTGCTTGGGGAATTGCCAACTTAACATTAAAAAATATTCTTTGCACTTATTGCTAAAACCCGGTAGTTTTAACTGCGCGTTATTAACGTCGGCATAATTCCTTCCATTTAAAGTAAATCCAGCATTTTTTCCTTACTGCAGAATTTTAATTATCGCGAATTTCTTTTCCTTCCAAGCAGCACATCCCTAATTCTTGAAAATCTGTTTCTGGCTGGGGGTTTCCTGTCGGGTGCAAAGCCAGATCCAGTCTTGTAGAGATCAAATGCTCTTTGACATTCGATTATTAGTCTCGTTTTAAATTCATCGGGATTTCCTGGTTTATATAAAAATCTATCAATTATCGAGTGTATCATATAATTAACATCGAAATTTATTGTCCGGGGAGTTGATCTCCGTATTTCAGAATAATCTATTAACGTAGCAATTCCCCTATTTGAAACTAAAACATTTCCACCTCCCGGATGGCCGTGAACAAACCCATTGGCATGTAATTTTGCAAGTTGCCTAATGGCACTTAAACTTGCCTTTTTCGCTAGATCTACTGGGATATTTTCACTATTCAAAAAATCATACAATAGTTGTAAATCCTCTCTTTTCCTCTTTGATTGTTCTTTCCATATTGTGACTACGTGCAGAGAATCATGCTTCTTAATTACAGCAACAGGCATTTCGAGTACTGCTGCTTTCTTATTGACTGT
>JBDRDM010000057.1:0-32079 GCA_043820675.1 Microcaldota archaeon
TTACCTAATATATTACGGAGGCTTGAGCCGAATTTGTCATTACACATCTCCTCAAACGATTTGTCATGATGGGCCATTGAGAATGGCCTATTTTTTTACTTTATAATAGGCGAAATTTGAAGTGGCTATCAGGCCTATTCCAAAGATTCCCAATACTGCAGGCCAGAATTCCAAGTCAACTCCGAGAAAACACCGTTCTTGGCAATACATCATCAACGCTGCCGCTAATGCTATTGTTAGCCCAACTCCAAATAAAATTTTATTCATACCTGTTCTTCGGGCAGGAATCAATTAAAACCCATAATGTCCGTTATCCTTTCTCGCTAAATAAAAATTACCTCGGGTAAACCGAGAAATCCCCACCTTTGCGATGACACACCTTCTCAGCAGGTCGATTATGATAGGTCATTGAGAAGAATAATGATATTGCCTATCTTTTTTTTTCCTTTTTTATTTATTTAACCGATTCCTAAAATTAGGTAATGGAAAAACAACTCTGTAACTTTGTCTTCCTGGTAAAGGGCATTCATTTTTTCAATTTCTTCTCCTACCTTGACACTACCCGGAAGGCCAACTATATCGGGGCTCCACATGTCGCCCAATACCGGATCTGTAGTTATGAAGCTCTCATCCGGAGAAACCCCATTTTTCTTTAATATTTGCAGAGCTTCTGGAAGGGTTGTACCAGGTACGAACCTAACAATAATCCCTCCAGGTATGTAATCACCCTTTTTGGGAACTGGCTGGCAGAATTTTTGGGGTTCGTATTCGACCTGAAAATTCGTATCGTGCAATATCCATTTAATCGTGCAATTGCCATCCCCTCCATAGCTGCATTCTATGCCGACAATTTTTTCCCCTTTATTTGAATGGGAAAATGAAAGTGGACCGCCGAATGTTCCGGAAACAAGATCCCCAACCGCTATTGTGCTATTTGCCAAAGCGGACCTAACCGTCCTATGCTTCTTTTCCGGTGGATTGGTTTTGTCCATGATGCTCGGAAAAGTAATGGAATCAATTGGTATGCATACTCCTTTCTTGTAATATGCGCTAACCGTTATCATATCGACACTAATTTTATTGCCTCCCGGCAGGTCGGCAGTTTCCGTTTCACCAAGAGCCCAAGATTTCCCTTCTGCATCAATAAATTTCACTTTTATCGATTTGGGAGTGCATTGATAGGAACAGAATTCTTCCGTCGTTGCGATACTGGGGATAGGGCTTACGGGCGAAATGGTGGGCTGATTTTCCGCAGATATTGATGGTGAGGAGGTCTGGTTTCCTACAATGGGCGCCTTATTTTGTGTGCACCCAATCAAAATCAATGAAACCGCCAATATCGCAATCAGAAGCAATCTATTCATATCTCTAACCTATTCTTTAATCCTTCAAAAGCCTTTCCCTTCCTTTGCGATGGTGCGCCTCCTTGGCACGAAGGCAAACCTGGCTCGGTTAAAAAGTGTGCCTTACTAATGAACACTACTACTAACCACTAATGCAAACATTTATATTAAAGTACTAGTTACTAATTAGCATGGAAAACAAGGAGCTCTTAAGGCAGATAGTGGTTCAACAGAAGGCGGAAGTACAAAAGGAAGGGGTAGTTAGACGGCTGATTTTGGACGAAATTCTAAAATGGCTTCCGGATAAGCGTGTGCTCATTCTTACCGGAGTCAGAAGGTGCGGCAAATCGACTTTGCTCAGGCAGATTATGGAAGGAAGGAGTGATTACTGTTACGTGAATTTCGATGATGAGCGGTTTATTGGCTTCAAGGCTAAGGATTTTGAGCAGTTAAACGAAATTCTGATTGAGGTTTACAAAAATCCAAAAATTTATTTCTTTGACGAAATTCAAAATATCGACCAATTCGAAACCTTTGTACGGCGTTTGCAAGACCAAGGCAAGAAAATAGTCATAACCGGTTCAAATGCCTCTTTACTTAGCAAGGAATTAGGTACCAGGTTGACGGGTAGGTACAAGTCATTCGAAGTATATCCCTTTTCATTCAAGGAATATTTGGTGTTCCAAAGCGTTGCCCCTGAAAAGGATTGGTTCCATATAGCAGAGAAAAAAGTCAGGCTTCAAGGGCTTTTCAAGCAGTATCTTGTCGATGGCGGTTTTCCCGAGTATCTAAAAAACCACGATGCTGATTACTTGAAAACCGTTTTTGAGAATATTTTGTATAGGGATATAATTGCGAGATATGCAATCAGGAAGCAGAGAATAGTCCGCGAACTTGTCAACCTGCTGACAACAAGCATTTCCTCGACTTTCACCTATAATTCACTGAAAACCTCGTTGGGCTTGGCGAATTCCAATACTGTGAAGGAATATATCTCATATTTGGGCAATTCCTACCTGTTTTTTGAGCTTGCGAAAACAGATTTTTCACTTAAGAAACAGTTGGCTTCACCGAAAAAAGCCTATTTGGTTGATACCGCGTTTCATCAGGCAAGCGGATTGAATTTTTCTCAAAATAAGGGAAGGCTGCTTGAAAACCTGGTTTTTGTCGAATTGAAACGGAGGAATAAGGACGTAGCGTACTTTTCAGGAAAAAAAGAATGTGACTTTATTGTTAAGGATGGCAATAAAATATCATTTGCCTGCCAAGTATGCTTCAATTTGACGGAGGACAACCAAAAACGCGAAGTCGACGGCTTGGTGGAAGCACTTGAGGCATTCAAGCTGAAGGGGGGGCAGATTCTTACGATGGAGCAGGAGGACGAGTTGAAAGTAGGTGGAAAAACGATCAAAATATTGCCTGTTTGGAAATGGTTGCTGACAACCGTTTAGATTTTCCCGCCCTGGTCATTACACATCTCCTCATGTGGTCAGTGATGATAGGTCACTAAACTTGAGAGGGTGGGTGAAGCCCGTCTATTTTTACTTTTTTTACAATTATTGATTAGCCGGGCAAGTACCCCACTTCCGGTGCGCGCTCAAGGGCATCATGCGGGAATAAATACCGCTTTTCCGTCTTCTATAGCGTGCAGGGATTATGCGCATTCTTCTGATTGCAGCGGTTTCCGTTCTCTTTCTTTACGGATGCATTGGCCTTCCGCATGATACCGTAGAAGGCGAAATTATTTTGCCCTCCCCGGCGGCTGTTTCAGTTTCGCCAATTTCCCGCCCCATCCCATCCCCCGAACCTTGTGATGCCTTTGCAAATAGCACGCTCCAAAGGAACGCTTGCATTCTGAACCTTTCCCTTTCGACCGGAAGCCCTGGCCTTTGCTTCAAGATTAGCAATTTGGCCGCAAGGGACAATTGCTACTTTATGCACGCCGCATCAGTGAAAAGCGTTTCCCCCTGCCTTAGCATTAACTCCGATGAACTTAGGGAATATTGCCGCAGGGATAGTTCGAATTCCGAGCTGCCTTCGGACAATTGCAGTATCGTGCCGCCTACCCTTAGAACCGAATGCTATTTCGGGCTAGCCGTGCAGCTTTCCAATACTTATTATTGCGGCCGGATGCCCCTTGAGAAGGATAATCTTGTTTGCATCGAAAAGGTCGCTCAGGATACATCCGATCCCCATCTTTGCGAAAGGCTTCCGGCAGATATCCAGGGAAGGTGCATTTACGGGATTGCCAACCATACCAAAAATGCAGATTATTGCGGGATGCTAGTGGGCGCTTCCAAGGACGATTGCTATTCGCATATGGCTATATATTATCATGACCGGGAAATCTGCGGAATGGTTGCCGACCAAATACGCAAGGAGGGCTGCACCTACTTTTTCACGCCCTCATACCTGCTCCCGGATGTTTGCGGAACTTGGAAGCAGAACTCAACCAGGGACCTTTGCTACTCCGATTTTGCAAGGATTAACCTCACCCTTTCATTTTGCGACAACGTCACATCCGAAAACATCGAAGGGAAAGAAACCTGCATACGCAACGTTGCTGTCGGGCTTGCAAACAGCACTCTTTGCTTTCCACTAAATGACCCAAGCATCAGGGACAGCTGCTTTTCTGCAATATCGATCATTAACCGGTCTTCGCCTTAAACAAAAGGGTAAATTGCCCGTATAATTTGGATTTTGATTGGATGGCATAAATGCATGTAGTTGCCACTCGTTCAGGTACTCATTCGATTATTTCTACTCCCCGTACGTCGCACCAATTAGGACTACCAGGGCGAGCAGCGCCGCCGGGCTTGCCAAAAGGTCGGCCACGCCGCTAATCGCCCCGCTGCCGACCGCAAGCAGCGCAAAGAGCGCTGCAAGCGCCGGCGCACCATTCATGTCCCCATCAGCAAGGCTCATTTTCATCCCCCTTTTTTTCGCATGCCTTACTACGTATATATCTGGGGGTGGGATAATTTACGGATTTGTCGTTATAATTACGACAACAAAATCATTATTCCGTTTTAGACTATTGTCGAACGTGTAAAAATAGGCCGATTTGACTAAATCAATTGATCAATTTGAAATCGATTACGACCTCATCCACATGCGGGGCATACGTCTTGACCTTCCGTTCAAGGATGGTTTTGAATTTGCGCCCGGCGGCCTTGCACGCATCCGTTATTTTTTTTCGTGCGCCCACGATGCCATCCTCCCCATCGCCATGTGGGATGTAATAGAAGTGGATGATGCAATTTTTCGCAGCAGCCCTGATTGCCGCATCCAGGAATTTATGGCCGTCATGGGGCAGGGGCATTGTTATTCGGTCGGCCCATCTTTGGAATCTTCCCTCAAGAAGCAATTTGCCAACATCCCCGCCAATTCCCTCGATGCGATCCTGCATTTTGTTTATCGGGATGTTTTCTGCCATATATTTGACGGCAACCGGGTTCAGCTCTATTGCCCTTATTTTGCACTTCGGCTGCCTTTTCGCGATTATGATGGGATAGAAGCCCGCGCCCGCGAAAAGCGCCAGCACCTTTTCCCCCTTCCCAACCTCCTTTGCGATCCGTTCCCTCTCAAATCCCAGCCTTGGCGAGAAATAGACCTTCCCCAAATCTATGTGGAAGATGCAGCCGGATTCGCGGTAAAATGTGATCAGCCCCTTCCTGCCAGCAATTACCTTAAGCCCCTTCACCCTGTATTTTCCCTTCACGGCCGAGGTCTTTTTCGCAACGGCCCTAAACTGGCCGTGCGTTTCCAGGAATGCGCGGCCAATTTCCCCTTCAATCTTCTGAAATTCTGGGGGGATTTCAATTACCGCAATATCCCCCATGCCATCGAAAGCGGAATGAAGCTCCCTTGCTGTTTTACCCTCGATTATGCCCCTCTCAACAAGCAATCCCTTCCAATCGATTTTCACCGGATTCAAACCAAATTCCCTTCTGACGATATCGCAACCCCTTGGCGGCTTGAATTTCCGGGAAATCGGGAAATAAATGAATTCGGAATCCTTGTCCAGCAAACGGGCCCTATCGAGCAGTCCCCTTTCCATCAAAAACCTCCTGGTTTCTTCGGCATCCTTTAATTTCACCCTGGCCGCAAGCATGGTTTTTCCCCTCCTGGAATTCATTCGCAAGATATGCTTATAAAGTGTGGCTGCGTTTTTCCAGCATGATCGACCTGATAGATGAATATTTCGTCAAGCCGATGCAATTCCCTGACCTTTACCCGCCATATAACCTCTATAACACGGCGGCATACGCGGCAATTGCGCTTATAGCCGCCTTCCTGATTTACAGGTTCCTGCGCTACCGCAAAATCCAAATCGATTCCCAGTTCTTCGGCGCAATACTGCCCTACATTTTCATTGGCGCAATCATGCGCGTCATCCAGGATGCGGATATCCTCCCGCGGAGCATGACTATCCTTGGCCAAACCATTTATCCCTTCATCACTCCCGGGATTTATATTCTCATGTTTGCAATCCTGGCGGTAATCTACCTGGTCTCAAGCAGATCCTCAACGGGAAACCCGCAGCTAATGTTCCGGAAAATACGAAACTCCGGGATTGGCATTGGCGCCGTCCTTTTCTCGATGCTGTCTCTTCTTGGCTTATCCAAAATCACTTCTGGAAATGTATTACTTATGGCGGGCATCCTCGTGCTTGTGGGCCTTGGGCTTGTAGTTTTTGAATTGATAAAATCAAGGATATACAATAAAAGGGAAATACCCGAATTCCGGAATCTTGAGCGAACAACGCTTCTTTCGCAGGCGCTCGACGGCTCGGCGACTTTCATAGGGGTAGCTTTTGGCGGCTATACTGAGCAGCATGTCGTTGCGAATTCCATCTTCGGCCTTTTCGGATCGCCCTTCGCGTTCTTCATCGTAAAGCTGGTTTTTGCGCTTGCGATCATTTTTGCCCTTCGGAAGGAGGCGGAAAGCAGGGATGAGCAGGTATATGTGCTGCTGCTAATAACGCTCTTTGGCCTTGCACCCGGAGTCAGGGACGGCCTTAGGCTGTTCTTCTCGGTTTAGGTGGAAATGAGTATTTGAGCGGCCTGATAAATGAACGGCTTTGAATTATCGTAGAAACAATAGATTGGTGGCATGGAAATGGAGGAATCTCAAACAATCGTTGAAGAAGGCCAAATCACCAAATCCGAAAAAAGGACCGGCCGCACCCGCGAGCATTACAACAAGCAGAAATCGCAGGCATTCTCGTATTTCAGGATTAATTCGCAGGATGCAAGCAAGATCCAATCAAGCCAGTTCACCATTTACGATTTCATCACGAATTCCTTCGCATTCTCCCAGACCAAAAAGGAACTGACAATCCAGGTATTGGAGGAATTGAAAACTAACGAACTTACCTTCATCCAGCTCCAAAAAAAGCTTGGGGCGAAAAAAAGCACCCTTTACATGCTGATCCTTGCCCTCCAGAAATCGGGGCTCGTGAACCCTTCTGGAAAAAACGCACCCCTAAGGCTCAGCGGCTCTTTTTCAGAAATGCTTGCACTTTATAGCGAGTGGTGGGGAAAGTGGCTAAGGGAATAAATTCAATCTGCATGCCTTGAAGCAATTTCTTGATAATCTGGATCTATCTCAAGGTGCTTTTTAACAATGGCTACTAATCTTCCTAATCCTTCCTCATTAGCAAATTTAGCTCAATATATCAATTGCTTTATATTTCCAGCTTCTTCAGCTGTAATATTGCCTAGAATGTTTAACTGCCTAATGTTCAAACTTTTAAGAGCATGACTGAACGCCTATCTGACGTCTGCAAAATCCGGTCCGTCCATATGATGGGGTACTTCTAAAATTATGCTTGCTCCCCTTCCATGCTCAACCCTTTTAACTTCGAAAACCATAGATTTGGTCGGATTGAATATTTTATTAATTCTTCTCCGAGTGTTGGTATCATGCATTTCCTCGAACTTGCAAACGTATTCGAGATCATGGAAGGGACGGCCTCACGCCTAAGGCTAACAGAGCAGCTGGCGGATGTATATTTCCATGCCAAAGGCCCGGATGTACGCCACCTTACCTACCTCTGCCAGGGAATCCTCGTTCCGGAATCGCTAGGGATCCAGCTGGGGGTCGGGGATAAGCTTGTTCAGCATGCAATATCCCGCGTATCTGGGAAAAGTATAGCGCAAATAGAGGAATTGTACCGGAAGGAAGGCGATCTTGGGATTGCGGCCGAGAAATTGCTCCTAGCAAAATCGCAATCAACCCTGCAGCATGAGGATCTAACTACTCGGAAAGTTTACGATAATTTTTTCAAGATCGCAACCTCTTCCGGATCTGGTTCGCAGGATTCAAAGGTCAATTTGATTGCAGAGCTGTTGACAAATGCATCGCCCATGGAAGCCAAGCACATCGTCAGATTCGCACAGGGGAGCTTGCGGCTTGGAGCTGGCGAATCCACTATTCTTGACGGCCTTGCCCTCTCACACATAGCCTATCTGGTTTCAAAGGCAAAGGAAATCCGAAATGGTGGGCATATAATTAAGCCCAAATCAATCGTTCCTATATTGACCCCTTCACGTACCGATAGGAAAGCCGGTGAGGCATCTTCAATCGATATCAACTTCGAAGGCATATCCGAGGAAATCATCATAAAAAAAGGCGATGAGCTTTCCCTTGGCGAAGGTGAGGGTGAAATCCGGGGGGAGGTTCAAAGGTTAATGGAAGAGGGGAGCAAGCGCACGATTACTCTGCAAATTTTGGAGGAAAAAAAGAAATACCGGGGCATTTTCGAGCGCGCCTACAATATGCGTTCGGACCTTGGCGAGGTGGCAGAGAAAGTGCATTCCAAGCAATTGGATGAGCTTCAAAAAATCGGGCCTGCAGTATTCTCCCCAATAAGGCCCGCTCTTGCCGAGCGGCTTTTGACTCCGGGACAGATCATCGAAAAACTGGGGGAGTGCTCTGTTGAAGGGAAGTACGATGGCTTTAGGCTCCAAATCCACAAGAAGGGATCCGAAATTCGGATATTTTCCCGCAAGGAAGAGCCCATGACGCATATGTTCCCAGATATTGTTTCTGCTATAAGAACTGAAGTTGACGCAAAAAATGCTATTTTTGAAGGCGAAGCTATCGCCTACGATGCGGTGCAAAAACGCTTCCTTCCCTTTCAGGTTACCATCCAGCGGAAGAGGAAACACGGCGTTGGAGAAATGGCGCGGGAATTGCCACTTCGCCTGTATGCCTTCGAGCTGCTTTTCGCTGACGGCCGCGATTATACCAAGGAGCCCTACGAGGCAAGGCGGCGTAAATTGGAATCGGTCATTCGGAAGGGCGCATCAATTGTCCGCATTTCGGAGAGGATAATTGCAAAATCCCCAATCGATCTGCAGGCCTTCTTCGATAAATGCCTGCAGGAGGGGCTCGAGGGGATTATCGCAAAGGACCAAAAAGCTCCGTACGTTGCCGGCGCTAGGAAATTCGCATGGATAAAATTGAAGAGAAGCTATGGGAAGGTCGCTGATACTTTTGATGTCGTGATCATCGGCTATTACCTAGGGAAGGGCAAGAGGGCGCAATTCGAATTCGGCGGCGTCCTCACGGCCGTATTTGATCCCGAAAGCGGCAGGTACAAAAGCATTGCAAAAGTTGGCACCGGCTTTTCCGAAGAGCAGATGGGGGAGTTCCGGGAAATGCTTGAAAAAATCACCCTCAGGGAAAAGCCAAAAACGGTCGATAGCGTCATGGCGCCAGACCTATGGGTCGAGCCCAAAATAGTAATTGAAGTTAACGCGGATGAGATATCCCGTTCGCCAACCCATGCCGCGGGAAGGACTGCGGGTTCCGAGGAAGGGTTTGCCCTGCGTTTCCCCCGAATGGTTTCTATCAGGAAGGACAAACGCCCGCAGGATGCAACGACGGAATCCGAGATTCTTGAGTTGTACGAGCTTCAGGGGCAATGACTATTTTGTTGTGTTGATTTTTTTGATGGGGTATGTTTTCCAAAATATATTGCATGCGATTCCTTTTATGGGGTATTCGCTCTTTGCCTTAACCATACACTCGTTTATTCGTCAATTAGCATTAGCCTTGCCGCTTCGCCAATATTTTCCACTTCAATGATTTCGATTCCAGTTTCCTTGGAAACATTGTAAATTATTGTGGGCGGCTTGCAGTTGGGGTCCTTTCCCCCGCCTGGAAGATAGCATGTTTTAGGCAGCGCAGGATAAACCGATTCCCCAATTGGAACCAGGAGCGTTCCGTATTCCGTCCCATTCAGCGCAGCTGCTTTTTCAAGGATGAATCCGACCCTTTCTATTTTGCCCTCCTTATCCATGCTTCCGGTGATTAGGATTCCCGGCACAATTCTGTTTCCTTCTAAGCCTGCAATGGTTGCTATCGCAATCGCCGCCCCGCCGCTGCCGCCGCTGATTACTCCTAATGTACTCCCGAATTCGTATTGCACGTCCTTTGCAGCGAAACGATTTCCGGAGTAGCGATTTGCGGCATCGAACGCATTCCTAACGGATTCCAAAGTTTCCGGGCTGATTGCTAGCGTGCCCCTATTGGCCTTAATTGCCATCTTGCCGCTTCCATCCGAAATGCTAACACGAATTTCCGCCAAGGTGCCCATTCCATTCCCATCAATTGCAGGGATTGCAATCGTCGTGAGCGATTCTGGATCCTGCGTGTTTTTGGCGATCTCCCCAGCCGTTCCCTCTATGCGAAACGGGGCGCCAAGGCCGAATATAAGGGCAATTAGGACGCACGCGGCAACCGCTATCCGGATATTATTGCGCATGCCCCATCCCCTTATGCGGTTTTCCCAGTATTTCCCGCAATTTTATCCCCTGCGCAAGCATCCAAACCCAGAGCACCAAGGCCGAATCCACAAACCAGAGGAACACGTGGATCGGAGTGAAAAGCGCCGGGAAGAATGCCAGGGGAAGAATGGTGACAAGAAGCCTTGCAAGATTGAACAAAAAGAGCAGAGGCGTAAAAATCAGCATGAATTTTAGCCTTCTTGCGTTTTCCAGCCTAGTCGACCACAATAGGGATGCTAGTAAAATGGGCATGAAAAGCCCCGAGCATTCGGGAACGATCAGCACCCTTGTTTTTTCCAGGATGATTTCATTCCCATCAAGCAATGCAAGAACTCCTAATTGCGCAAGCAGCCACGCTTCAATTCCTGCCAACGCCTTAAGAAGCCAATCAAGGTCCGCAATTTTCAATAGGAAAAATAGCGCGAAAAAAATGGCCAGGAATTTTACCAGGAAATTCGCTTCCCCCTTTTTCAGCATAACCGCTCCTTCACCAGGGGACCTTTTTGAGGTTGAGCCTGTGCGCGATGACATTCGCCAGGATATGCATGACAAGTGTGATTATGAGGATGATCCCCAAATCATATATTGTAAGGAAGAAGCCCTGGATCGCATACGTGAAGAGGATGGCTGTCAGTATGAAAAGCAATTGGTCGGTCACGAACAGCGGTTCGCCCGGAAGGATGTTAAGGCGCCTTTTGAAAAAGCTGCCAAGAAGGTCTCCGAAAATCGAGCCCAGGACCATCAGCACGGTTATTGCCATCCTTTGCCCCAAATCCAAAATCCCTGGAATGTAACCCAAAACGAAATATGAAAGTATGCCGCCAACAGCAAGGCCGGATGCTATCCCGCCGATTGTTCCCCTAACCGTCTTGCTATCCCCGAGGAGGCGGTTCTTATCTAGGAAAAGGGCGCCCCTGTCTAGAGGCCCCCAACCGGAAAATATTACGGGCGCGCCATTTGCAACATACGCTGGCAGGATGAAAAGTATGATCTCAATTATATCCATAAATTCCATCAACAAAAACGCAACGATTCTTATAAACCTATGTCCCGGCTTTCGTTTCTAGCTGGCTTTCATTCCGATTCGGAAATTCCCTTCAATTCGGAGAAGCCCTCTTTCGAGTGATTTTTCGCCCATTAAGAATCATTTTAAATAGGTAAAATCACATAATTGAACCATGTATCTTAGGCTCTTGGCAGTGATGCTGGCGCTTTTGCTGCATCCCGTGGCGGCGCAATGCAATACGTTGCAAGTGGAGGGAATAGGGGAAATGACGGTCACCCAAGGCACGCTTGCAATCTTTCCTATAGCGATAAAAAACAATGCCGCCGCCGCACAGAACATCTACCTTTCTGCCACAAACAATTATCTTGGGGAGGTGAGCGCCTATTTTGATGAGAGTTTCTATACGCTAGCCCCCCAGGAGACAAAATCATTCAATTTCTTTGTCCTAGCTGCCCCCGGGAACTACGATTTTCCCTTGGAGGTCAGGGCTGATTATGGTGCCGGAAGCTGCACCGAAAACCTATTGCTCCACTTAACAGTTGAGGGTGCGGCCCCAAGCCCTACCCCGGGCGCTGGCATTTCCGTTTCGATGACGCCTTCCAGCCCGCTGCAAAAATTCCCCGGGGAAAAGGCCTCCTACGATATCATTATGCGCAACGACCTTTCCGAAGAAATAGTTGTTTCCATTGATTCCCCATCCAATCCGTTCGATTCGGGCACTTCCCTATCCGAAAGCGAGTTCCGCGTAGGGAAGGGTGCAACGAAGGCCATAAAGGCAACCATCATCCTGCCTCCGGGAACGCCCCAGGATGATTACGAGGTAGTGTTCAGGCTGCAGGCAACTTCCGCTTGCTGCGTGCAGGAGTTCATCCTTCCCGCAGCCATCAGGGTCAATTCGAAAACCGCGGACCTTCGGCTCATAAATCCCCCGCTTGAGTGCATTTCAGTCAAGCACGGCGAAAAGAAACAGCTCGAACTTGGCGTGCGAAACGACGGCGAAATCCAGGGCCCCTTCACGCTGCGCCTTTCGGGGAACGATGATGAGATTTTGCCCGTGAGGCTGCCATTGAAGCAATTCGAGCTTTCGACGGGCGAGCGTGATTATTTCAACCTCACCATTTCCCCCACATCGATGATGCCCCTTTCGATTTATTATTTTACGCTCGAGGCCCGCTACCTGGATTTCCTTCTATTCCAAAAGGAATTCTGTTATGAGGTCGGGGGGTTGAGCACTGTTGCCATAGAAAAACCCTCCCAGGCTTCCGTCACTAGGTGCGAGACGAATTCCTTTACGTTCAAGGTCAGGAATGTGGGAACCCTTGCCGACGAATATGCAATCGAAGCAAAGCCGTTGGTGGGCGCGAAGCCCTACCTCGAACCGGAAGTATTTTCACTTACCCCCGGAGAGATGCAAATCGTCAACTATATTGTGCAAACTTCGTGCAGCACCCCACTTGGTACCCAGTTGGCATCCGTAATAGTTCGGCCAAGGGACGCATCGGCGCTATCCGTTACGATGCCCTTTGAAGTGCTTGCATCTGGCACTAGCTCTCCCCTCGAGATCGAAGCTGCGGCGAAAATTTCCGGGGTTGCTGGCGAGCAGCAAAAAATAATCGTCAATCTTTTCAATGCCGCGCAAACCGAGATGGCAGATACTCAGCTTTCCGTAACGGGAGTGCCTTCCGGTTGGGCCAAGATCGTTACGCCCAAAACCACCATCAAGCCCGGAAGGGCGGCGCCATTTATCATTTTGCTAGAACCCGCAGCTTCGGGAACCTATAAGCTGAAATTCACGGCCAACTCCGGCTCCGAGCTTTCCGTCCTCGAATCCGACCTTATAATCCAGGATGCAAAACGGCAGATCGTGTATGCGTATGAAATAAGCCCATTGAAGGAAGGTGAATTCACAACTTCGGCAGTCATCACCCTTACCATCAGGAATACGGGCAATACGAAGCTTTCGGGCATCGATGCAAAAATCGACGACCCCAAGCTAAATGCGGTTCCCTTGGATACGATCGGGGATTTGGGCCCCGGTGAATCACAAACATACCGGCTTCAAGTGCGGCCTCTTGCGGACATCCTAAAAAAAGATGTGACCCTTCGGATCTTCACGGATGAGGGAGCGACCTTTGGGGATACCATAGAGCTTCCGGCCATGCAGGTGGAAATCCCGCAGCTGCCGGATGAATTTCCATGGAAGCTAATTGTGATTGCCCTGCTTGTGATTTTCCTTCTCTGGCTGCTTTCAAGGCAGACGATATAGCTCTGAAATTTTTATCCCCATTTCGCCTAGCCTAATTCTCGTGGTTTATGCAACGACGGCCTAATTTATGCAATAAAATTCTTTCTATCCTAACATAGTCATGGCAAAACGAGTAATTATCATCCATGGCTGGAACGGCCGTCCGCAAGGAGGCTGGAAACCCTGGCTCAAAAAAAAGCTCGAGGGGAAGGGGTTTGAGGTTTACGTTCCTGCAATGCCCAACCCCAGCATGCCGAATATGGGGGAATGGGTGGATAGGATCATCCGGGAAATTGGCAGGCCCGATAAGGATTGCATTCTTGTTGGGCATTCGCTTGGCTGCATTGCTATTTTGAGGTATTTGGAAGGGCTGGGCAAGGATGAATCCGTGGGCGGCGCAGTCCTGGTTGCGGGCTTTTCCGACAACTTGGGGATGTTCCTCTTCAATTCCTTCTTTTCAAGCCCGCTTGATTGGAAGGGGATTAAATCCCATTGCAACAAGTTCGTTGCGATCCACTCCGATAACGATAGGTATGTCCCGCTAAGGCACGGCGATATTTTCAGAAGGGAGCTTCGCGCAAAATTGGTGGTAAAGAAAGGGATGGGCCACTTTTCCGGCGATGAAGGGTGCACAGAGCTTCCAGTTGCGCTTGATGCGGTGCTTGGAATAGCGGCCGAGAATTAGGCGGGGCAAGTTCTTCCCAATCATTCCAAACGCGTTCCCAATCATTCCAACTGCGCTTTCGAATTTATATGCCTAATTCCCTTTCCTCCCCTTGCTCCACATTTTTTTGAAAAATGGCAAGGTCAAAGTGGAAAGCATGAATGCAACCGCTGGCACAATTGCATTAAGCCATGGTTCGGAAATTCCAATTGCCTGCATGTACGCTCCGATTGCCAAGTAAGTGAATGCCATAAGGAGCGCCCTTCTTACAAAGCTGACCTCCCACGCCTTGTCCAGTTCGACCCTGCGGTTCCTTTCCTTCAATTTTTCCATTTCCCTTTCTAATTTTTGAATCGATGCCATCCATTTCACCTGCTCCTAATTCATTTTTTTGCTTTTGCCAATCCCAGCTTCCTAACCTTTCCCGTATGCGAATTTACCTCCACCAAATCCCCATCTTTGAGGATTTTTGTGGCATTGCCTGTGCCAATCACGCATGGGACCTTTAGCTCCCTTGCAACTATTGCCGCATGGCAGGTTATTCCGCCCTCGTCAGTGACAATTGCGGCGGCTTTTTTCATTGCCGGTAGGAAATCCGGAACCGTCATAGGGGAAACTAGTACGCTTCCAGGGATGAATTTATAAATATCCTCGAGCGCGGCCAATTTGCATACCCTCCCTTTTACAATTCCTCCATCAAACGCTGTACTTCCCCTGATTTGCCTACCGGTTATTTCCTCTTCGATGAAATAATTGTTCTTTTTGATCACGTCCATGAAATTTGACGTATTGATTAGTTTATTGCGGAGGTATGCAAAACCCCTGGAGCGCTTCGCAAGATTATTAAAATCGATCTTCTCCCCTCCTGCAAGCGCAAGCACTTCCGAGGTCGTTAATATTTTTGCGAATTCTGGGGGTTTTCCCAATTCTTTAAGCCTTTTTGCTGCAAGTTCCCTTATTGAGTAATCATTTGCCTCAAAAACTCCATCGCTAAACTTCCTATCGGCATATGCGATGGAGATTACTTTCTTTCCATATTTCCCAAGCTCCTTTTCTATCCTCTCCGAGAGCACCGATGGCACAAGAATTGATAGCCGGAGCATGGGAAAGAGCAAAAGGTGGCGCTCCTGCGCAATTTTCACAACCGATCTTGATAATTTTTCATTCCTCCTTCTTGATATGATTTTCCGGCTCATTTTTGCATCCTCCCGGAACTTCCTGCTCATCTTCTCGTACCATTTCCTATCCTCCCTTAATTTTTCAATCAGTGCATCCGAGATCTCCTTAAGGTTTCGCTGTATATAATAGCTAGTGACAGTCTTGGCATTGCCAGCGATTAGGTAATCCTCATAGCATGAGCCAATCTCGCGGCGGAAATTCCTCCCAAGCCCCTCTGCAAGCCATTCGCAAGCATAGAGGGAAAAATCGCGCGTGAACTGCCTAACGAGCCTTTCCATATGCCTAGATTCCTTTTCCGGATTAAATAATATTGCGTTTCCAGCCATTTAACCGCCTTGGAAATGATTATATAGCTTCATCGCTAAAAGTGATTTCCTTGGGGCCCAGAGTCGGTCGGTAAGACGTTCGCTTGACGTGCGAAAGACGTGGGGTTCAATTCCCTATGGGCCCATCTCTGCGACGGGGGGACGTATCCCCCCTTGAGCAGAGGACTCGTTCCCCCCTCAAAATGGAGGCTATTCAAGACTACATTCTACGAGCTAAAAAGTGGGAGTTGGAACGGACACGGAAGCTAATTTTTGAGGAATTACGGAAGCGTTACGCCCGACCAAATAAGGGCATTGTTCTATACGGTTCACTGAATAAGGGGTTCAATACTTTTCAAATCCGAACCATCTTGAACGCGACAAAAAAGCCCAAACTAAAACTTGCATTCACCATAATGGCCTTTGCGGGGCTTCGAGTAGGGGAAGTGGTGCGCGTAAAGCTTGAAGATGTTGACTTTAATCGCAAGGTTTTGAGGGTTAGAAGCGAAAAAGGGTCAAGGGAGGACTTCATACCCCTCGTTCAAGAGCTTTACGACCTTCTCAAAGTCTGGTGTGAATCGAGGGAACACGAGATTAGGTCGGCTCACGGTCACGTATTGTATTCTGGGGTCAAAACCCAAGCACTCTCAAAGAATTGGATAAGGAATGAACTCCGCCAGCTTTTAGCAAAGCTCGGTATCCAAAAGGTCTACGGTATAGCAAAAGACTCCAATTTCAAGAAGCCAGGCAGCACGAAAAGGCTCAATCTCTACAGCACCCACAGCTTCAGGCATTTCTTCGTAACCCAAATTTACAAGCAATCCAAGGACGTAGCCCTGGCTTCCAGAGCCGCAAGGCATCGGAGCTACTCGTCAACCCAAACCTATATCCACAATAGCGAGGAGGAGCTTCGGGAGTCGTTGGAAAAGACTTTCAAATAATATTATTATTCTCTTCTTTCAGAGACAAATCTTGAATAGAAAACATTTCAAGACGGCTTTGTCAGAGGTAAATCTTGATAACCAATGTTTTCAAGAAGTGTTTATTAGGTAACTAATAATCGTTGTTAAACTGGATTAACAACAATTCCCATCGGAGGTGGGGAAGAATAATAATAATAATTATTTAGGAGTTGTTTCTGGCGGAAGCTTGAAATTGGAAATGAAGTTTTTTACCATCGTTACCGAATTTACGGATTTTACATGAATTTCATCGAAGCAGTCTACTATTCCGAGCCCTTCTTTGTAATCCTTTGGAGTCAAAACGCCATCGGCATAGCGAGTAGTAGCTTCGTGCGAGTAAGTGACGTTGACCAAGGCATAGAGATCAAGGAAGCCATAAACACTATCAAAAAGCCCATTCCAGGCAGGTCTCGACCTACTCATATAAACCGATACCGAAATCGTAGATTGTAAAGCTTTTTTAATTCCGCAACTTTCATTTTTCCACAGGTTAGGGTGATACGATGAATTTACCACTGGTCTTATTTGTTCTTTTCGTTTCTATTTTGCTCTTCGGCTGCACTCAAAAAACCGAACAAATTCCGTCCCCAAGTCCATCGATTCAGACCGAAACATCAACTCCGTCCGCAACCCCGATTGCGTCTGTGCAAGTTCTTTCCGATGAACCTGTCAAAGTTGCTACTAAATTTTTCGAGCTTGGAGAAGCGAAAGCCAATCCTGCGGCGTTTAATCTGCTTTCTTCAAATTCGGTCATTAGGAAGGAGTTAACCCAAGGGACATATTTCAGATTCTTGATGGTTCCTAATGCCCGAACGAAAGACGAGAATTTCAGCCTCGATAAGAACATTTTAGAGGTTGCAAATCTAAAATTGCTCGCCATTAGAGGAAATACTGCTTGGGTGGCAATTCTCCCAAAGAATACAACTGGTATTGAAGAATTTCAATTTCTAATTCCAAATAAGCAGGGAGTTGTTGGAACGGTTACGGTAGTTCAAGAAAACGGCAAATGGCTGTTAGACGATATTATCGCATATCCTGATTTGGAAGACCCTGGCTTGTTGCCCGACATTCTCGTTTTGAATGATGCTGACCTTAAGGCTGAAAAATGTCCGATCCTGATGGCAGGATACACCTATCCCGATAAAGATAAACTAATCAGCTTATGTAAAGTGCAGATTGCATTGCTCAAAGGCGATGTTTCAGAATGCAAAACAAGCAATACCAATGGTTCTGAAAAGCTCGACCCAAACTGCGTATTCCAGGTTGCAAAGGCGAAAGGAGATGCAACGATGTGCGACCAAATTGACCTAAAAGCCTACGGTCAGCTCGGCTGGTTACGAAATGACTGCTTGAAATATTTTGCTGAAAAAAATAATGACGCAAGCTTATGCGATAAGCTTAATCTTGCAGACGGTGTTGGCACGATATGGGAAGAAAGAAAGGACATCTGCATGCTGCCCCTTGCCATACTTAACAAAGACGTTACGATTTGCGATAAAATGGTCGCTAAAAGGGAGGATAGAAGCTACCAATTTAATTGCTATTTTCAGTTGGCAAGAATATTGAAGCAACCCGAACTTTGTTATAAATTCCCCACGTATTTCAACATTACTTCAAACCTAAACCTATGCCTCAATGCTTCGAAAGGTTAGAATAGTATGAACCTTCTTCCTCCACCAGATTCGAGTGAATTCGAGCTCCAACACAAGCTTTTTTCATACCCAATTTTGGCATTTTTTGCTTTATTCCTCTTATCTGCTTTAGTGCTTATATCGGGATTGGTTGATTTTAAAGCAACATCTCCCCTGATAGCACCATATTTAGGCGGAGGATTGAAAATCGCGATGTTCCTTGCGGCAATTTATTTCATTAGAAACGGCATTTCGGGTTTGAAATACGGAAAAACGATGATTCCTTTTTTCAACAAACCGCTTATTATGCCCGACAGCAACAGCCATAAATTATTTGCCATCGGGTTAATTTTTTCTGCAATCTTCCCTCTTGGCGTTGCATTTGATATCAAGGAAATTATCAAACTCGCTGAAGTTATATCTAAATTTAATTAAAAAAATATAAGATAAGGGCCTCAATTCTGCGAAAGGTTAGTTTTTTAAAGAAAGAAAGGGTATGGAATGTATGGCTTTAATTAAATTTGAAACGGCAAAAACACTTACAATCATTTACTCGATACTCTATTCAATCTGCTTCGTGGTGTTCCTCGTATTGGCGAAGAATGCCCTTTATGCAACTCTTTTTGGCTTCATAGCCATCATTACAATTGCGGGAACCTATCTTATGAGGCAGGAGAAATTCGTCTATGCAGAATGGCTTTTTGCAATTGCAGGGATTCTGACTTTCCCGCTTGGAGGACCACTTGCTGCCTGTGCAATGACCCTGAACGAAGAAATTAAGAAAAGGGAGCAAGTTCCGACTGCTGCGGCTTCAACAAAAGCAAAGTAATTACGTCCTTCATTTTCCGCTTAAAATAACGCCAGCAACTATTGGAATCAGTAAAGAGAAAAGGGTAATTGCTACTGCATTCAATTCCGGTATTTGATGCGCTTCTTTCAGTGAAAGGTAAAGCAAATACACCCCATATGCCACTGTGAACAAACCCGATAACCAGATTAGAAAGAAGCCAGCTATCGGAATCATCAATACAAGGAAGTTGATGAGGAGCAGTGGGGAAGTAAAAATTGCATACAAATAATACTGTTCGGAAAAGCTACCTTTACCACCCAATATTTTCCCAAGAACAAAATTTATGGCATTTATCACAAGGGATAATGCCGTTGCAAATAAAGAGAAGAGGAGCGGATACAAAATAAGCAAGAAGACGCCTGCCAATCCCAAAGCCGAAAATGAGAGATTGTTCGTGCCTTTTGGCAGAATTGATATTGCCACTGCCCCCAAAATCACCACCATAACGGTGAAAAACAGTCCTGCGATGGCGCCAGAGATGGCTACGTGTTTAATTGCGTTCGGAAAAGAAGCGTTTTTCTTTTCAGCGGTAAAAGTCTCCTTCGGATTCGTCAAAACGAATTTCCATATTTGAAAAAGCCCCATAAGCTCACCTATTAGTTCATTTCAAACCAACCTTTAAACCTATCGAATCAGATTTAGGTTCCTTTTGGACATGTTCTATCCTATAATGAATAAACATTTTTTGAGCAAAGCCGATTGAGTAACAATCAGGTAAAAGGAACATTTATGTAACAAATTTGTTGTTTTGACTTGTATTACAAATCTGTTCCAATTGCATTAATTTGCTTGGTTTTTTGGAGAAAATCGATCAATTTCCTCAAAGCCACGCTCGGAGCTCGTCTAATATAATCCCTAATAAAATCGCAATCTTTTGGTTCCAAGTTTGTAGCAAGGATATGCCCCAAGCGACCCCCCTGCCTGTCTTGAAATGCGAAAAGGTGGTATCGCTCTGTTTGGTCCAATTTTAGCCATTTAGAATAAATATATGCCTCAAGCACAAGCATTGGATTATCAAAAACCATATTCCATAAAGATAATTCCCGGGGCAATCTGATTCGAAAGACAGTCATATTCACTTCGAGTTCGCCATCTTTTGTCAGTGCACCAAGTTGAGGGTAATCCAGTAATTGTTCGGGGGAAATTGCGATTCTCGTTCTACGTTTTAAAATGAATGTCGTCATGTTTTTTCTCATTTAGTATCACGGTATAATTGTTCCATTTCCGCAAATGTAGGCAATTTTCGTTTTGGGGGCAAATTTGGTTCCACAGGCGTCATTTGGGACGGCAAAAACGCGTCAGGCGACTTAATTTGAGTGACAATGGGCTGATTTTGGAGCTTGCATTCAGTTAATAGCAAGCTTTCGGCGAGTCGAACGGTATTGCGATAGCCCTGTGCTGTAGCGATGGCGGCTATTTTTCCGTAGACGTCCTCACTTATTCGTATGTGAATTGACCGCTTTTTTTCGACCATGGCATTCATCTCATTTTACGTAAATTACCCGAATTACCTAACTTACATTTACCTGACCTTCCGTTACCGTTTCACCCAAATTCCCTTCAGAATCAAACACCTTCCTTGCTGGTTTTTCGGTTAAATCAAGTAAATCGGGTAATGTGAGTAATGGCTCCTTTTTGATTTCGAGATTAAGCGCAGCACAAACGTTTTGGTCAAAGAACAAGGCTTCCAATGATTTCCCCTTGGGATACTTCTGCTGTTCATCAATGCTCAAGCAACCTCCCTTTGCATTGACGCGTTTTCGGTTTATGCCCTGGAGGAAGCCACATTCAAGTAATTCTTCTCCGATTCTTGTGGAGGAATACATTGTCCAATTCAATGACTGAACCCGGTTATTCAACCGTTGGTAGAAATCACGGTAAAGAATGAAAGAAATGCCGTCCTTTGCCCAATCATCTTTCCCTTTCACTCGCTCATATTCGATGCCAAGAGCTTCCCGAACAAACGCCCCTATACTTCCCTGTTTAATATCCTCATTTTCCACTTTTTGTCGAAATGCTGCTCGGAGTTCAGCCAGTGCGTCATATCCGTAGATTTTGGATACTATCGCTGCCGAATATGCTAATTCAGCGTCACGTCCTGTCAGCTCCTTGAACCATGAAATGTATTTTTCAGGGATATTTTTCGTTGCATATTCGAAAAGCTTTTGCCTCTGGTCATCGATAGATAGTCCTTCGAATTGCACCCGGTCAAATTCCTCCATGATCTGTTTCTGAGGAATGCGCTCCAAACTCCAAAAGAACAAATCGTCATGCAGTTTTTGAGTAAAAACCAAATCCCTTAAGTTGTTATTGATAGGTAGACGATAATCAGCTGATTTTCTAACAACGATTTTCAGACCACGTTGCCCCAATGCAGTTTCACCGCCTCCATGTGTCGAATAGATTTGTGGACCGAAAGTCCGGCACACGTCAAAAGAGTGCCCATCAGTATTGTAGCGGACGTAAACCTGCCCTCTTCTCTGGCTTTGTCGCATCAACTGTATTTTTGAATTATCTCCTGCACCTTTTCCCCATTTTAATTCAACGTCCAACTCATCATGAAGCACCGAAAGTGCCTGTTCTTCAATTATGCGAGCCATACCTGCGCCTGAAATCGAACTGGAGAGCGCACCATGATACATAGCTGGTTTTAGAATTTCCAATCCGACTGTCTTCCCACCTCCAAATTGACCTTCAATTTCAAGGAATAGGAAACTATTGAGGTCATGGCGGAGCCATGATTGCTCCGCGGCAATTGTGGCAATCAAATAATCGTATTCCCGCGGTAAATCCCAAAAAAGTTTGATGTATTTCATCAATTCCTCATGAAGTTGTGCACCGTTTTTTTCAGGAAATTCATTAGCCAACCATAATCGGATTGAATCAAATGAGGGCGTTATGAACGCGGGATTCTTGATAGGTTCCTTGCGAAATTGAAATACCTCCTTTTCAAATTCTACCACCCATTTTTTTGTCTTCCCGTCATATTTGGCTTGGTTCACACCTTTTACACCATTCATAACGTAGGCGTAGGCGTAATCGCCGATTGGCTCATACCTTAACTTTGCTTCAGGCAAGTATCCTCCCGAAGTATCCAAAATGCTCCAAAAATCCACACATATCACCCTTCCATTATTTCTAAACGCAAAACATTTGCCAAAAGCAGCCCTTCCATTCCTCGAATTCCTTGTATAAAAATATGAGAACCTGTTGAACCTTCGAATATGCCTGATTTTCGTGAGATATGACGCTCATCATCGAAAAACAAAATTACTTTCTTTCCCCGTAAATTAATCCATTCTTCAATCATTTGAAATCCCCTTTCCAAACTGTAAAGCAAAGCTCTCGCTGGACGTAAAGTAAAAAATCGTTTTTGAAATCAGACGAAAGCTTATTTGAAAATTCTTGGAATGCGAAGAGTAAGGCGAATTCCGATTAGGAGATGGTTCAGCCTCTACGTAGGGGTAAAGAATATAATTTTTATTTTCTTTCTGAAATATTAGTTCCCCTTTCCCCGCCATGGTAACACCCCTTCCTAAATATTCGTGTTACCGTGCGCGAGCACGGGTGTGCAAAAAGCACGCGTATTTCGTATTGGCAGTTTTTGGACAGAACTACTATATATACGTTTCTATCGCAAATTGAAAGTTTTTATCGCAATTTTAACTCGTAAAATCCAGAAGAATAATATTATTTTTCGTCCGAAAAAGCAATAATTAATGCCAAAGAATTACCTTATAAATTCAATTTTCCAAAGAAATATCCACATATTTTTGGCATTTGACGGTAATAAGATGGGCAAAATTCAACAAGGAAGGGGGAGAGGCAACCCGAGTGGGGGAAACGTAGTTGCCCCCGTTGGGGTTGTTCAATTCCCTATGGGCCCATCTGCGTCGGGGGGACGTATCCCCCTTATCGTTGACCTAAAGGTCAACTCAAAGCGAGTTTCTTTTAGAACCTCACTTTGCCCAGATTGGGCGCTCCCCCTCAATGAATTTAAATATATTTGAAATTGGGCTCGTAGTGGACTGGTAACACGCCTGCATGGCATGCAGGAGACAGCGGGTTCGATTCCCGCCGAGTCCATTGTTCATTAGGCCGGATTAATTCTATGTTCCGTTCGGCCTAAACTTCAGGCTAGTTTTTAGGGCACTAATTGCTTTTTCTCTTGCCGTTCTAACGCTCTCTTCTGACCAGTGGAGCACGCCCCCAGCATCCTTTTTGCTCATATCTGCGTGGACGGTCAACATCAATGCCAAAACATCCCTCTTCCCAACCCTGCGTGTATTGTAGAGTTCCAACAGACGCCTGATCGCAGCATCGCTTTTAATTTTAGCTCTTACCTTTCCTTCATGCGATGGGGTGGACTTCGGCGCAGGATTTCCATCTTCAATGAACTCGACATGCTTTTTGCCAATCGTTTTACGTGCTGCATCCAGGATCCGGTTTTTTATTGTCCTATGTAGCAAAGCTGGAAATTCCCCTTTGCTTTTATCCATTGCTCCTGCCGCATCATATAGTGCTGATGATGCTATTTCTTCACCATCCTGAAAGCTCAACATAAACCTGCGCGCGAACCGTTGAGCAGTTACCATCGCAGTATCGTAATGCGTTATATACAATACCTCCTGTTCTGGAGTTAAGTGCTTCCCATGTCGGAGGTAGATTGGATTTTTCAGCGACTCTCTAAACTTAGGTCTCCTATCCGATATTGGCGGCACTTGATTGTAATACGCCGTTTCAATTTGTTCAATGTGACTTACGAGCTCCCTTGGAGTCATGCCTCGAATATCTCTTTTAATCAATTCCGGCAGGTCCATGGTTTAAGCTAGGAACCATAAATAAAAAAACAGCGGTGTTAGGCGATCACAGGCTGGCCGGCGAAATGTAAACGACGGTATCCCCCCTGAGAAGAACCGTGTTGAGCTTCCTATTGAGCTCCCCGTTCTTCAATTCCTCGCCGCCTTCAATAACCAGGTTCATGTGCACATCAAAGCTAGCAAGGGTTCCGCGTATCTCCACATCCCCCTTGAGCTTAACCAGCACGCTCTGGTTGAGCGAGTTATTCAGTACATCGAACGGCCTTTTTTCCACCATTTTCATCCCCTCGTTTTTAAAAAAAAAATACTGCATTATGGAAGGCAAATTTGCCCTTGCGCCATTGAAAATTCCTTCCCCAACAAACCTGCATTTACATGGGCCTATTTTCTGTCCTCCCCTACTTCTTCCTTCCGAAAATCATATCGAGTATTGATCTCAAAAAGCCCTTTTTAACCTTTGTTTCAACAAAGACCTTCTCCCCGACTAGCTTTCCTGCAAGCACCCTGATCTCCCTAGCGGCGGGCGATTGCGGATTCCTTATGACGAACGGCACCTGCAAGCTAGTTGCCCTTCGGACCTCGATGTCTTCTGGTATTTGGTGGAGCATCTTTGAGGAGAGCAGCGTTTCAATCTCCTCCTTGCGCACTTCGGTTTTGTCGTTTAGCACCATGTTCTCTATGATCCCCGTTACGGTTATCCCCTTCTTGCTGCCGTAATTGATGACCTTGAGCGCATCCGCAAGGCTTGCGGGGTTTGGCGTAACCACGATTATCATTTCCGTTGCTGAGGAAATTGAAGTTTCCACGACCTTGTCAAGGCCCGGTGGCGAATCGATGAGAACGATGTCCGCAATGGGCTCAAGGTCCTTTATCGCATCCGGAAGCTTGTCCAAGACGAGCCGCTTTACCCTGTCGAGCGAAAGGCTCGATGGCACGTACTTGATTTTTCCGGGACCCTCGTATACGGCATCCCTGATGTTTGTTTCGCCCAATAAAACGTTGTGAAGGCTTATTGGAGCCCTGTCGATTCCGAGCATGATGCCGACATTTGCCATGGATATGTCCGTGTCAACGACCACGACGCGCCTTCCTAGCTGTACGAGTGCGATGCCCAAATTGACCGCTATGGAGGTTTTCCCAACGCCCCCCTTTCCGGATGTTATGACTATTGTCCTCATTTAGCAACTACCCTATTTCTTTCCCTTGAAAAGATCCCTAAGGAAATCTTCCGTGTCATCCTGCACTATTTCGGTTTTTTCCTTCTTTTCCACATCGCCAAGCTTGAATTTCTTCAGGAGCTCGGTTTTCGTACCTGTTGCTACCCCTTCCTGAATCTGCTCCTCGAAAAGCGTGGAGAATTTATCGGTATGCAGCTTCTTCACATCCGCATCCGAGGGAAGGCATATTGCCTGCTCATTGAATGCAAGTATGAGCTGCACCTGGTCGTTTGTGAGCTGGAAAATGTCGGAAACCCCGTATATTGCAGCTGCCGAGTTTACAATGCGCTGGAATGCCAAATCCCCGAATAGCTGCTTGTTGAACTTGAAATACTCGTAGAAGCTGGCGACGATCTTGCCGTTGTCGAACACGACAATGCCCTCCTCGATTCCGCTGCCTCCCTGGATGGTAAGGGCCAGGTAGCCGTTGAACGTCTTCTCCTTGAGTTCCCTAAGCAAAGCTGCGAAATCTATGGTTGCGATGTCGATGCCGGTCTTTACCGGTATCCCCGGCGGGAGGTTCATTGTATCACTCTTGAGGAAAAATTACTCTCGGCGATTTAATAAATCTAATGATGTCCCCTCATCCCATCATTCCTGCTCCTCCTCAGGTTTCCTTTTGAGGTAGCCGCTCAGGTAGTATGCCGCAAGCACGACGATAATTATTATGGCAGCAGGCCAGGCCAATCCCCCGTAGTCGGGCCCCTCCGGGCCGGGGGTGGGCTTTGGGGTTGCCGTAAGGCACGAGCGCAGCCTTGAGTTTAGGTTGTTTGCGATATCCTGCGCCTGTGCTATCTTGCCCGGCACCTTTTCATACTCGGAAGCATCCCTTGGGATTGCGGGATCCATTACTGAAACGATTGCATCCCACCTTTTTTTGAGGTCAGTGGTGCTGAGCTTGCAATCCTTCAGCACGGCCTCGTTTTGCTGGGACAGAAGGCTTTCAATTACCTTTGCATTCTTCACCTTATCGTATGCGAGCTGCGCATCCTTGCGAGCCTTCCTGAAGAATATGCTGTTGATAGTATCCGAAATAGCCCTGTCCTTTTTCAATTCCCTATCGGCAATCTCCCGCCGGTTCTGCGCAAGGGAGGCATTGTATGATTTGAGCACGGCATCCTTGACCTTCAAATTCCCAAGCTTTGCGAGCTCCCCTGCAATTGATGCG
The DNA here is from genome assembly GCA_043820675.1 of Microcaldota archaeon. GTDB lineage: Archaea > Micrarchaeota > Micrarchaeia > Norongarragalinales > SBBD01 > JACRGC01. The sequence continues at coordinate 26,189 of JBDRDM010000057.1, forward strand.
TCCGTTACCTCCCTTTGCTTTTCCGAAACCGCCTTTTGGTAATCGTCCGCCTTCCCTACGAATGCATGCACGTAATCGAGCGCCTCCCCGTACCTGTCCATGACGAGCTCGAGATCCGAAACGATGATATCCTGCGTCGAGGCCGTCACTTGGAAATTCTCGTAATAATCCATCCCCTCCTGCAATTTCGTGACGGCATCATCCGCGGAGGTCTGCACACCAAAAAGGGCATCGTCAACCCTTGTCATGTCCTCTTCGCTTTGCCGTTTGATGCCCTCTATCACGGGAAGGTCCACATTGTCGAGCTGGAATTTGAGTGAATCAATCACGTTCTTTAGGTCCTTAAAGGCGATCCCCCTTTCCTTTAATATCCGCAGCGTCTCGAGGTCATAATCCACGCCCACAAGCGCCCTTAGCACATCCTTGTTTGTTTCGAGGGTTCCTTCATTCCCATCCTGCCTTATCACCAAAACCAGGTTCCGAAGCGTGGAATCCTGCGGGGTGAAATACGCATACCAGTACGTAACCCCCTCATATTGCAAATAGGCGAAATCGGAGGGTATCGCAACGGCCTCATCCTGGTTGCTGTACACAAGGGCAATGCTTTTCGCATTCTCCGAGGAGAATTCGGCTAATGCTAGGCCGGGGAATGCGATAAGGATGAATGCTGCGACAAGCGCAAATCTGTTCATGTGTACAACCGCTCCGCCAGATGGAAACTGCCAACGAATAAAAATAAACGAATCCTGTTTAAAAACTAGCTGTTGTGTTATGATGCAAGGTCGGTTATCCGTGATCCGGGTCGTTTTGGTAGGGCCGCTATATCCAGTCAACATCGGCAGCGTGTGCCGGGTGATGAAGAATTTTAGCGCAAGGGAGCTTTTCCTCATTTCGCCGAAAACCCCAATCAACCATGAAGCGATAAAGTACGCGAAACATGCAAAGGATATCCTGGACAAGGCAAAGATTGTGGATTCGCTTGATTTTGCGCTAACGGGAATGGACTACGTGATCGGCACGACCGGCGTTGTACCCCGCTTTGGATATGCCCTCAAGAGTTGCGTTTCCCCAAAGGAGATGATGGGAAGGTTCTCGAAAAAGGACCGCATCGCACTCGTCCTTGGGAACGAGGGGACGGGCCTATCCCTTTCCGATCTTCAAAAATGCGACCTGCTGGTTTCAATCCCCGCTGTAAAAAGATATGGCGTCCTCAACCTCTCCCATGCTTGCGCCATAGTGCTCTATGAGCTATTCTTCTCCAAAAAAAGGTACAGCCATTACCGGCATGCGAAACGCTCCCAGGTGAAATTTTTGGAGAAGATGTTTTCGGAGACAATCGGCGGGTTTGGCGAAATCCGGGATAAAAAAAAGGTGTGGACGGCGTTTTCAAACGTTCTTGGGAGGGCGCGGCCATCCGATGAGGAGCTGCAGGCGCTGTTCGTTGCCTTCGGGGGAATCCGAAAGAGGCTTAATCGGAAACCACCGGAAAGATGATAATTGGAGGGTGACCCATCATCCTTTTTTCGTCCCCCGAACATCGTTGCGCTTTGGGCCAAGATATCTGCGCTCCGGTATAAAGTATTTTTCCCCCTGTATCATGCAATCCGCCCCCTGGTTGAAAGTATGCTTGCTTCTTGTTTCCTATCATGTCAAAGTTACGTTTAAATACTTTTACTTTGCAACATATTACGCTTCTTATTCTTCGGACAATAAGGCGTTAATGCTGATTTTGACCCCATAGGGAGCGTACGAGGTTTCATGCAAAAATGGCCAGAATGCACACCAGGAAAAGGGGGCGAAGCAAGTCCCATAAGCCCATTAGGTCCAGTGCCCATATGTGGGTTACGATTACAAAGGAGGAGATAGAATCCATCGTCGAGGGGCTTGGAAAAACCGGCAAGAAGGATGCGGAAATCGGCCTCATACTAAGGGACCAGCATGCAGTTCCATCCGTGAAGGCGATTACTGGAAAAACGGTTTCCCAGATATTGAAGGAAAAAGGCCTCCAGCCCAAGTATCCTTCGGACCTGCTTGATTTGATCATGAAGGCCGTTAGGATGCGCAAGCACATGGCAAACAACAAGAAGGATAGGCTCAACTCCAAGCAGCTGGTGCACGTGGAGGCGAAGATCAAGCGGCTTGTCAATTATTACCGCGGCAAGAAACTGCCCAAGGATTGGAAGTACGATCCGGAGCAGGCTGCATTATTGGTGAGATAGGAGAAAATAGGTTTGAATTTCATGTTGACCATCGGGCATACCCGTTGCAATCAACAATATTATTTTCAAAAAAACAAAAAACTGATCTGAATGGCAACAAAGAAAGTCGTGGACACGTGGAAGAGCAAGAGCTGGTATGCAGTACGCGCCCCTAAATTCCTAAGCGAGGTCGAGGTCGCGCAAGTGATCGCCATCGATGACGAGCATCTGATGAACCGCATCATAATCATCCCCCTCAAGGACATCACAAAGGACATTTCACACACCTACGTAAACGTGAAGCTTCGCATAACCGACATAAAGGGCAAGACCGCCTTCACGAAATTCATCGGCCATGAGGTGTCGCGGGAGTTCATCCATGCGATGGTTCGGCGGATGAATGATGCATTGAACGTCGTGTTCAAGGCGACCTCGAAGGACGGCATCGAATTCACCATCAAGGCCGTTGCGGTAACGGGGGTTTCCTGTTCCGATAGGCAAAAAACGCTCCTGCGCAACACCATCGTAAGCGAGCTTACGCAAAAGGTCGCAAGCAAGGAGTTTGGCCAGTTCATCTACGATACGCTTTTCGGGAAGTCCGCAGCTGAAGTATTCAAGGTCATCAAGAAGATCGCGCCAATCAAGCGCGTGGAAGTCCGCAAGACAGTCCTAACGGAAGTCTTCGATGTCCAAAACATTTCCGAGATACAAAAGGGGGATGAAGCTGCCGTGCCTGCCGAGGAGGGCGAGGAAAAGCCCGCAGAGGAGGCGAGCTCCGCATCCGGTTCGCACTGATTTTTCAAATGTTATTTTAGGGGCCGTAAGCTTAGGGTGTAATAGGATCCGCGCAAAACTAATCATTCAATTAGCCTGATCCTGGATTCGAAGGGCTTACCTCCCAAACCTCCTCTCCGTCTGCTCGTAGAAATCAAGCGCCTCCTTGAAATCCTCCTGCGTGAATTCCGGCCAGAGCTTCCTTGAAAAATAGAGCTCCGAATAAGCAGTCTGCCATGGCAGGAACCCCGACAACCTAGAAACGCCCCCGGTCCGTATGATCAAATCCGGGGCTACCGGCGAATAGAGGTATTTTTCAAAATCCTTTTCGGTCAAGGCGGATGCCTTTTCCACTGCGCCCGCCCTTTGCTTTCCATTCCCGTAAAAATCCACCAATATTTTTTTGGTCGCGGACAATATCTCGTCCCTGCCGGAATATGCCAGCGCAATTCCAAGAGTATTGTTGAACCTTGCCGTTTCCCTCTCCAATTGGTAAATCATTTCCCGCAGGTCCTTTGGAAGAAGTTCAAGCTTTCCGAAGAACTTCACCCTGATTTTCCTTTTATTGAATGTCCCATCCCGCAAGGTCTGCCTCAACTTGCGCCTCATGAGCGTGAAAAGTATCCTCAACTCGAGCTTGCTCCTCCTACCGAAATTCTCAAGAGAAAGCGCCCAGAAAGTTATGTTCGAAATCCCCGTGCCCTCCGCCCAATCCAGCACCTCTTCAACCTTCCGGAAACCCGCGCCGTAGGCATTCTGGATGCTCCGCCCTCCCCTTGCCGCAAACCTCCGGTTGCCATCGGGTATGATCGCGATGCTTTTCAATCTCATTTTTTCCACTCAAGTAGCGCTAGTTTTTAGCCGCCAACCATTTATATAACTTTAGATTTTTTTTCGTCTCAGAACGTTGCGCTTTCGACAACCGCGCCGATGAATACAAGGAGCACGGATACGCCGATAAGCTTTAGGACATCGATGAAGATCGGCCGAAATTCCGGCGTTCCCCAAACCTTTCGGGTAAGGGCCGAGCTGAGGATCCCGCCCGCAAGCGCGCCCGTCAGGTATGCGATGGCCTCAAAGGTCCCATGGGGGATGAGCCCGAGTATCCCATAGCTCAATCCGGGAATCAAGGAGAATTGCGGGGCCTCGTTGAAAACGTACTTGCTTGCGATGGTGCTAAGGAAAACGCCGATGATCGAGGCGTTCCAAATGATTATGAATACCGATCCCGCCCCATATACGAGCGAACCCAGGATCACCAGCACCAGCACCCGCAGGTTCTGGAAGAATATGAAATTCATCACGCTGCCAGGGCCAATCGCATTCCCAATAACCGGTGATAGGTCCGCTTCCAGGAACTGGCCTGAAAACTGGCTGCCAAGGCTCTGGATCCTCTTCAGCTCCGACAATTGCGGATCGAAGAATTTTGCGGCCTTCACCGGATCCGTCTGCTCGAGGAACAAGTGCCAGAACGTAAAGCCGAGCGTGATCCCAATGAAAAACGCCAATAGCACGAGCACAACCGAAACGTGCCTTCGTATGGTCTTGCTCCCCATCACCGTCTCATGCTCCAATTCCTCCTCCTCCAGCTTGAACAGGGTCAAAATGAAGGGCACTGCAGGGATGAGTGTGAACATTATCAGCATTATGCCTGGCGGGTCGATTTTCAGGTAATCAACAACGCCAATTGCAAGAGAAACGAAGATGAACGCGAGCACGATTATCTCGGATGGGTTCCGTTCGGCGGTCCTTGGGCCAATAATCGATTCTACGACCATGAAATGTTACTTTTTTCCCCCCTTATAAAACCAATTGTTATTGTATGCCGTTTTAATCCGGGTTTGGAGGGTTGCTTTGCGGAGGGATCCGTTTTAACCCGATTTTTTTAATTTCCATTGGCAATTGCCATTCGAAACCACCTCCCAACCAATATTTATTAAAGAAAGGGCGTTTGGCTTTGTACATGCTCCTACCGACACCTTCAGGAGTCGCTTTGCAACTTGAGGAAGAAAAGCTCATCCTTGACGGCCGGGGCGATCTGGTCTTCATTTCCCATGCGCACTCCGACCATGCAAGCGGCGTCAAGACGAGCCGGCGCATCATCGCATCAGAGGAAACAATCGATTTGCTGCACTCGCGCAATTATTCGGATGCAGTTGCGACCCGCTCAAAGCTTGTAAGGAGCCCGCCCTTCAAATACGACCTTTTGGATGCCGGCCATGTGCTAGGATCAAGGCAGCTTCACATTTCGGGGAATTTCTCCTTCACCTACACGGGCGATTTCAAGACGCGCGAATCCCTGACGAACAAGGGCGCGGAAATCCGCAGCGCCGATGTTCTCATGATGGAAACGACCTACGGGCTGCCCTTCTACAAGTTCCCGCCCCTTGAGCAGGTTTACACGGAGATGGCGCACTGGGTGAACCAGCAGCTCCTTGCGGGCTCGTCCGTCATCATCGGCGGCTACTCCCTTGGGAAGGCGCAGGAGATCATCAAGATGCTAAACGAATACTGCCAGGTTTCGCCTGTCGTCAGCTCGGAAATTTACCGCATCTCCAACGTTTACCGGAATTACGGCGCATCCCTCCAGATGATCAACGAGACGAGCGAGGATGCAAAGGAGGTTTTGCGCACGCAGTTCGTTGCGGTTGTTCCGCATCATTTCTCGAATTTCAATTATGCCCGCAGGCTCTCCGAATTCTATTCCACCGATGTGCGCTGCGCTGCCTGCACCGGCTGGGCGCTTGACGGGAATTATTCCGCCGACAAAACTTTCTGCCTTTCCGACCATTGCGATTTTCAGGAGCTTGTCGAGTATGTGGAGGGAGTTTCGCCTAGGCGTGTGATAACCAACCACGGCTTCGAAAAGGAGTTCGCGCGCGAGCTCAAGAAACGGGGCTGGAACGCCGAGCCCCTCTC
>JBDRDM010000058.1:0-2233 GCA_043820675.1 Microcaldota archaeon
GAATTCGACGTTTATTTCCTCATCCATTCGGACTGGGGCGTGGTCAATTTCCAGGGAGTGAAGCTCGTTTCCAGCTACCCCAAATCCATCAAGTCCTTAAGGAACACCTTTTCTGACGGATCTTCCGAAGTGGAGCAGGATACGGCATATGCCAGCTGCTTCATGAAAGTTGTTGAAATCGATCCGGGCCAAATTACCCTCGAGCCCGCATACCCCGCGTTTTCCTCTGGATGGGCGAAAAGGGTGCGGCTGCATGTGAAAACGGGCGCAATCAAGCCCGGCAAATATGCAATTGGCCTTGATGTTGTTGCGCCGGACCTGGATTACAGTGAGAAAATGTCCGGGGCACTGCAAACAAGGTACGTAACTGGCGGCGGGTTCAGTGCGGGAAGGCCCTGGCTCATGCTGTATGTTGAAATACGGGCATGATGCCTTTGATTGCTATTGCAAACTTTCCATCGGAATCCCATTTCCATTCCGCCCAGGTTGAAGCTTCCAAAGTTGCAGGCACTCAAGTTCAATCCGAGCAATTTTTCTGTGAGTTTTGGGGCAGCGCTTGGTTTAAATCCGCTTCCCAATAATACTACCGGTAATGTTATGCGGCAGATAAGCCTGATGCTGGTTTGCGCCCTGGCGCTCCTTTCCGGGTTCGCGGTCGCCGACCTCATCCAATCAAGGCTGGAGTTCTTGGTGTTTATCGAGTATACGAACGTCAGCATAAGCGATGTCACCGTGGGGTCCGATCCGCTATATGCGGGCAGCACAACCGACATCTACGTTTCCCTTCAAAACGGCGGCACGATATATGCGAACGTTTCGATTAATTTGACCATCTACAATGCTACCGGCGCCGAAGTTGACAACCTTTCCTATGCGCCAGCGTCCGTTCCGCCGCTTTCGATACTTACGGTTTCTTCCAGCTGGAGTTCCGGCGCGCTTCCTGTCGGCACGTATTATGCGAATGCTTCCGGCACGTATGAAAACGGCACAAATGCCACCAACGAATTTTCAAGGCAGTTCCAAATAAGCCTTGCGCCAACGCCAACACCCCTGGCCCCGCCAGCCGGAGGAGGCGGCTCATCAGTAGCCGGTTCGATGCCTTCGAATGTAACGCCTCCCACCCCAACCGCAATCCCCCCGGAACTTAAGCCCGTGCAAACCAACGTCAATTTCCTTAGGAGCACCGTCCTCAAGGAAATTTCGGCCGGCACTTCAGCAATAGAGAGCATCGTCCTGAAAAACATTGCGGGCGGGACCAAGAGCCTTACCGTAAGCGTGATGGGCGCGCCGATTGGCTGGTTTTCGTTCACGCCCAAAAAGACGATCCTCCTTCCAAATGAGGAGCGTGCCATCAATTTCGCATTCACCATTCCAAGCGATGCACTACCCGGAGATTACCTCCTTAGGATTGATGCTGCCGAGGAGGGCGAGGTTGCGACGGATTACATGGTCCTTCGCGTGAAAGCCGCAAACAGGGGCGCGCAGTATCCCGTTGTTTTGAAGACTATTCGGCTTGATCGGCCGGCTGGAGCAACCAATGTTGTTGTGGATGTAGTCAATCCATCCACAAAGCCGGTAGCTTTCCTGCAGGTGCTGGATGAGATTCTGCCGCAATTGCATGCAATCCGCGAGGACATAGTATTCGCGGACAAGCCAGCAGAGCTTTTCGGGAATCCCCTGACCGTCAAATGGCAATTCCGCGAGCTTGCGCCACTTGAACGCGCGACGGTTTCCTACACCATCTACAAATTGCTCCAGGAATACCGGCCCTACGTCTATTGGAGCGTAAAACAGGTTGAGATTTCGGAAAAGGAAACCAAGCTTTCCGATATTGTTGCCATAAGGGAAATTTCCAGCACGCTCATAGGGGAGGGAGGCGAGGGGGATGTGTACGTCAGGGTATTTTATGCGGGATTCGAGCCCGTGAATTTCAGGGCCACCTTGGAATTGCCTTCCGGCTTTTCGGTTAGTCCGCTTTCCATCGAGGATACGCTTTTGCCAAGGGGCACAAGCACCCTGAAATTCAGGGTGCGGGCGCCTTTTGGGAGCCAGGGGACGCATTCGGCAACCATCAGCGTCCTTTTGGAAGATGAGTTCCTGGTGCAGCAAACTGGCTATGTTACGGTGCAGCAGGCGGTTGCGCTTTCGTGGCAGATCCTCCTTGGGGCGGTGCTTGTGGCAGTGCTTTTCGTGCTCTCGTTCCTGCATTACCTTGGGAAAAAGGGCGAACATA
>JBDRDM010000059.1:0-4079 GCA_043820675.1 Microcaldota archaeon
ACAACGCCCAGGATAAGTTCACTCTTAAGTGTTACAGATTGGTTGCTGATTTGTAGCTGATTGGTAACAATCAACTAAGCCGAATTTTTTCCCCAATCGGCGTAAATGCTACAACCGCCCAAATCAGAACAATCGGAACCAGCATGGCAATTCCTAGCAAAATGCCGTTGGTAATTAGGCCACTTGTCGTCATTTCCAAAAAATTACCCCCATCATTCATGTAGGCAATCGAATGGTCGATTAAAACCATTATGAACGTCCCCCAAAGCATCAAGGCAAGGAAATCCAGCTTATATTTCTTGAGATTACCAGCTCTGAAATGTAGTGCAGTAACAATTATTGCTGCAATTAAAATTGTGATTAACCACATGATGATTTCACATCTTTCAATCTAAATTCCTGAAGCTCCAACTGGCGCCTTCTTTACCGCAATGACTTTTTCATATACAACAACCATTCCCACCCATGTTGCAACCAATGCCAGTGTCATCGGAATTCCCACTACCGCCATTTCATTCAGCATAATTGACGTATCGGCCGCACTATGCATAGCCGAAAGGAATGGGAACCATGGAACTATCTCCTGGTGTGCAATATGCTCTACTGCGAGGCCAACGGCTCCTCCCCAGATCATGATGTTGAGCCAGCCCACGTGCAATTTTTCTGGGATTTTCTTTCTCCCTGCCGTTGTAATGATGCCTAACGTTGCCGGAACTATAAAACATGCCATTAAACCCACCTCAATTCTTTCCTTAGGGCTAAGAGTATTAATAAACTGTATTTCGTAATACTCACTAGGGGTGTTAGTATGAGCGTAACCCGGATTGCGATTTCTCTTGAACCTGAAGTTGTTGAAAAGCTTGAAGAGCGTATGAAGAACGGCATTTATCTGAACCGTTCGAAGGCAATTTCGGACATTCTGAGGGATTCGTTCCTAAGGGAGGAAGTGGCTAAAGGCAAAGGCATGAGGGTTGGCACAATATCCTTGGCCTATAACCATCATTTGCCGGGAATACAAGATAAAATAACGGAAGTTCAACACAATTTTGGATTAAACGTTATTGCCTCGTTGCACATCCATCTGTCTCATGAGGAATGCCTCGAGGTTATAGCCGTGAAAGGGAATTCTGATAAGTTGCAGAAAATCACGGATTCGATTGCAGCGATACGGGGGGTTAATAGCTGCAAATTATTGATTGTAAAATAGGGGCGCTCCGAATAAAAGTGGTTTGAAAACCCTAATCTGAATGATGTAATCCAGCAACAAATACGCGCCCTGTTCGCAGTTATTCAAATCATCAAAATCTTAACGTTCTTCACTTTCGGGTCGGCCCTAATAGCCGAATACATGCCCCTAACCTCATCGGCGGAACCTTCCACCAACAGGAGGTCGGTGCAGCCACCTTGCATGCTGCTGTGGATTTGCGTTTTGACGATTTCATCAAACTCATGCCTTAAGGTTGCGAATTTTGCATCCGAGCCTGTGGAATGGGAAACTGCAATGACCGCCGAAACCGTTCCTCTGAAGTTTTCTATAAGCTTCCGTTCAGAGTATAGGCTTTTCAAAGCAAGCCTTAGCATCCTAGAACGCGACTCGATTCCAAGCACCTTTTGCATTTCATCGAGTTCTTCCACTTCGCTTTCCTTCAAGGAAAAACTAAGTATGTGGTTCCCTGTTTTGTCCATTTTTATCCCCCGTTAATAAAATCATTCCAATAATTATCAATAATTAATAATAATTACATAAAAGATTATTAACTTATCCTTGATCAACTATCAACGGTGGCAAATATGAAAAAAATTTCCGATTACCTGATTGCGGGAGGGCTTGTATTGCTTTTGCTGATTATAGTTTATGCTTGCCTACCAAGGGAGCAGGCCCCAACCAACGCCAATGCTGTCAAAAAAATCAAGGTTGTTGCAAGTTTCTATCCCATGCATGATTTTGCATCCAATATAGGAAAGGAAAAAGTGGAATTAACGACCCTTATTCCGTACGGATCTGAACCACATGAATACGAGCCCACCCCAAGCGATATTATAAAATTGTCGGAAGCGGATTTTTTCATTTACAATGGCGGCGGTCTGGAGGGCTGGGCGGATAAATTGGTTGAAGGGGCGGACAATAAAAAATTAATCGTCGTCGAAACAACCAAAGGCATTGATTTACTGCCTGCCGGAGAAGGGGTTGAAGCAACGGACGAGGGAAAGGACCCCCACACCTGGCTTGACCCGGTAATAGCGAAGCAGCAGGCATTTGCCATCAAAGAAGCATTTCAAGAAGCGGATCCTGCAAATAAGCAATATTACGAAGACAACTATCTTGCATATTCAAAAAAACTGGACAAGCTTGACTCGGATTTGAGGTTGGCATTTTCAAGCTGCAAAAAAAAGGATATCCTGATCACCCATGCAACACTTGGCTATTTTTGCAAGGAATACGGCTGCAACCAGATGGCAATCACCGGCGTCAACCCTGAAGCGGAGCCTTCCCCTGCCGAACTTATTAAAATAATCGAGCAGGCAAAGGAAAAAAATGTCAAGGCGGTATTTTTCGAGAGCCTGATAAACCCGAAGTCAGCCGAGTTGATTTCGAAGGAAATAAACGGCTATGTGCTGGCATTCCATTCTGTTCACGGCTTGACTGATGATGAAAAAGCAAGGGGGGAAGATTACTATTCACTGATGGAAGGCAATATTGCCAACATAAAAAAAGCCCTGGAATGTAATTAATGCGGTGCTTGAATGGAGGATAATGTTCTCGAATTGGAAAATGTCAATTTCAGCTATAGCGGAGTGCCAACAATAAGCAACGCCTCATTCGCCCTAAAAAAAGGCGATTTCCTCGGCCTCATCGGGCCTAATGGCGGTGGAAAAACGACCCTTGTAAAGCTTATTTTGGGGCTTTTAACGCCCTCTTCCGGCAAGATTCGATTATTCGGTAAGGATATAGGCCATTTTAATGAAAGGCATAGGATCGGCTACGTCCCCCAGAAGGCAACAAATTTCGATGCAAATTTTCCCGCTAGTGTTTATGAGGTTGCAAGCATGGGAAGGGTTGCGAAGGCGGGGCTGCTAAGGCAACTAGGAAGCAAGGACCGTTTGGCAGTTGGGCAGGCACTTGAACTGGTGGGAATGCTAAAATTCAAGGACCAAAGGATAGGCGATCTTTCAGGCGGGCAGCAGCAGCGCGTATTCATTGCAAGGGCGCTAGCAGCCGAATCCGAGTTACTGATATTGGATGAGCCGACAGTGGGCGTCGATAAGCAAGCGCAGCATGCCTTTTACACGCTGTTAAACAGGCTCAATAAGGAGTTTGGAATGACCCTGATCTTGGTTTCCCATGATATTGAAGTGGTTTCAAAAAATGCCAACAAAATAATTTGTGCAAATATTGCGGTGACTTCCCATGATGTTTCAAGGGGTTTTTCCGCAAAAGAGCTTGAATGTGCCTATTCGGCGGATTTCCGCCTAATTCCGCACCACCACCATGAATAAGTGTCCCTTATGCTCGAATTCCTCGCTTACGGTTTCATGCAGCGCGCCTTGTTGGCCGGGGTATTGGTTGCCCTGGTGTGCGCGCTTGTCGGCGTTTTCCTTGTTATGCGCAGGATGTCCCTATTGGGGGACGGTTTGGCGCATATTTCCTTTGGCGGGATTGCTTTTGGGTTATTTTTCAAAATCTATCCCATTTTCTCCGCACTTCTGTTTGCCATTGTTGCGGCATTCGGGATCCAGAAATTGAAAAATCTCAAGGTTTACGGTGATGCCGCAATTGCGATTTTCTTTTCCTTCGGCCTTGCCTTGGGCGTAGTGCTAATCAGCTATTCGAAGGGCTTTGGCCTGGACCTTTTTTCATATCTTTTCGGGAGCATCCTTGCTGTAAGTGAAATGGATATTGCGGTGATCTTTACAATTGGAGTTGCAGCCTTTGCTGCAGTCCTTGTTTTTTACAAGGAGCTGCTATACATCACATTCGATGAGGAAGCCGCAAAAGCAAGCGGAATCCCTGTTGAGCGGATGAATATGATGCTTGTTTTGCTGACCGCAATCATTGTCGTCCTTTCAATGAGGATTGT
>JBDRDM010000060.1:0-4480 GCA_043820675.1 Microcaldota archaeon
AATCTTGAACATCTTGGTGCCGCACTTCATACATATTCCCTTCGCGGCCTTCATGCCGTTTTTCATGACGACTTCCGTGACGTCCTTCATGTCCCTATCAGCCTTGCATTTCATGCACCTTCCCTTCATAACATTCACCTCATACGTAAACAGACGGAATATCTACAGCTGAAGGCGTTTATAAAACAGTAGCAAGGGGCGGGCATGGAAGGTAATAGCGGCCTAACCTCCAATATTGTGGCAGAATGGGAAGTTGGTGGACAATAAAATGATCGATTCATTACGTTGATTGCCGAAACGGAATTCGTTGATAGGCTTTAAAAAGGTTATTGGATTTAATAGAGGAGCTATGCTGCCAGACCAACAAAAGCCCGCCTGGCTAAAGATCAGGCCGCCCACCACGCAAAAATTCCAGAAGGTAAAAGGCACCCTTGGCAGCCTTAAGCTGCACACGGTTTGCAAGGAAGCGCACTGCCCAAATATTACGGAATGCTGGAGCGGGGGCACTGCAACCTTCATGGTTCTTGGGGATGTATGCACAAGAGGGTGCAGGTTTTGCAATGTGAGGAAAGGAAGGGCTGGAGTTCCCCTTGATAAGGAAGAGCCAAGGAAGCTCGCGCAGGCTGTGCTGGAATGGGGGCTCACATACGTTGTTGTGACTTCAGTTGACCGGGACGACCTTCCCGACCAGGGAGCTGGCCATTTCGCGGAATGCATAAGGGAATTGCGCAAGGTGCCGGTGCTAACGGAAGTGCTGATTGGTGATTTTCGCGGGAATTTCGAATTGCTAGGAAAGATCGTGGAGGCTGGACCGAACGTGATTGCGCACAATATTGAGACGGTGGAAAGGCTGCAAAAGTACGCCAGGGATTACCGAGCGGGGTATTCGCAAAGCATCGGATTGCTGCGGGAGGTGAAGAGGATGGACCCATCCGTTTTCACAAAAACTTCAATCATGCTTGGGCTTGGTGAAAGGGAAGATGAAGTCCTCAAAACGCTTGATGACCTAAAGGAGGCAGGCACTGATATCGTCACCTTTGGCCAGTACCTTAGGCCCTCGATCCTGCACCTGCCCGTTTCGGAGTTTGTAACGCCAGAAAGGTTCGAACGGTACAATGAACGCGCCAGGGAGAGGGGATTTCTGTATGTTGCCGGGGGGCCTTTTGTCCGGAGCTCCTATAAGGCCGGGGAATTGTTCATGAAGGGAATAATCGAGAAGGGGATAACTGGGCCAAGGGGCTTTGTTGAAGGGAGGAGTGATGGAAACGGAGCAATAGGAGTAAATGGCGCGCCGGATTCCTTTGAAATGAAAAAAGAGTGATGAAAATGCCAATTAAGATAGTAGCGGAATTCAAAGTGGAGCATCTGCAGGTGCTCGATGAGAATGGGAACCTGGATGCGGCTCTCGAGCCCCAAATACAGCCCGAACTCCTCAAGGAAATGTATAGGCTGATGGTCCTTGGGCGCGCATTTGACAGGAAGCTCATGAAAATGCAAAGATCCGGAAGGATTTACACATATATACCGGTGGAGGGGCAGGAGGCGTGCCAAATTGGAAGCATCCTTGCATTGCAGAAGGAGGATTGGATGGTGCCAGCTTTCAGGGAGAGCATAGCTTACATTGCCAAGGGGATGCCCCTAAAAACGCTCCTTTTTTACTGGATGGGCAACGAAAAGGGCAATTCCGCGCCTGCAAATGTGAATGCGCTGCCGGTTTCCATTCCTGTTGGGACGCAAATGCTCCATGCAGTAGGGATTGGCTGGGCCGCAAGGTTAAAGGGTCAACAAACGGTCGCGATAACGTATTTCGGCGATGGCGCAACATCCGAGGGCGATTTTTACGAGGCAATAAATTTCGCGGGGGTTTTCAAGACAAACACCATTTTCCTTTGCCAGAACAATGGATGGGCAATTTCCGTCCCAAGGAGCAAGCAAACTGCCGCGGAAACACTTGCACAAAAAGGGATTGCCGCAGGAATCAGATCAATCCAGGTGGATGGGAACGATATACTTGCGGTGTACAAGGCAACCAAGGAGGCTGCGGATAGGGCAAGGAAGGGTGAGGGGCCAACATTGATCGAATGCATAACATACAGGATAGGGCCGCACAGCACCTCGGATGATCCTAGCAAATACAGGAATGCCTTGGAAGCGCAGGATTGGCTCAAAAAGGATCCGATGGAAAGGTTCAGGAATTACCTTCAAAAGAAGGGGATTTGGAATGAAGGGTGGGAAAGCAAGCTGCAGGGGGATGCACAATCGCAAATAGATGCGGCAATCAAGGAAGCGGAGGCCGAAAACAGCATTCCGCTAGAGGAGATGTTCAAGCACGTTTATTCCGAAATTCCACCCTCCTTAAGGGAGCAGATGGAAGAAATCAGGGCGGCAGCGGAGGAGGAAAACCAGGAGGGAGGGTAAAGTGGGCTAATCCATGCATGAATAAGAAAAGCTCAATGGTGGTATAAATGGAAGGAAAAACCGAAAAAATGACAGTCATCCAGGCAATCAATTACACTCTTGCACAGGAGATGGGACTCAACAAGGATGTGATAATCATGGGCGAGGATGTCGGATTGGACGGGGGGGTATTCCGTGCAACCGAGGGCCTTTTCGCGAAATTCGGGGGCGATAGGGTAATCGACACGCCACTTGCAGAATCCGGAATTGCGGGCACGGCCATTGGCATGTCGGTCTTTGGCATAAGGCCGATCATTGAAATGCAATTCGACGGCTTCACTTACCTTGCATTGCACCAAATAGTCTTGCACATGGCAAAAATGAGGAATAGGAGCCGGGGAAGGATTCAATGTCCGGTTGTCGTGCGGGTCCCATACGGAGGAGGGATACGGGCATTGGAGCTGCATTGCGAGCCGATTGAAATTTCATTCATAAATTCGGCCGGCATCAAGGTGGTATGCCCATCCAACCCATACGATGCAAAGGGGCTTTTGGCTTCGGCAATCAGGGACCACGACCCAACGCTTTTCCTGGAACCAAAAAGGATTTACCGCGCCTTCAAGGAGGATGTGCCTTTGGAACCGTATACGATCGAATTGGAGAAGGCAAATATTGCAAGGGAAGGTAGCGATGTGACGGTCATCTCCTATGGCGCGATGGTGCGCACCTGCCTCCAGGCCGCGGAATCCTTGAAGAATGAGGTCAGCGTGGAAGTAATCGACATGCGCACGCTCTCGCCCGTGGATGAGAAGACGATACTCGACTCGGCAAAGAAGACCGGAAGGGTCGTTGCTGTGCATGAGGCGCCAAAAACCGGCGGGTTCGCAGGGGAGATAGCGGCAATAATTGCCGAAAAGGCGATGCTCTCATTGAAAGCGCCAATCCAGCGCGTGACAGCCCCAGACACCCCGGTGCCGCTTGCAAAGCTCGAGGACTATTACCTGCCAAGCGAATTCCGGATAAAAAAGGCGGTTCGGAAGGCGATGGGATTTTAGTTAAATTGGGTTGGCGATTGTGATTGAAAAACCTATAATACAAAGGCGGCAATTTCCGGACCAAAATGGAGGCGATGGACGTAAAAATGCGGCAACCCTCATCCGGAAATTGCGTAAAGAACAGGAACAAGGCAGAATAACTGACTCATATTTTTCAGTCGGAGGCCATCTTTTTGAGGCGAGCAGGGACGAACTCTTGAAAAGGGCAAATGGGACGCAGATGACCTCATTTCTAGATGCTGGCGCAGGCCTTGGAGGCGGTGTGGAAAAAGCCGGCAAACTTCATCCAAAAATACGGGCATTTGGGCTTAGCATCAAAAGGCCCCCCCACATAGGGCCAGAAAAATGGATAACGGGCACGTTAGAAACAACCATAATTCCGAATCATTTTGACGTCATTCAATCCGAATATTCCCTAGAACATTCCTTTAATCTTTCGGTTAGCCTCGAGAACTTGCTTAATTCACTCAGGTCGGGCGGGCACCTCATTGCAAGGGCAACTGAACTTAAGGATTGGTCGCATTTCACCGGAAGCAAAGATAACGACACAAACAGGGGAGCCCTATGGGATGTGATGGATACACTAGAAGAGCAGGGGTTTAGAATCAAAAGGGAATTTTCGTCACGGGACGGCTGCAACCTAATCAGAATCGTCCGCGGAATAAAAAAAGCGGACTTGTCGGAGTTTTATTTTAGGAAAAATAGTAAAAAGGTATGATTTTTTCGCAAATTGAAGGCATACCTTTGCCATTTTAATGGTATTTCCAGTTATGTAATGGGGTTGGATATGGCACTGAATTTCAAGTTCCCGGACGTCGGGGAAGGGATCCACGAGGGAAAGCTGGTGAAGTGGCTGGTTAAGGAGGGCGACCAGATCAAGGAAGATGCATCGCTTGCCGAAGTTGAGACGGATAAGGCGGTCGTTGAGATACCTTCGCCGAAAACCGGCTTCATCCTGAAAACATACTTCAAGGAGGGGGATGTCATCAAGGTAGGGCAAACGCTTGTTACAATCGGCGAGAAGGGCG
>JBDRDM010000061.1:0-5313 GCA_043820675.1 Microcaldota archaeon
GGTAAAACAAATGTTTTGGTGGAAATTTATGCGAATTATGGGAAATTTAAACGAAAATAGGGGATTTGCTAACCACCGACCCAGCAAGATTCCAATTGCCCGGGAACAAGGCAGGCACATCATTCAGACATTCCCGCCGGAATCGCCGTCATGGAACCGGGAGTAGGCCGAATACACAATCAGGAGGAAAATGAATATTCCGGACAATACTATGAATGCCGTTATCCGATAATCCTGGAAGGCGTTTTCGGCGGCAAATTGCTGGCTGGTTATTTTGAGGAGCTTTTGTTGGTCTATTTCACTCACTCCCTCGGAGAACCTTGCAGCATCCAGCAGCGCGGAGGGCTTGAAGTTGATGTCTATGCGTTTTTCCAGCGCAAAGCCATTCACCGCCTTAGTGCAGGCATTCTCATCAGCAAAATTCGAGATGCGTTGGTATGTGGGAATGGGCGAAAACCTGATCCCAAATTTCTCAAGCCCCAAGATGAGCTCGTTTCTTGAATTGATATCATCCAAAAGACGTTTTGCCTCAAACTCAGCTTCCAGGCACGAATCACGGACCAGGGAGGTTGGCGCGATATTGGCAATGCATTTGTTCCATTCCTCGATGGGGATTTCCTCATAGGACCTATAGGGGCTTCCAAACCGGAATTGCGCAATTTCGGGGCAATTGAGCCTCACAACATCTTTGGAACCCCCCACCTGGTAATGGGCCTGGATCACCAAAAGGGGATTTGTGACGAGAAGGGGCGCGCGCTTCAGCTGGATCCCATAGGAATAAAGGTCGAAAGTGACAAATAGAATTGCAAGCAAAATTACGAATCCGATTATGAAACGGAATGACATGGGAACCAAAAAAAATAACCCCCGAGAGTATAAAAGCATTGGGTAGGGGGAGGGGGAACAGGTCAGTCCCTTTTTTTTCCTCCATCGGAGGGGTTTTGATTGCGATGGAGATCGTGGATGTGGGAACCCAGATCAGTTAGGATATGGATGTCCCTGCTCGATTCCTTGCTGATTTTTCCAGCATACCGGCTTTCCCCAAGCCACTTGCTGGCAGCATGGTTGAATCCTTCACCCATGGAAATGCCGCTTTCCGCGCATCTTGCCTTGAATCTGCGGAAGGTGGCCGAATTAATCTTCCTGAATGTGACATCCATGGCGCCCGCCTCTTATGAGGTAGGGGGAGCAGGGTTAATAAACGCATACTAAGCGCATATGTTAGTATAATATGCTTAATACGCTTACGCAAACAATGCATACTAAATGTTCACGAAAAGACAAGCAAGTGCGCCGTATGGACAAACGAAATGGACGGCATCGGGAAAAAAGCACAAGCTACGGAAATGGGAAAAAAATAGGAATAGGCCTAACGTTTCGCGGTTGCATCCTCCTTCATTATCAACTTTACAATAATGAAGATGACGACGGCAACTATTATGAAGTTTATTAGGACCCCAAGGAAATCGCCATATTTGATTGAATTTGTCACCATGCCATCGGCGCCTTTTGAGAGCACGATCTCCCAGCTTTTCCAATCGCCTCCCGGAGTAACCATGGCGATAATTGGCATGATGAAATCATTTACTAGCGCCGTTATGAGGCTGCTTGCGGCCGCGCCCATGACGAATGCGACAGCAAGCCCTATTACCTGGTATTTTTTCAAGAATTCCATAAATTCCAAGGCAATTCCCACAATTACCACCCCCATATCAGGGATGGGGGCTATTTAAAGTTTGATGACGATAATGTTTTTCTAATGGATGCTGACATTATTGTCTAACATCTATGCTGAATGGTGGTTTGATGGCAAAAGAAATAACTGTGCCCGGCGAACTGCTGGGAATCGAGGAGGAATTTTTCGGGAACGAGAATACATACTCTGAAGGAGGGAACGTATATTCCATGATCCTTGGTGAAAAAAAGCTCACGAACAAGCAGGTGCAGCTGGCAAGCCCCAAAGTTGCACGGATGCTAATGAAGGGAGATGTGGTAATTGGCCGCGTCAAGGACCTATATGATTCCGTTTCGCTGATACTTATCGAAAGCGCCGATGACAGCGGAGAGAGGAAGGCGATAGGCAGCACTTATGCATATATGAGGATCACCGAGCTTGTCCGGGGCGCCGGATATGTGCGGAATTTCCGGCAGCACATAAAGATCGGGGATATTTTAAGGGCCAGGATTATCGAAGTAAACCCCCTTGGCACCTATATGTCGATTTCAGAGGATGGGATGGGCGTTTTGAAAGCGAGATGCTCTGTTTGCCATACATTGCTATCCCAACGCGGCCGGATCCTTGTCTGCGATGATTGTGGCAGCAAGGAAAGCAGGAAACTTGCAATCACCTGATTGGATAAGGAGAAGGGCATGGGAAGAGGTGGGGAAGATTTTGAACCATCAAGAAAAGATGCTTTCGGAAAATCAGGTAGAGACGGGGAAATGGCGCTATTTTGGCAAATGGGTTCAGCCGCCTTTGTTCACCTCGTTTTGGCATAATTGGGCAAAACGGCCGCCCTACGGCGGATTTGGCCTTCCGGACATAACCGGCACTCTCTACTACCTGGATGGGCACCACCTCATGCTGGAGAGCGAAATTTCCGAATTGGAATTTGCGGTAAATAGCCATCTGGAGGAATTGGATCGAAATTTTTTCTCCATTATGTTTGATTTGGTAAAAGACGGCACGGACTCCTACTTAAAGAAGGCCCGGGGCCTTGGCAAGTGGGATAGGCCCATATCCGAGGAGCTTGCTGTTTTTTTTAACGAAACGGATGTGCTGTTCACGCACTGGATGGCAATATTCCTGCTGGGGCCTTTGGTGAATAGGGCCCTTGAAAATGAATTGCGCAAGGAGCACCTCACTCAAATGGACCTCCTGGCACATTTCGATCTGCCCCGGCCTACGTTCCTTATACTGCAGGAACGCGAATTGAGGGAACTTCGCGACCAGTTCGAAGCAGATGGCATCATGCATCTTCTCAATGAAAGGCCGGACCGGTTATTTCCGCTCCTTTCCAATACCCACCCGAATCTGGCAAAAAAGCTGCGGTTCCATTTGAAGGAATTTGAATGGATAGGGACCCACCATTGCTGGGGGGATCCACTTACGCCGGAGAGGCTCTTCATGCAAATCAGGGAGGCGCTTCCCGCTCCCCCGAAATTGGATAAACGCAGGGGCCTGCCGGAAAAGATCGAGTACCTGATCAGGATTACAAACGAGTTCGCATTTTGGAGGCAGTATTGCGCGGAATGCTCCGCCATCGGGCTCTTTTCGGCAAGGGGCCTTCTCGAAAAGGCATCCAGGCAGGTGGGTTTGGGGTACTACGACATCATCTGGCTGACGAAATCTGAAATCTTGGAGGCGCTAGCAAGCGGAAAAATACCGCCCAAAAAAGAGATCGAAAATCGGCGCGAAATTTACGGCTACCTTCCCGATGGCGAGAGGGAAATGATCCTGCTTGGGAAAACCGCACGGGATCAAATCGGCATTCTGGTGCCCCAATTCAACAAGGCTATGAGGGAATTTTCCGGAACGGTTGGCAGCCCCGGAATGGCCAAAGGCAAGGCATTTGTGGCGTTCACTCCCATGGAGGCCCTTGCAATGAAAAAAGGCGATATACTAATCACCCCCCAAACCACGCCGGATTATGTGATTGTTATGAAAAAGGCCGCCGCGATAGTAACGGATGAGGGTGGCATTACCTGCCATGCGGCAATCGTGAGCAGGGAACTGGGAATTCCTTGCGTCGTAGGGACCGGAGTTGCCACCCAGGTGTTAAGGACCGGCGACCGTATAGAAGTGGATGCAAAAACCGGCAAAGTGAGGAAGATCCAGCAGGACTAGTTGATCTTGAGCTTGATTGCCCCCTTGCGGATTATTTGGATTCCCTTGCCCGAACAGTCAACAACGGTCGAGGGAGGACCGGGCAATAGATTTCCCCCATCGATTATCAGGTCAACCGACCTCCCAAAATGCCTGAAGGCCTCCTTGAATGAATGTATTTCCTTGTCGCCAGAGATATTCGCACTTGTTGCCGTGATGGGTTTGCGGTAATTGAAAAGAAGTCCCGCAATGAAAGGATGGGCGGATATTCTGAATGCGACCGTATTCCCGGCGGATAAAAGGCGGGATAGGCGGAATGGTTTTCGTTTTTTTAATACGAGCGTAAGCGGCCCTGGCAGGTATTTTTTTGCAAGCGTCCTTGCTTTGACTGTCATGATCGCGTTTTGGGAAAGTTCCCTCTCATCAAAAACGAATACGGAAAGCGCTTTTGATTTCGGCCTTCCCTTGATAGAAAAAATCCTTGCAACCGCCTTTGAATTCGTTGCATCCGCAAGGAGGCCGTAGCATGTTTCGGTCGGGGCGGCTATGATGCCTCCTGCGGAAAGAACGTAAACCGCCTCTGATAAAGTCGTCGGATCCGTCTCACGGATCACTCTTGCCCCCATCGCACCATGCACCCCTGCAATACAATAGGGCGTGGCGATTAAATAAGCAATGGAAATTGCAATCCCAATGGGAATTGCGCTTTAGAATAGGAAAGTTCGGAAAAATTAGGCATATTAGCCAGCACCCCAATTGTCCCGAATAGTGTGCAATAATTATTTTGCTGATCCGGTCCGGCTCAACCCCGCCCATCGGCAATCCATCACGCCGGGAAATTCAGAAGAAATCCTTTACGACATCCTTAATGCTTCTCCTCACGCTCTCGTGCTTTTCCTCGTGCCATTTGATGAAATCCTCCGCGAAAAGCACCGATAGGAGGATTATCGAGTAAAACAGGAGCGCTACCCCCTGGGAGGTTATGAAATCATATCTTTCAAGCGGGGTTGGAAGGGGCAGATCAGCAAAGGAATACGACTCGTATGAAAGGGGATAAAAGAGCTTCACGCGGAAATCCTGCGAATAGAACATGTCAGCAACAAGGTGGCCAACGAGCATCACCATAACCACGAGAAAGAACTTTTGCAATTCGGTGCGGCGGGGATGCAAATTCCGCTCATATCTGTAAGCTATGTAAAAGAGCGCCAAGGGGATGAGGATTGCAACAAAAATATTGTGCAGGGGCTTTGCATAGAGGGGATCGATATTGAAGAAGTGGTCAAAATCGATCAGGACCGCAAAGGAGGCCGCGGACATGACGAAGACTAGGCGGTGTTTCTTATGCAAGTCAAGGGCCATCGCTCCAATAACGGAAAATACGAAATGGAAAAGGGAATCCATAAAAATGCTCACTTGAAAGGGAAGAGGGGCTAGCATTGTAATGTTCGAGCCGGTTTTTATTCATTTGCACCTTTAGATCATCATGG